>NZ_QLTJ01000016.1:0-69801 GCF_003269145.1 Microvirgula sp. AG722 | reverse complement strand
GGGGTCTGGATGTCGACCTGCGGCAGGCCGCTGGCGGTGCGCTGCACCACCGGCTGCTGCGTGCTCGCGGCCCCCGGGTCGGCGACGATGCCGTCAGCCTGTGCGGACAAGACCGTGCCCGGCGTCAGCAGGGCGAGAAACAGCGGCGGAAAATGGGTCGGTAAAGTCATGCGCAGTCATGCCGTAGCCGGTTGGAGAAACGACGTAGGCTACGTACTTGACCTGCTCATGCCAGCACCATAATTCTGGAATGTATTTAGGAATAATCCTGTTTTTGAGCCGTGTTTGCTGGTGTCCGCACACGGCGCCCGCGCTTTACGGCGCCCGGACTTCCAGCGTGGTCGACACGGTTTCGGTCCGGCCGCCGCTGTTGATTGTCAGCGACAGCGGCAAGCGGTCGCCGACCGCCAGCGGTGTACGCAGGCCGATCAGCATCAGGTGGATGCCGTCATGGCGCATCTGCAGCGGGCGGGCCGGCTGCAGGGCGACGGCTCCCAGCCGGCGCATGCCGAAGCGACCCTGTGCGTCGACAAAGCTTTCATGGATTTCGATCCGGCCGACGCGCGGGCTGCTGGCGGCGACCAGTTGCGCAGTGGCCGTCGTGTTCAGGGTGATGAAACCGGCGCTGCCGTACTGACCGGCGCGGGTGCGCCATGCCCAGCCGTCACGGGCGGTGACCGTGGCGGAATCGGCCAGCGCCGGCATGCACAATAACGTCAGGGCGATGGCCAGGCAGGACAGGAGGCGCTGCATGCGGGATACCTTCTGAATGAAATGAGCAGATGAAAAAAGGAGGCCCCTGCTCAGGGCCTCCTGTCAAACCGGCCATGCTTCGCCGTGCCACTGGCACCATCGAAGCCGGTACGCGGAGCCTCTGACCGGACACCCCGCGGCCGTGCTGTGGCCGGAAAACGGGCGCGCCTTGACGCGCCCGCCGTGAACGGAGCTCCTCAACGCCGTTCGACGATCATGCGGCTGCGCATCTCCAGGTGCAGCGCGTGGCAGAAGTGGGTGCAATAGCACCAGAACACGCCGGGCTTGTCGGCCTTGAAGGTGACCGACTTGGTTTCCTGCGGATTGACGACGAAGTTGATGTCGTACATCGGAATGCCGAAACCGTGGGTCAGATCCTCGACCTTGTCGTGGTTGGTCAGGAAGATGGTGACTTCGTCGCCCTGCTTGACCTTGAATTCGCGCATTGAGTACGCCGGTGCCTGGCTGGCCAGGTAGATGGTGACCTTGTTGCCGTTGCGTTCGATGCGCTGGCTCTTCGGGTCCTTCACCGCATTCGGGAAGTCATCCATGTTGTAGACCTGGCGGGTCTTGATCACGTCACGGCGGATGCCGATGGCGTCATGCGGCTCCGAGTAGGCCGGATGGTCGGCCACCAGCACCATCTTGTCGCCGCTGATGTCGATCAGCTGCTCGGTTTCTGCATGCAGCGGCCCCACCGGCAGGAAACGGTCCTTGGAGAACTTGTTGCCGGAGTTGAAGAACTTGCCGTCGGCTTCCTTGGTTTCGCCCATCGTGGTCCAGCCGTGACCCGGCTGGTAATGAACGTCGATGCGGTCGACCACCGGCTGGGCGGTCTTGTCGCCCTTGAACTGCTTGATGGCCGCGTCGATGTTCCATTTGACGATCTGGCTGTCGAGGAACAGCGTGGTGTACGCGTTGCCACGGCCGTCAAAGGCGGTGTGCAGCGGGCCGAGGCCGATTTCCGGCTCGGCGACCACGCAGTCGCGCTGGGTCTTGAGTTCACCGTCGAACCACTTGTGCACCAGCGCCAGTTCGATCAGCGACGCGGTCGGCGACAGCTTGCCCGAGCAGGCGAAGTACTTGCCGTCCGGGCTGGCGTTGACGCCGTGCGGGTTCTTCGGCACCGGCACGTAGCAGGTCAGCGCGGTTTTCGGGTCGGCGTTCTTGGCGGCGCGGCCATCGACCACCGGCACCTTGGAGGTTCCGATGGTGGTGAACTTGCCGGCCTTGACCGCTTCTTCGATGCGGGCAATGTTGAAGAACACGCAGGCATCGCGCTCGGCCGACATCATGTCTTCATAGTGGATGCCGTTTTCGGTGTTGTACTGGTTTGATGCGGCCAGCTTGCCGTCATAGCTGGTCGCGACCAGGTCCATGTTGCCGTCGACGTGAACCTGCCAGCGCACTTCCATGGTCTCGGCATCGAGGCAGGAGAACAGGCAGCCGTACTTTTCCGGCGCATCCACATCCGCACCGTTGTTCGGCAGCGGGATATGGAATTCGGCACCGGCGAACACGCGGGTGGTGTAGTTGATGGCCGGATCGACCGGGTCGCGCTTGTCCGGGAAAATGCCGTGATGGCCCTGCACGTTCGGCACGTCGGTGATCTTGTCGCACTCGAAGGTATCGCCGCGGACACGGGCCACGCGGGCGTTCAGCTTGTCGTTGACCCAGAAGAACTTGCCGTCGTAGGTGCCATCCTTGTACGACCCGTGGATATGGTGGGTGTCGCCGGTCTTGAACTTCAGCTGACCGTCGGGACGGGTGCCGAGAATGGCCTTGGACTCGTTGGTGATGCCCCAGCCGCTCATGCAGTCGATGTTGAATACCGGAATGCGCTTGAATTCCCGTCCCGACGGCAGACCGTAGATGCGGCACTCGCCGGAGTGACCGCCGGAGCTGATGATGTAGTAGTCATCGAGCTGGCCGGGCGGGACGTCGTACTTGCCATGCGAGGCGGCCGATGCGGCACCGGCGGCGGCCGGCTTGGCCGCATTGTCGCCTTCCGGCTTCTTGCAGGCGGCGAGGCCTACGCTCAGTCCTGCGCCGGCGAGGCCGGCCAGTGCGGATTTTCCCAGGAAGGAACGGCGACTCGGGTCATGGGGCAGGAGTTCTTGGTCGGACATGATGGGGGTCCTGTGGGCAAGTGGAGAAGGGCGACAACTGCGTCAAAATGTCGCAGCCATTTTGTACCTGCCTGTCATTCCGGATCATTGACCGCCATCAAGTGAAAATCCTGAATAAATACTTAATCTGCGTGAGATCGCTGCATATTGCGTGCGGGATGCCGTTTTTTATTCTTTTGTCAGGATTGCCGATGTCTCCGATTCGTTCCCTCGCCCTGTTGTCCCTGCTCGCCGCGCTGAGCGCCTGTGGTGGCCAGCAGGAAAAAGCCCCTGCCGCAGCCGAGGCCCCGGCCGCTCCGGCCGCTCCGGCTCCCGCTCCGGTCGCCGAAGCCCCGGCCGCCGCACCGGCCGCCAGCACCGAAGTCGCTGCCGGCGAAGCGGTGTTCAAGAAAACCTGCGCCATGTGCCACCAGACCGGCGCGGCCGGCGCGCCGAAACTGGGCGACAAGGCCGACTGGGGTCCGCGTCTGGCACAGGGCAAGGACACGCTGTACAAGCACGCGCTGGAAGGCTTCAACGGCAACAAGGGCGCGATGCCGGCCAAGGGCGGCAACCCGTCGCTGTCCGACGATGACGTCAAGGCCGCTGTCGACTTCATGGCCGGCAAGAGCGCCTGACACGATTGAATCCTGCCCCTTTGCGACATGGGCGGGGTTTCCGGACAAGCAGACGGGGCCGTGAGGCCCCGTTTTTCATGCCCGCTCAGCTGTCGTGCAGGCTGTCGAAGGCATCCGGCCCCGTGGCCAGCGTGTCGAGCAGCCAGCCCAGCAGCACCGGCACATCGGTCAGTGGCAGGTCGATCGGGCGTGGCAGGCGGTCCGGGGCCCGGTACAGCACCGGCGAGGTGGCGGACAGCCGCGACAGCCGCCAGTCGCGATTGTCAGGCGCCAGCCAGGCGGCTTCCCAGCATGCCGGTGACGCCATGCGCAGCCACATCCCGACGCCATCCACATCGAGCAGCTCGACGGCATCCAGCCGGCGCAGTGCGCCGCCCGGATAGCGGTCGGCATGCCGCTGTTCGACCAGTTCGACCAGGCAGGCATGCGGGCTGTCGTCTTCCAGCATCGTGCCGCGCAGGCGGGCGGCCAGCACGGCCCGTACCCGCTCGCTTTCGGCCTGCAGCACCGAGGCACGGATGGCGACGGTGTCCTCGTCCTCCGCCCGCCGGCCTGCCGCGATATCGTGAATCAGCGCATCGGCCGATGCCGCGTCAGCCGCGGCCAGTGCCGCCTTGCCGGCTTCGCGCAGCTCATACTGCAGCCGCGCCAGCGCTTCGACCTCTGCCGCCACTTCCGGCTGCAGGTCGCGAAAGAAATCCGGGTTGGACATGGCGTCACATCCCCTGGTCTTTGAGTACGCCGCCGTCGAGCTTGATCATCTCCGGCGTGACTTCGTTGAAGGCGTAAACCTTGCCGCCATACTGGCCGGCGAAGCGTTCGGCGTCGGCGCGCAGCGCAAAGGTGCCGAAGGTCGGTCCCATGCTGCCGGTGCGCTTGCTGCCTGCCACATAGAATGCCTTGCGCGCGTCGACCCAGTAGCCGACCGGCTTCTGCCAGTTGGCATGTGCCATGTCCTGCACGAAGGCGCCCTTGATCGGCTTGACCTGTTCCGGCTCGATCAGCAGCGACATCAGCTCGATGGTGTCGCAGAAATAGTCGATCTGGCCGTCACTGAAGCGGATCTGGCCTTTCGGGCCCGGGTAGTCGGCCAGCACCATGCCGTCGAGTGCGCAGGCGGCGCCCTGCGGCGGGTTCAACTCGGCATCGGCCGGCTTGTCGCTGGTGGACGCCTGGCCGCAGGCGGCCAGCAGTCCGGTCAGCAGCAGCGGAAGAAGGAATTTTTTCATGGTCGTTTGAATCTCCAGACAGCCAGTGCCAGCGGAACGGCAATCCAGGCCAGCATGACACCGCCGAGCAGGGCCGGGTGGGTCAGCGTGTCCGGCAGCACCGTCGCCAGGCCGTAGAACGCCTTCAGTTCGGATGAGGAAAACACGTTGAGAATGCGGAACACATCGGTCGGATTCAGGAACAGCGCGATGACGAACGCGCCGGTGCCGCCTTCGCCGCTGGCCAGCACCATGACCCCGAGCAGGACCAGATCGAATACCAGTACGAACAGGAACCACAGCGCGATGGCCACGCCGCTGGCGCTGGCGCGGTCACGCGAGCAGACCGACACCAGTACCGCCAGACTCAGGAACGACAGGCCGAGCAGCAGCGAACTGGCGACAAAGCCGGCGTAGTGCCACAGCGCATACAGGTCGAAGAACGGCGCCAGCGCAATGCCGGCCACGCCGAAGCCGGCCACGGTGGCGGCCGTCAGCGCGGTGGCCAGGCCGAGGTATTTGCCGAGGATCAGTTCGGTGCGGGTGATCGGCATCGACAGCAGCAGATCGAGCGAGCCGCGTTCGCGCTCACCGACCACCACATCGAAGCCGAGAATCAGCGCGATCAGCGGCAGCAGGTAGATGACCAGGCTGGTCAGGCTGGCGATGGTCGGCTCGATGCCGCGAAAGCCGACCGTGCCCTGTTGCGCCGGACCGAACCAGGCGATGACCAGCGCGAACAGGGCAAACAGGATGGCGACCACCAGTACCCAGCGATTGCGAATGCGGTCGCGGCATTCCTTGCCGGCGATGGTCAGCAGCGGAGCAAGAGCGAAGTCCATCAGCGGGTCTCCCGGGCAGCGGCATGGACATCGCGACGATGGCCCAGAAAGACCGCTTCCAGTGTCGGTTCGATAAAGCGCACGTCGGCCAGTGCCTCGCCGAGCCGGGCCAGTACCGCCAGCAGGCGCGGCTTGTCGGCGCGGTCGATGGCCAGCGACAGGCCGTGCGGCTGGCTGGCGGGCTCGAAGCCGGCCTCGGTCAGCGCGGCCAGTGCGGCCGGCCGCTCGGCGACGGCCAGCGTCAGCTCGACCGTGACCGGCAGGGCAATGGCGGCCGACAGTTCGGCCACGGTGCCGAGCGCGGCCAGCCGGCCGGCGCTCATCAGTGCCAGCCGGTCGACCCGCTGTTCGATCTCGGCCAGGATGTGCGAAGTCAGGATCACCGTCGCGCCACCGGCGCGCACCCGTTCCAGAATGGCATAAAACTCGTGGATGCCTTCCGGGTCGAGGCCGGTCGTCGGCTCGTCCAGCAGCAGCAGCTTCGGCGCACCGAGCAGCGCCTGGGCGAAACCGAGCCGCTGGCGCATACCCTTCGAGTAGTCGCGGACCCGGCGCTTGCCGACGGCCGGCAGGCCGACCGTATCCAGCAGTTCGGCGTACGGCGCATCGCTGACGCCCTTGAGCCGGGCGAAAAAGGCCAGCGTCTCCAGTCCGGTCAGGTTGTCGTACAGCACCACGTTTTCCGGCAGATAGCCGATCTGGCGGCGCACCGCGCGGAAATGCGGGCCGGTCACTGCCTCGCCGCACAGTGCGATTTCGCCACTGCTGACCGGCAGCAGGCCGAGCATCATCTTGAACAGCGTGCTCTTGCCGGCGCCGTTATGACCGATCAGCCCGAAAATCTCGCCGGCATCGACGGCAAAGCCGACCCGGTCGACAGCGACAAAATCGCCGAAGCGACGGCTGACGTCGCGAACCTCAATGGCGTTCGGCATGAATCCATTCTCTCCAGTTGGCATGGTGGGGCTGCATGGCAGGGTGCGCCTCGACCACCGACGGCACCCGCAGCACCGGGAACTGGCGCGCGATCATGCGCAGGGTCTGCACGGCCGGGCTGTGCATCAGCAGTTTGGCGACCGGATAGCGCCAGGTCAGCCGGTCGACCACGTCGTTGGCCTCGTACGGAATGTCGCCGCGGCCGTCCTCGTCGTGGTCCCAGCCCAGGTAGTTGCTCCAGTAGTTGCCGGTCTGCTTGCCCCATTCCTGATCGCGACTGGCCACATAGCGTACCTGCTCGCGGTTGCGGATAAAGTCGTTGCCCTCGACCGTGTTGCGGTACGAACCGGCCCACAGATGAACGCCGACGCGGTTGCCGATGACCAGATTGTTGCGCAGCGTGTTGTACTCGGCGTCGTAGATGAAGAAACCGCGCACATTGTCGGCGACCACATTGTTCTCGATGACCGAGTCCTGGATGGTGCGCAGCATGATGCCGTGATCGGAATTGGCCCAGGCGCGGTTGTTGCGGACGATCTGGTCGCGCACCTCCATCAGCGCCAGTCCGCCCCGGTTGCGGTATACATCGTTGTTTTCCCACACGTTGTGGTACGAGTTCATGTAGTGGGTGCCGTAGCGCACATGGTGGATGCGGTTGCCGCGGAACACGGCATAGTGCGACACGTCGACATAGATGCCGTCGCGGGCGAAGCTGATCCGGTTGCCGATGATCTGCGCGCCCTGGGTGTTGTACAGCTGGATGGCATTGCCGCGCTGCGGGCTCATGTAGTCGCGCTTGCCGGTGATCAGGTTGTTCTCGATCCGCACCCCGTTGGCTTTCTCGATCCACAGCCCGAACAGGGTATAGGCAAAGTCGCAGCGGCGGACCACGGCGCGATGGGCGCCGGGCCCGAGATAGACGCCGGCATTCTGCGCGCCGAGATCATCGCCGCTGTCGCGGATGATCAGGCTGTCCAGCGTGACATCCACCGACTTGACGGTAATGACATTGCCGCGATTGCCGCCATCCAGCGTGGGCCGGTGGGCCGGGTCGGCGCCGACCAGCGTCAGCGGCTTGTCGATAACCAGATTGGCCGGATAGTGGCCGGGGGCGATGCGCAGCGTGTCGCCGGGCGCGGCGCGGGCAATGGCATCGGCCAGCGTGCCGTCGGGACCGACCTGCCAGACCGCCGCCTGCGCGGCAAGGGGCGCGACGAGGACGGCGAGGCAGGCCAGACGGGCGGCACGCAGGCCGGGGGGAGGGCGGGTCAATGGACTTCCTTGATCGGGATGAAATAGCCGTCCTTGCCGATCGGTGTCGCCGGCAGGCCGTCCCGTTCGCGGCGCTTGCGTTCCCTGGCCAGCGGCGGGCAGGCGTGATCATCGTAATACATCACCATGCAGTCGAGGCAGAGCAGGCATTCCATCGGGTCGATACGGCCGTCGGCGGCAATGGCCTGCGAGCCGCAGCCGACCGCACAGGCCTTGCACGGGCCGCACTCGGCCTTGCGCTTCAGCCCGTTCAGCCGCAGTCGAGACGGCAGGCCCAGCCCGGCACCCAGCGGGCACAGGTACTTGCAGTACGGACGTTCGGTAAACAGCGACAGCCCGAAGATCGTGGTCACGAACAGCACGAACGGCCAGCTGCGGTTCCAGATGCCGACCAGGAACGTGGTCTTGAACGGTTCGATCTCGGCCAGTTGCTCGGCCAGCACCATCGAGTGGAACGAGGCGGCCACCAGGCCGATGAACACCGCGTACTTCAGCCACTTCAGCTTGTCATGCAGCGGTTTGGGCAGCTTGAACTGCCAGCGCGCCAGACCGAGGCGGCCGCCGACCTTGTACAGCAGTTCCGACAGCGAGCCGAACGGACACAGCCAGCCGCAGAACAGCCCGCGGCCCCACAGCAGCAGCGAGATGGCGATAAAGATCCAGAACAGGAAAATCAGCGGGTCGGACAGGAACAGCCCCCAGCGCCAGCCATCGAACGGTGCGTGGATCAGCGTCAGCAACTGGGTGACCGACGGCTGCGCCATCTGCCAGAAGCCGATAAAGCCGATGCTGATTACCCACATAGTGGTTTTCGGCCACGAGATCCAGCGCTTGTCGCTGCGGCGGCTGCGGCGCTCCCAGCGGTCGCGCAGCGCATAGAAGCCGAGTGTGAACAGCAGCAGCGCGGCAAACACGGCGATCTCGACCGGCTTGCCCTTCCAGGCCTTCAGCCATGGCGCGTCGGGGCGTTCCACTGCCGGGCGGCCGCCCTGCAGATAGTGGGCCGGCAGCCAGTA
This sequence comes from Microvirgula sp. AG722, assembly GCF_003269145.1. Taxonomy (NCBI): domain Bacteria; kingdom Pseudomonadati; phylum Pseudomonadota; class Betaproteobacteria; order Neisseriales; family Aquaspirillaceae; genus Microvirgula; species Microvirgula sp. AG722. The sequence goes on along the minus strand of NZ_QLTJ01000016.1, from coordinate 61,028 downwards.
TTCGGACTCGAAATTGACGAAGGTCTTTTCGTTGTTGGCGTCGCGGCGGTTGCCGAGAAAATTGAACGCCCACGGCCAGGCGGCCGAGAAGCTGTGATCGCGCAGGATGAAGATGCCGGACTCGCGGAACGACGGCGCGCCGGCAGCCTTCAGGCTGTACAGGTTCATGTAGTCGCTGTCGCGGAAGGTGTACGAGTCGCGGTCCTGCTTGACCTGGATGCGGTCGTAGATGCCGCCGCGCACAAAGCCGGACCCCTTGAACGAGCCGGAGCCGTTCGATACCACGAACAGTGCGTGCTCGCCCGGCTTCAGCGTTGCCATCAGTGCCTCCCAGGCCGGGGTGCCGAGCAGGCTCTTGCCGATGGCCGGGGTATTCAGATAGCCGAAGTACAGGTCGAGGTACGGCTGGCCGCTGTCGGCCTCGCCGACATCGCCCGGCGATACCTTCAGGTGGCCGACACTGCCTTCGTCGACCAGCTGTTCCCAGCTGCGGGTGGTGGTGTCGGTAGTGAATACTGCCTGCGGCTTCGGCTGCGGCTTGATGATGCCGACCTGCTTGGCGATTTCATAGCTGGTGCGGGAAATCAGCTGGTTCTGGGCGATCAGGGTGACGGTCGCGCCGGAAATGGCGTCCATCGGCACATAGTCGCCGTCGGCCTTGCCGAGCTCGAAGCGGGTGCCGGCCGGGTGGCCGAGATACTGGCGGACGAAGTCGACCAGTTTTTGTTCCGGAATGCCGACCAGCAGGATCGGTTCGCTGTGCTTGAGAATGCGCACGCCGCGAATGGTGCCGGCACGGTCCATGCCGACCAGGGTGACCACCGGCTTGCCGGAGTAGGCAGGGATGTCGGCAACATCGGTCGACAGATAGACATAACCGATGGTCTTCCGTTCGCCGTTGACCGTGCGCCAGGCTTCGACGTAGCGCGGCTGGCCCTTGCGCGGCGAGAATGCATCGGCTTCCGGCATCACCGAGCGACAGTCCAGCCAGCGGCACATGTCGGCGTCGGTGCTCAGCTCGTGTGGCAGCGGTGCTTCGTAAGATGACGCCTGGGCACAGGCCATCAGGACCAGTGCCGCCAATCCCAGCAGACGGGCAATCATGCAGGTCCCTCGCAGCGGTAATTCAGATGAGCTCAGGGTAATGCACTTGCCATGTCAGGCGCCTTGACTCGTATCAACGGCCTCAGGGCGCTGGCGCGTCGCCCCGCGCTGCGGCGGTAAACGGCAGCTGATAGCGCTTGCCGCCGACCTCGATCGTCATCAGCCAGGCGCTGGAGCCGCTGACGCACACCGGCAGACCGACCTGCGCCTGCCAGTGGCCATCGGCGCGCCGGGTCGGGGTGAAGCGGGCGACGCCCATGGCCATGTCGGCCATTTCGAACAGCAGTACCGGTTGCGACGGCGCAACGATATCGACCACGAACGGCTGGTTGGCGCTGGGGGCCGACAGGGTGGCGATGCGCATGCCGTCGACGGTACAGCCCTGGCGCAGGCTGGCGCAGGACACCAGCACGTCTTCAACGGCGGCCGCAGCCGGCTGGCGCAGCATCAGCCAGCCAAACCAGGCCAGCGCTGTCGCGGCGGCAGCGAGCAGGGCAAGGCGCAGCGGGAGGGCAGAGGTCTTCATGCCGCCAGACTAGGGCAATCCGGGCGGTTTTCGGCACGCGTGTCGCTTTCGCTTGATCTGGCTCAGGCCGCCGGCATGGCGCTGTGACGCGGTGCTTGCCGTCAGTCTGTGCTAGTAAGGTAGCTGGCGTCGCAATCGTGACGCAGCATCCGACAGGAGGTCCCGCCGATGAAACATCTCGTCTCCCTTTCTTCCGCCGTACTCGCCGTGGCGCTGGTCGCCGGCTGCGCGACCGGCCAGAACGCCGCTGCCCCGGGCGCTGCGCTGCCGGCCGGCAACTGGGCGACCAGCGACGGCCTGACCGTGAAAATCCTTGATGGGCAAATGCTGGCCTCGACCCAGTGCAACCGCTTCGGCGCACCGGTCTCGGCCCAGGACAACCGGCTGGTCTTCGGCACCATCAAGGCCGACAGCCGTGCCTGCACGGCGGCGATGATGCCGGCCGAGAACGCGGTGATGGACTTTTTCCAGTCCAACCCGCCATTCGTGCTGAAGGACCGCAGCACGCTGGTGATTGGCAGTGAAGGGCAACAGATCACATTGAAGCGGACGCCGGTGGTGCTGCCGAAGTAGCGGCCGGGGAGGAGGGACTGGCGGGACGCTGGTCCTTTTGTTTTTCGGGATACTGGCCGGGATTTTTTGCGACGCCGTATTTTCCATTTGCGACATTGGCATTCAATGCCGCCGATTAAACATTCTGGCCGGTTGTCATTAACTCATGTCCGTGAACGACAAAAAAATGTCGATATTTCGCACGTCCTGTTTTTGCCTACGTTACTTTTTCGGCAATAACTTTGCTGTAGATCTAGTTTTTTGTTTAAAACAGCAAAAATAATAACGCATGATCAATATTGCGACGCGGAATGGGCCACTTCATACCGGCATGCGAAGTGAGAATATGCGGTTTGGTGTGCGGTTTACTCGTTTGGAATTTTTGTTCCCGTGCAAACCGTGCCCGGCACGCAGGGGTGATTCCATTTTTCCCCTGATATATACTCGTCATAACGGTGCAAAAAGCAGAAAAACACGGCGATTCGCTATATTGACTTGCGCCTGATCCTTGACGTAACCTGCCTCCACAAATTTACTGCAGGCTAAGGTCCGTCGCCTGGATAGACCCGTAGCAACTGTCATTAACGAGGGTGGAACACGTGCATGCCACGCAACCCACTAAAACCCAACAAAAAAAGGTGAGTATTATTATGAGCGGCTATAACGCAGTCCTGGCACGGAATACGGAAAATGCGCCGAAGGCGATGGGTCCTTATTCGCAAACTGTTGCTTTCTCTCATTACAATAACCTTTCGGCTCAATTGCCGGTTGATCCGAAGACGGGCAAGCTGGTTGCCGGTGGCGTGAAAGAACAAGCCGAACAGTGCTTCAAGAACATCAAGGCAGTGGTCGAAAGTGTCGCCCATTCGATGGACGATATTGTTCGCATTTCCATTTTCGTCAAAAACATTGCCGACATTGACGCGGTCAATGCCGTCTACGCAACCTTCTTCCCGGGCTATGTGCCGGCACTGACGACCGTCGCCGTTGCTGCATTGCCCCTGAATGCACTGGTGCAAGTCGAAGCGCTGGTTTCGAATGGTGTCGGCACCATCCCGGGCGCACCGCAAGCCGGCGACCTGATCAAGCTCGCCCGCAACACGAAAAACGCTCCGACCAGCCCGCTGTCCACGCAAACCGTCGCGTTCTCCCACTACAACAACATTTCCGCCCAACTGCCGATCGATCCGGAATCCGGCAAGCTGGTCGCCGGTGGCGTGAAAGAACAGGCTGCCCAGTGCCTCAAGAACATCAAGGCCATTCTGGAAAGCATCGACGTTCCTTTCGACGATATCGTCAAGATCAACATCTTCCTCAAGAACTTCTCGGATCTTGACGCCGTGAACGAAGTGTATACGACGTTCTTCCCGGATTCGGCCATTGCCCGCGCCGTCGCCTATGTGCCGGCACGCACTGCCGTTGCCGTCGCCGGCCTGCCGCTGGATGCGCTGGTGCAAATCGAAGCCGTCGTGTCGCACGGTGACGGTACGCCGCCGCAACTGGTTGAAGACCGTCACGGGATCGTCATCAAGGCGAACAACACCGAAAATGCACCGCAGAGCGCCCTTTCGACGCAAACCGTTGCTTTCTCCCATTACAACCACATTTCGGCCCAGCTGCCGCTGGACCCGAAAACGGGTGCTCTGGTTGCCGGTGGTGTGAAGGAACAGGCTGCCCAGTGCCTGAAAAACATCAAGGCTATCGTGGAAAGCATCAACCACGTCATGGCTGATGTGGTCAAGGTCAACGTCTTCGTCAAGAACATCGACGACATGAGCGCTGTGGACGAAGCCTACACGGCATACTTCCCGGGCGGCGTGCCGGCCCGCCGGACCGTTGGCGTTTCCGTTCTGCCGAACAATGCCCTGGTCCAGATCGAAGCCGTTGTCGCGCATGCTGAAGGCACCCCGCGCAAGGCATAACAGGCACAAGCTGTTGAACAGGCAACGGCCATCGTTGCCTGTTGATGCCTGCGGGAAGGCGTAATCGCCTGTCCCGACCGTGAAAAAGGAAGCTGAAATTCATTTCGGCTTCCTTTTTCCGTTTTACGGCGGCCGGCTTTCGGCGCTCCCTGCCTGATGCCCGCACCGCGCTGGGCCGGCTGATTCTTCTGGAATAAGATCATCGGCTACCCATCCGGATGGAGCATTGCATGTCAGAGATCGCCCTTGCCGCAAAAGAAGCCGTCGGTGCTTCGTTCTCGCTGGACAAGATGAAGCTTGCCCGCGACAGGACCATGGAAGCCGTGCACCGGATTGCCGGACGGGTCCGGCCCGGCATGACCGAGCTGCAGGCGAAGGAGCTGGCCAGGACCGTGCTCGAAGACATGGGCATGGACCGCATCTGGCACGGCATCCTGGTCCGCTTCGGCCGCAGCACCCTGAAAATCTTCAGCGAGAAGATCGACCCGGACAACCGGCTCGGGGAAGACGACATTTTCTTTATCGACCTGGGCGTGGTGTGGGAAGGGCATGAAGGGGATGCCGGCGCGACCTTTGTCGTCGGTCAGGACCCGCGCAAGCTGGCCTGTGCGGCGGCGGCGCGGCAACTCTGGGATGAGGTCAGGGAAAAATGGCTGCACGACAATCTGGCCGGACCGGCGCTCTACCGCTTTGCGGAGGAACGCGCCAGCGCGATGGGCTGGGTGCTCAATCCCGAGATCAGGGGCCACCGCGTGTCCGACTTTCCGCATGCGATCTACAAGGCCGGCAATCTGGGCGATTTCGCCGACTGCCCGGATACGGGCTTGTGGATTCTTGAAATCCAGATTGCCGATCCGGCCGGTGAATACGGAGCTTTTTACGAGGACCTGCTGGTCCGGGCGTAACCCGATCGGCCGACGGTGATCGGCCTTGCCCTTTATTCGACGCTGCCGGAGCGCCGTGCCCGCTCACAGCGGCAACTGCCGGTCCTGCACCACATTCTTCATCACCAGGGTGGAGATCAGCCGCTGGACACTGGGCAGTGTCGACAGGCGTTCATCGTACAGCTGCTGGAAGGCGGGCAGGTCGCGGGTGATGACGTGGAGCAGGTAGTCGGGATCGCCGAACAGCCGTTGTGCCTGAACCACCTGCGGCACGTCCGCCAGCGAGGCCTCGAAGGCCTGGACGGCGTTGTGATCGCCGTCGCGCAGGGTGACGAAGACGATGGCGGAGAAATTCAGCCCGAGGTTCACCGGGTCGAGACGGGCGTGATAGCCCTGGATGGCGCCGGACTGCTCCAGCGCCCGGACCCGGCGGTGGCAGGGGGAGACGCTGAGTCCGACCCGCTCTGCCAGCTCGGTGACGGAAAGGCGCCCGTCGGCCTGGAGCTCGGCAAGAATCCTGCAATCAATCTTGTCCATGTAGAAAATTTTCCCAAAAACGGTAATGCCGGCACAAGGAATTGAAAGCACATTCTAGCTTCCGGAGAATATTATTTCCAACAGCAACATGAATTTGGAAATATTTACTTCTGGAGCGGAATGAAATGGAAAAATCTCGGTGTCGATGCCGGGGACAGGCGGGCCGCGCTGGTGCGCCGTGCTGTATCTGCTGGTCGGGTCAGGAGCGGCAATCATGACGCCCAGCATCTTTGCGGCATTCTGGGTGGTGTCGATCCTGTTCATCATCACGCCGGGGGTGGACTGGGCCTATGCGATTTCCGCCGGCATGCTGGGCCGGGTGGTGGTGCCTGCCGTGGCCGGGCTGCTGCTTGGTCATCTGATCGCGACACTGGTGGTGGCGGCTGGCGTCGGGGCGCTGGTGGCCAGCAATCCGGCGGTGCTGACCGTGCTGACCGTGGCCGGTTCCACCTATCTGCTGTGGCTGGGGATCGGCATGCTGCGTCATCCGCCGCAGCCGCGTGCCGGTGAGACCGCCGGGTCCCGCTCATGGGCGCGCTGGACGCTGAAGGGCACCTGTGTCAGCGGGCTGAACCCCAAAGTGTTCCTGCTGTTCCTGGCACTGCTGCCGCAGTTCACCGATCCGGCCGCGGCCTGGTCGATACCGGCACAGATCATGGCGCTCGGGATGGTGCATCTGCTCAGCTGCGCCGTGGTCTATCTGCTGGTCGGTTTCAGTGCCCAGGCCGTGCTGCAGACCCGCCCGCAGGCCGCGCGGGTCGTGAGCCGGTTTTCCGGTGCGGCAATGGTCGTTATCGCCTTGCTGCTGTTCACCGAACAGGCCATTCACTGAGGGGGTTCCCATGAGCAAAGACCGGATTCCCGCCAGCCTTGGCGGTGAAGCACAGCCGCCCAGTGACCAGGCGCCAGGTCCGTCGACGCGCCCGCGCGGACAGGTCACCACCCGGCAGATTGCCGGGATGCGGGCCGGCGGCGAGAAAATCGCCATATTGACCGCCTATGATGCCACTTTCGCTGCCGTGGCCGATGCGGCCGGCGTCGACTGCATCATGGTTGGCGATTCGCTGGGCATGGTGTGCCAGGGGCAGACCAGTACCGTCGGCGTGTCGCTGGAGAGCATGCAGTATCACACCCGCTGTGTTGCGCAAGGGCTGGCCCGGGCGGGCGGCGGAGCGCTGATCGTGACCGATCTGCCTTTCGGCGCTTATCAGGTCTCGCGCGATCAGGCGATCCGTTCCGCCGTGCAGCTGATGCAGGCCGGCGCACAGATGGTCAAGCTGGAGGGCGGCGGCTGGACCACCGATATCGTGGCTTTTCTGGTCGAGCGGGGCATCCCCGTCTGCGGGCATCTGGGGCTGACGCCGCAAACGGTCTCGGCGCTGGGCGGCTACCGGGTGCAGGGCCGCGACGACGTGGCAGCGCAGCGTCTGCGGGCGGATGCCGTGGCGCTGGATCAGGCCGGCGCCACGATGATGGTGCTGGAAATGGTGCCCGCCCGGCTGGCCGCGACCGTTACCGGTGACATGACTGCCTGCGCCACCATCGGCATTGGCGCCGGAAACGGCACTGCCGGGCAGGTACTGGTCATGCATGACATGCTGGGCCTCAATCTGGGGCGCATGGCGAAGTTCGTGCGCAACTTCATGCTGGAGACCGGCGAGGTGCGGGCGGCGTTCGCCGCCTATGTCCGGGCGGTCAAGGACGGGTCATTTCCCGATAACGGGCTGCATGGCTGGTGATGTTTGCCGCACCGGGCTGCTCCGGCATGTCCGGATGGTCAAATGGCTGCGCCCTGACAGGGCGCAGCCATTTTTTCTTTACCGGGGCGAGGAACTTTCCCTTCCCGGAATCAGAACACCACCTTCACCGCCTGCTCGCCGAGCCATTCGCGCAGCGCCGCCAGCATGCCGTCGTCGAGCTTGACCCGCCAGTCGTCGCCAAGCTGGAGCAGGCAGCGCGCGTCGGCGTTGCGGTAGTCGATGCGCAGCGGGCAGCCGCCGCCGACGTGCGGCGAGATCAGCGTGCGCAGCCGGTTCAGGTCGGCGCGCGACGACGGCATGTCGACGGTCAGCGCCTTGGCGAACTGGCTTTTGGCCTCGGCCAGATCGAACACGGTGTCGGCGACGATGCGCATGCCGCCGGTAAAGTCGTCATGGCTGACCTTGCCGGACACCACCAGCACCACGTCTTCCTTCAGCTTGTGGCGGGCCTCGTCGAACGCCTCGCTGAAGATCGACACTTCGACCTTGGCCGAGCCGTCGTCGAGCTGGATGAATGCCATCTTGCCGCGGTTGCCGATCTTGGTGCGGATGCCGGTAATGGTGCCGGCCAGCCACTGCGGTTCCTTCTTCGGCGACAGCCGGTTCAGCGGCGTGCGGATAAAGCGGCGCACGGTTGATTCGTAGGCATGGAACGGATGACCGGACAGGAAGAAGCCGATGGCGGTCTTTTCCTCGGTCAGCCGGGTGGCCTCGTCCCACGGCTTGACGTCGACCATGTCCACCGTCGGCACGTCCTCGGCCTCGAACATGTCGAACAGGCCGCCCTGGTTGATGTTCTCGGCTTCCTGCTCGGCGACCGACATCGCCAGTTCGACGTTGGCCAGCAGTTTGGCACGGTTGTCGTCGATGGCGTCGAAGGCGCCGGCACGGATCAGCGCCTCGATGGTGCGGCGGTTGACCAGACGCTTGTCAGTGCGGCGGCAGAAGTCGAACAGGTCGGTAAAGCGGCCTTCGCGGCGGACCTCGACGATATGCTCGACCGCGGCTTCGCCGGTGCCCTTGACCGCGCCGAGCGCATAGCGGATGTGCTTGCCATCGGTCGGCACGAAGCGGTAGAAGCCCTCGTTGACGTCCGGCGGCAGGAACACCAGCCCGTTTTTCAGCGAATCGTCGTAGAACACCCGCAACTGGTCGGTATTGTCCAGTTCCGACGACATGGTCGCGGCCATGAATGCCGACGGGTAGTGCGCCTTCAGCCATGCGGTCTGGTAGCTGACCACGGCGTAGGCGGCGGTGTGCGACTTGTTGAAGCCGTACTCGGCGAATTTCGCCATCAGGTCGAACAGGTACTCGGCCAGTTCCTGCTTGTAGCCGTTCTTCAGCGCGCCGGCGACGAACAGCCCGCGGTGCTTGTCCATCTCCTCGGCTTTTTTCTTGCCCATCGCCCGCCGCAGCATGTCGGCGCCGCCGAGCGTGTAGCCGCCGATGATCTGCGAGATCTGCATCACCTGTTCCTGGTACACGATCACGCCATAGGTCGGATCGAGACACGCGGTCAGGTCGGGGTGGAAGTAGTCGACGGCCTGCTTGCCGGCCTTGCGCAGGATGAAGTCGTCGACCATGCCCGAGCCGAGCGGGCCCGGACGATACAGTGCCAGCACGGCGATGATGTCTTCGAAGCGGTCGGGCTTGAGCTTTTCCAGCAGCTTCTTCATCCCGTCCGATTCGAGCTGGAACACGGCGGTGGTGTTGGCCTGCTGCAGGATGCGATAGGCGGCGACGTCGTCGAAGCCCATGTGGTTGAGGTCGATGTCGAACTTCGGATCGAGCTTGTGGATGTATTCGACTGCCAGCTCGATGATGGTCAGGTTGCGCAGGCCGAGAAAGTCGAACTTGACCAGACCGACTTCCTCGACGTCGCCCTTGTCGAGCATCGACACCGGCGATGCGTCATCACCGGACGCCTGGTACATCGGGCAGAAGTCGACGATCTGCCCCGGGGCGATCAGCACGCCGCCGGCATGCATGCCGATATTGCGGGTCACGCCTTCGAGTTTCTTCGCCAGCGTCCACAGCTCGGCGACTTCTTCCTCGTTGGCGATGCGTTCCTTCAGCGTCGGCTCCATCTCGACCGCGTCGTCGAGCGAGTACTGCTTGCCCGGCGCGGCCGGGATCAGCTTCGACAGCCCGTCGCAGAACGAGTACGGCAGATCGAGCACGCGACCGACGTCGCGCACCACGGCCTTGGCGGCCATGGTGCCGAAGGTGGCGATCTGGCTGACGGCGTCGGCGCCGTATTTCTCGCGCACATACTCGATCACGCGCCAGCGATTGTCCTGGCAGAAGTCGATGTCGAAGTCAGGCATCGACACCCGTTCCGGGTTCAGGAAGCGCTCGAACAGCAGGGCGTAGGCCAGCGGGTCGATGTCGGTAATGCCGATGCTGAAGGCAACCAGCGAGCCGGCGCCGGAACCCCGGCCCGGACCGACCGGGCAGCCGTTGCCCTTGGCCCAGTTGATAAAGTCGGCCACGATCAGGAAGTAGCCCGGGAAGCCCATCTGGATGATGGTGTCGAGCTCGAACTTCAGCCGGTCGCGGTAGCGCGGCATGTTCTGCTCGCGCAGCGCTTCATCCGGGTACAGCGCCTGCATGCGCTCGACCAGACCTTCTTCGGCGCGGTGGACCAGGTAGTCGTCCAGCGTCATGCCGGCCGGGGTCGGGAACAGCGGCAGGTAGTTCTTGCCGAGTTCGATCTCGATATTGCAGCGACGGGCGATCTCGACGCTGTTTTCCAGTGCTTCCGGCACGTCGGCAAACAGCGCCGCCATGTCGTCGGCAGACTTGAAGTACTGCTGGTCGGTATAGCGGCGCGGGCGCTTCGGGTTGCCGAGCATTTCGCCCTCGGCAATGCAGACCCGGGCTTCGTGCGCCTTGAAGTCGTCCTGGTCGAGGAACTGGATCGGGTGGGTGGCGACCACCGGCAGTCCGGTTTCGCCGGCCAGCCACAGCGTGCGGTCAACGCAGGTTTCGACCTCCGGTTTGCCGATGCGCTGGATCTCCAGATAGCAGCGGCCGGGAAAACGTGTCTGCCACTCGGTGGCGCGTTGCCGCGCCTGTTCCAGATTGCCGGCCAGCAGGGCCTGGCCGACGTCACCGAACTGGGCGCCGGACACCAGGATCAGGTGTTCGCACGATGCCGCATCCAGCCACTCGCGCTTCAGTTCGGCGCGGCCGCGATACTGGTTGGTGCGGTAGGCATCGGTCATCAGCTCGCACAGGCGGTGATAGCCGGTGCGGTTCATCGCGATCAGCAGCAGGCGGAACGGCTGGTCACGGTCAGTCTCGTTTTCGAGCCAGGCGTCGACGCCGATAATCGGCTTCACGCCCTGCTTCAGGCAGGCCTTGTAATGCTTGACCATGCCGAACAGGTTCATCAGGTCGGAGATGCCCAGCGCGGGCATGCGTTCGCCAACGGCGCGCTTCACCGCGTCATCGACGCGGGTGATGCCGTCGGTGACGGAAAATTCGGTGTGCAGGCGAAGGTGAACGAAACGGGGTGTAGTCATCCGGGCATTTTACCTTGCGATGGCGGCAGGACGAAAATTGCTGCTCGCCGGCTCAGACTGGCCGACCCTCTGCCGGCCAGGCACCGGCAAACGCCTGCCAGTGCGGATGGTCGCCGGCCTGCTGCGCGACCCAGTCGCGGACGCGGGCGACTTCTGCCGCGTACTCGTCGGGCGACAGCGCGCCGCGCAGCAGCTGGAAGCGGAGGAATACCAGATAGGTGTTGGCTGCGTCGGTTTCGCAGTAGTCGCGGATATCGTTGATCCGGCCGTCCTGAAAGGCCTGCCAGACCTTGCTGCCGTCCATGCCGAGCTTGCCGGGGAAACCGCACAGCCTGGCGATGTCGTCCAGCGGCGCACTGGCGCGCGGCTGGTACAGCGCCATGACGTCCATCAGGTCCAGATGGCGGGAGTGATAGCGGCTGATGTAGTTGTTCCACTTGAAATCGCGGCTGTCGGCGTAGTCGCCGTCGCCCTGGTCCCAGTAGCGCGGCGCGGCAATGCCGTTGATCAGCGCACGGTACTGCAGCGCGGGCAGGTCGAAGCCGCCGCCGTTCCAGCTGATCAGCTGCGGCGTGTACTTTTCCACCAGGGCGAAAAACGCGGCGATCATGTCGCGCTCGCTGCTGTCGGCGCTGCCGAGCGTGGCAATGTGCAGCTTGTCCTGACCCCAGCGCAGCACGCAGGAAATCGCCACCGCCCGGTGCAGGTGATGCGGCAGGAAATCCGAGCCGTTCCTGGCGCGCTGGCGCTGCAAGGCCCATTCGGCCACGTCGGTGTCGGGCATGTCCGGCGACAGGTCGTGGATGGCGCGCAGGCCGGAGATGTCGGGGATGGTTTCGATGTCGAAGGCGAGAACGGCGTGCATGGGGAAGAATCCGGAAAATCGTGCCCGGATTCTAGAGCCTGGGGGGCGGGCTGTCGTGTCTGCGTGCAGGAATGTGGCGCGGGAGAAACGGGGAGCATGCCGTCGGCATTGGCGGCATGTCCGGGACCGCATTCAGCAATGCAAGGCCGGAAACGGCCTTATGGGCGGCCAATGGAGAACATCAGTCCGGTCACGTCGGAGGCTGTCGCGCTGTATTCGAGCTTGCCGACCCGTTGCGAGACGGGTTTCGGGCTGCTGATATTGGCGACAGCTTCCTTGACCAGCGCAATGACCGCCTGATTGTTCTCGTCCCTGGGGACGGCCGGGTTCAAGGCCTGGGCGGCGAACAGCAGCATGGCCAGCGACCGCACATTTTCCGAATTGTCTGTTTTTGAACCGGATGTGACCAGCATCACATATTCCAGGGAACCGTCCTGCTTGCTGACCGCGCCCATGATGCCGGCCTGCCTGGAAAACTGATGGGTAAAGGTATCGTTTTTTTCTCCGGAGCTGATGGTCAGCCTGGGAATGGCGTAGCGGGGATCTTCTTCACCGGCAATGGCATTGAATGATTTCCGGAATCCTTCCGGCGTCATGCCCAGCCCCTTGCCCGACTGCACGGCTTCCGCCGGGTCGAGGACCGGCGCGGGCGCTGCCGCGCCATCCCCGGCTTTCGGATACAGCCCGCCGGCAACGCCGAAGGCGATCAGGGCCGCAAGCAGACCACCCGACAGCAGATGGGTACGGGGCGGGGTGTCGCCGGTTTTCCGGTTCCTGAACAGGGCCGGCGCAATCAATCCCAGCACGGCGATCAGCAGAAACACGAGTCCGATCAGGGCGGCGAGGCCAGTGAGTATCAACATCAGGATTTCCCGGGGGTATGGGTGAATAGCAATTGAATTTATTTTCGCCGCCAATTATCCACTCATCATCTCTTTGCCGGCAAATGCCGCCCCGATCCGCATCCTGCTGCAACGCAGAATGACACGCCGCTTTTTCCCGCCTACCTTTGAGCTGACGCCCACAAGGTGTCTGACAATCGAACTTGCCATTCCCTATCCAAAATAAAGAGGAGACCCCTGAAAATGGATACTGTGGCTACCTTCCGGGTCCCGCGCGTGGCCTATCTGGACTCGCACGGCCATCTGCCGGCCCCGCCGGCCGGTTTCGACCCCGACCGGCTGGTACCGGTCTATCGCGGCATGATGCTGACCCGCGCCTTCGACGCCAAGGCGGTCGCTTTGCAGCGTACCGGCCAGTTGCGTACTTATCCGTCGTCACTGGGCCAGGAAGCGGTCAGCGTCGGCCTCGCCAGTGTGATGCGGCCCGAGGACGTGCTGTTGCCGACCTACCGTGAAACCGGTGCCATGCTGTGGCGCGGGGTACGGATGGAGGAAATCCTGCTGTACTGGGGCGGTGACGAGCGCGGCAGCGATTTTGCCGGCCCGCGCGAAGACTTTCCGATCGCGGTGCCGATCGCCAGCCAGTGCTGTCACGCTGTCGGTGTGGCCCAGGCATTCAAGTCTCGCCAGTCGCCCCGGGTGGCAGTGTGCTGCCTGGGAGACGGTGCGTCATCCAAGGGCGATTTCTACGAGGCGATGAATGCGGCCGGGGTGATGCAGCTGCCGGTGGTCTTCGTCATCACCAACAACCAGTGGGCCATCTCGGTGCCGCGCAGCCGGCAGACGCTGGCGGTCAGTTTCGCGCAGAAGGCCATCGCCGCCGGCATTCCCGGCGAGCAGTGCGACGGCAATGATCCGATCGCCGTCCGCGACGCGATCGGCCGGGCGGTCGAACGCGCCCGGCGCGGGGAGGGCGCCAGTCTGGTCGAGTGCGTGACCTACCGGCTGTCCGATCACACCACTGCCGACGATGCGCGCCGTTATCGCGACGAAGCCGAAGTCAGCGCGGCCTGGGCCAATGAACCGGTAGCGCGTCTGCGTCACTACCTGGCCGACCAGAAGCGCTGGAGCAAGCAGGACGAGGAAGCGCTGATCGCCGAAATCGGCGCGCAGGTGACCGCGGCCGTCGAGCGCTACCTGGCCACGCCGCTGATGCCGCGCCAGGACCTGTTCGATTATCTGTACGCCGAGTTGCCGGCCGATCTGCGCCGGCAGCGCGATGCATTCCTGCTCGATGCGGAAGGAGCCGGCCATGACTGAAATGACCCTGCTCGAAGCCATCACCACCGCGCTGGCGCATGAGCTGCAAGCCGATCCGGACGTTGCCGTGTTCGGCGAGGATGTCGGGGCGAATGGCGGCGTGTTCCGCGCCACCCAGGGGCTGCAGGCCCGCTTTGGCGAGGCGCGGGTGTTCGATACGCCGCTGGCGGAAACGCTGATTGCCGGCATGGCGGTCGGCATGGCGGCCCAGGGCATGAAGCCGGTGTGCGAGATCCAGTTCGCCGGTTTCATGTATTCGACCTTCGACCAGTTGATCAACCAGGCGGCACGCATGCGCCATCGTACCCGTGGCCGGCTGACCTGCCCGATGGTGCTGCGCACGCCGGTCGGCGGCGGCATCCACGCGCCGGAACACCATGGTGAATCGCCTGAAGCCTGGCTCGCCCATGTGCCGGGTCTGAAAGTGGTGATCCCCAGCTCGCCGGTGCGTGCCTACGGGCTGCTGCTGGCGGCGATCCGCGATCCCGACCCGGTCATTTTCCTTGAGCCGACCCGCTTGTACCGGCTGCTTAAGGAGCCGGTCAGCGATGACGGCACGGCGCTGCCACTCGGCGCCTGCTTCACGCTGCGCGAAGGCAGCGACGTGACCCTGGTCAGCTGGGGCGCGGCGGTGCGCGAGACGCTGCAGGCGGCCGACCGGCTGGCCGGGCAGGGCATCAGCGCCGAGGTCATCGACGTGGCGACGGTCAAGCCGCTGGACATCGACACCATCCTTGCCTCGGTGGCGCGCACCGGTCGCTGCGTGATCGTGCACGAGGCGGCTCGCACCGGCGGCGTCGGCGCCGACATCGCCGCCCAGCTGGCCGAACGCGGACTGATGAGCCTGCTGGCGCCGGTGGAACGGGTGACCGGCTTCGATATTCCGCTGCCGCTGGCGCGGCGCGAGGACGAATACCTGCCCAGCGTGGAACGCATCCTGGCCGCCGTGTCGCGGACGATGTCTTTCTGAGCGGCCTTGCCGCGCTGCTGCATACCTACAAGGGGAAAACCATGAAAACCTTCCATCTGCCCGATCTCGGCGAGGGGTTGCAAGAAGCCGAAATCGTCAGCTGGCATGTCGGCGAGGGCGACCACGTGGTGGTCGACCAGCCGTTGCTGTCGGTGGAAACCGCCAAGGCCATCGTCGATGTACCGTCACCGTTTGCCGGCCGTGTGGCCCGCCTGCACGTCAAGGCCGGCGACATCGTGCCGCTGGCGTCGGCGCTGATCGATATCGACGACGGCGAGGCCGGCGACAGCGGCACCGTGGTCGGCGACGTCAAGGCGGTCAGCGAGTCGGTGCGCGAAGATATCGAGCCGGCACAGGCGGCCGCCGGTCGTGGCGTCAGGGCGATGCCGGCGGTACGGGCGCTGGCGTCCAAGCTCGGCATCGATCTGGCCATTGTCACGCCCAGCGGTCCGGACGGCACCATTCTCGCCAGTGATGTCGAACGGGTGTCGAAGATTCTGGCCAGCGTCACGCCGATGGAAACCCTGCGCGGTCCGCGCCGGGCCATGGCGCAGATCATGGCGCGGGCGCACGAGGAAGTCGCCGCCGTCACCCTGACCGAGGATGCCGACATCCACGGCTGGGCGGCCGGCGAGGACACCACCTGGCGGCTGATCCGCGCCATCGTCGCTGCCTGCAGGGCGGTGCCGGTACTGAATGCGTGGTACGACGCCAAGGCGCTCGGCATCCGCAAGCTGGCCCAGGTCGATCTGGGCATCGCGCTGGACATGGCCGATGCGCTGTTCGTGCCGGTGCTGCGCGATGTCGGTGGCCGCGACAAGGACGATCTGCGGGCGGCGATCGAACAGATGAAGGTCGATGTCGGCAACCGCGCGGTCGCACCGGAGGATCTGCGCGGCAATACCATCACCCTGTCGAACTTCGGCATGGTGGCCGGTCGTTACGCGAGCCCGGTCATCGTGCCGCCGACCGTCGCCATTGTCGGCGCCGGCCGGGCGCGCAAGCAGCCAGTGGCCGTCGGTGACCAGGTGGCGGTGCACCGGCTGTTGCCGATGTCGCTGACCTTCGACCACCGCGCGGCCACCGGCATTGAGGCTGCGCGTTTCCTGAAGGTCCTGATCGCGGATCTCGAAGCCGGGGCATAAGCGTGCCCCCCGGGCGGATGCAAGGTCCGCCCGGCCAGACTCATGGCGGCGAGCGACGGCGGCCACGGTGGCGTCGGCGCTCGCCCTCCGGATGACACCGTCCGTGGCGGCGGGATGATTTCAGCCCTCCCGGTCGCGGTGATCGCGCTCTCCGTGTTTCCAGTAACCTTTGGCGCTCAACTGCGCCGGCGTCAGCGGCGACCACAGGCTGCGCCAGTGCCTGACCAGACCGGACTCCCCGGCGATCCACACCTGGCCGTCATGGCCGAGCCGTCGTGCGCGGTCGAAGACGTCGGCCTGCAGGGCGTCGATGTCGGCACCTGGCGCATCGGCATACAGCCAGGTTTCCTGCAGGCGGGCCCGGGTCGGCAGCGGCTGGCGTTCGCGTGCGTCGGTGACCAGCGCCAGTACGTGCACATCGAGATCGGCGGGCAGGGTTTCCAGAATGCGCTGAATGGCCGGCAGCGCGCTGGCGTCGGCGGCCAGCCACAGCCAGCGGGCATCGGCCTGCAGGGCAAACCCGCCGTGGCGCGGGCCGGCAATGCCGAGACCGGCACCGATGGCGGCCTGCCGTGCCCAGGCCGATACCGAACCGTCGTCATGGCGCTCATCACCATGCAGCACGAAGTCGATATCCAGCGTGCCGGCGGCGCGGTCCACGTGGCGCACGGTATAGGCACGGCCTTCGCGTCCGGGCGGGAAAATCTTGACCCAGGCGGCCGGGGCGTCGATGCCGTCGGTCGACAGCAGCGTATGCAGCGTCGGCCCGCCCAGGGTCAGGCGACGCATGTGCGGGGTGACGGTCCGGGCGGCAACAACCTGGGCCACGATTTGTGGCTGGCGGCGGGGAAGGGAGAAGGTCATGACAGGTTCCGGATAAATGCGAGCAATTGCTCATGAATTCCGGTTAGCATAAAAGCGATCCCTGTCTCTGGAAACTCGCATTGCCAACGGCAGCGAAACCCCCGTCAAAACCCCGCAAACAGCCGCTCCGGGCACATTTTCCGCACAGGGTCGAGCGCCTTTCCGTGGCCATGGCTCGCGTTCCGGCCATGCACGGCGATGCGGCGGGCGTAGACTCCTTTCTCTGCCTGCACCAGCAGGCCGTAGCCGAGCAGCAGGGCCAGCAGCCACGGGAAGTACGCCAGCGGCAGCGCTGTCAGCTTGAAGCAGGTATTACGACTGGCGACATCGATTCAATGCGCATGCCTTCTCCCGTCCGGGCCCGCTGTCGCCGGCCGGGGCCGGCGCGGGGACCACCATGACGGTACGCCTTGCCCGGGTGGGGGCTCATTGCGCCAGCGCAATGAAAGACCGCCTACCTGACGGTGACTTCGACGCGGCGGGCTTCCCTGTCGCTGGTGTAGCCGGTCGATTCGAGCGGTTTTTCCAGATCGATGCGTTCTTCCGCGATGCCGGCCAGCACCAGAACCGCCTTGACCGATTTGGCGCGATCCCTGGCCAGCGCCGCATTCCGGTCGCTGTTGCCGGTCTTGTCGTGGAAGCCGGAAATCGCGATCCGGGCATCCGGGTGGGCCGTGGCGTAGTCGATGACGGCCTGCAGTTGCAGCTCGCTGTCATCCGGCACGCTGACCGAGGCGACATCGAAGTAGAGCCGGACCGGGGCGGGGCGGGCGGCGGCCTGCGGCATGGTGCTGGCCGGGGCGGCAGGCGGCTGTGCCGGTGCCGGTGCCGCGGGCGGGGGTACGATGCCGATGGCTGTCGTGCCGGTTCCGCACTGGCGCAACTGGGTCAGTGCCATCAGCAGCACCAGCAGGACAATGATCCATGGCAGCCAGCGGCGCAGCAGTGGCGGCGACGGGCTGTCCGGCGGAAGATCGGGCGCGATGGCGTGGATGCGCTCACTGGCATCGGCTGCGGTGGTGCCGACGCTGGCCGTCAGGCCATCGAGGCCCAGGAGGCCGGGCAGGCCGGCCGGCAGCGCGCCGGCAAGCGACGGTTTCTGTTCGGCCAGCAACTGGCCGAGCCCGGCCGCATCCAGTTGCCGTTCGGCAATCAGGGCCTTCAGCTTGCCGGACAGCAGCGGCGCCGCCAGCGCCAGCACGCCGCCTACGGTCGAGGTGGCGAGACTGTGCCGTGCGGCGAGAGCTTCGGTGATAGCGCCAAGCCGCTCGCCGAACAGCGACGACAGCAGGGTGCGCCCGGTCGTCATCAGGGTGCCGGTATCGATACCCTGCGGCAGTTCGCTGGTGCCGGGACCGGGGTCGGTGCGCTGCAGCAGGTCGATGACAGCGCCCGCGCCCGCGGGGCCGGTCCCCAGTCGCACCAGCCCGCCCAGCAGCACCGGGACGACGGCGTCGATGGCACGCCGGGTGCTGCCCTGCGTATCCGCCACCGCGGTGGCGGCCATGTCGGCGAAATGGCCGTCCAGTGCCTGTGACAGGGTGCCCAGCAGATTGATGGTCATGGTGGTCTTTCCGGAACGGGGGAAGGGGGCGCGCGGTGGACGGGCGGCCCCCTGGTATTACCGTAGACCAGATTGCGCGGGAGCAGGATGGCCGGCCCGGCCGGCTTGACGGTCAGCCGGTCCGGGTGTTTAATTGATCGACTAGTCAATCTATTAATTATCCAGCGGGAGCCGCCATGCGCACAGTCGATCCGGAAAAGCACGAGGCCAGACGAAGACAGATTCTCGACGCCGCTGTCCTGTGTTTTGCCCGACGTGGTTTTCATCAGACCCGGACCGCGGAAATCTGCGCCGAAGCGGGCATGAGCCCCGGCAATGTCTTCCATTACTTTGCCGGCAAGGATGACATCATCGCCGCCATCGTTGACGAGGATGGCCGCGAGACCGCCGCCCGTTTTGCGCGGACAGACGGGGAAACCGACGCCATCGCGGCGCTGATGGCGCGCATCGACGCCTCGCTGGCGCTGGCGACCGATCCGATCCAGGTCCGGATCACGCTGGAAGTGGTGGCCGAGGCGGTGCGCAATCCGGCGATGATGGCGTGTGCGGCACGCAACGAGGCCGTCCGGCGCACGGCGCTGGCCGGGTTGCTGGAGTGGGCGCAGGCGCAGGGACAACTGGCGGCCGGCCTGGATATCGCTGCCGCCGTGGACTGGGTCCTGATGCTGCTGGACGGTTACTTCGACCGTGCCGTCATCGACCCGGCTTTCGATGCCGGGGTCGCCCGCGCGCGGCTGCGAGCCTCGATTCTTCACTTCCTGCGCGGCGAAGCGGCGTGAGCCCGCATGACCGGACCTGCGACATGATGCCAATACCTTCCCCGCCGCCGCGGCTGGCCGAAGTCGACGCGCTGCGCGGCTTCGCCCTGCTGGGCATTCTGGTCGTCAATATCGGCGTGTTCGCTTCCAGCTATTACGGCAGCGGCATGCCGGACCCGGTCTTCGACCGGCCGCTGGACCGCGCGGTGCAACTGGCCGTGGCCCTGCTGTTCGAGACCAAGTTCTATCTGCTGTTCTCATTCCTGTTCGGCTACAGCTTCACCCTGCAGATCGACTCGGCGCAGCGTGCCGGTCGCGCCTTCGTGCCGCGCTTCTGCCGCCGGCTGGCCGGGCTGGCGCTGCTCGGCCTGCTGCATGCGCTGCTGCTGTACGTGGGCGACATTCTGCTGCTTTATGCGCTGCTCGGCCTGCTGCTGCTTGCCTGGCGAAACTGGACGCCGGCCGGGGCGGTCCGCTTCGGCGTGGCCTGCATTCTCGTGTCGGGGCTGGTCTGGGGCGCCCTGGGCGGCTTGATGCTGGTGTTCGGCGATGGCGTCGATCCGGCGCTGGTGCAGCAGCAGGCCGGGCAGGCACTGGCCGCCTACCGCGGGACGCCGGCCACGATCATCGCCTGGCGCTGGCAGGACCTGACCGGCGTCGTGTGGCCCGGGCTGGTGCTGCTGCAGGCGCCGGGCACACTGGCCATGTTCCTGTTCGGGCTGGCAGCCGGCCGGCGCCGGCTGCTGGCCGACGGGGCGCGGCAGATGCCGGCCGGGCGACTGGTCGCCATCGGTCTGCCGCTCGGCCTGGCCGGTGCGGTGGTCTATGCGTATGCGGCCGTGTTCTGTCGGGCATCGGCGCTCGGGGTGCTGGGCATGGCGGTCGGCCTGCTCAGCGCCCCCCTGCTGACCGGCGCCTATGTCGGGCTGGCGCTGCGCGGGTTCCGCAGCGCTGCTGGCGGTGCACTGGCCGCGGCGCTGGCACCGGCCGGCCGCATGGCGCTGTCGAATTACCTGCTGCAGTCGCTGGTCTGCGCCTTGCTGTTCACCGGTTACGGGCTGGGACTGATCGGCCGGCTGGCGCCGTGGCAGACACTGCTGATCGCCCTTGCGCTGTTCGCCATCCAGCTCCGCGTCAGCGCCTGGTGGCTGACGCGGCACGGTTACGGGCCGGCCGAATGGCTGTTGCGCGCCGTCACGCATGCGGCCTGGCCGCGCTGGCGCAGGGACTGACTCAGGCTGCGGACAGGCGGGCGCGGAGCTTGCCGAACGCTTCGACGACCAGCAGGGTCAGACCACCGGCGACGATGCCGGTGACGACATCGAGCAGCAGCGGTACGCCGATGCCGAGCAGCGGACCGATGCCGGCGACGGCAGCAACCGTGGTGCCGGCTTCGGCAATGGCGTGGTGCAGCGGGCCGATGCCGTGGGTCAGGATGCCGCCACCGACCATGAACATGGCCACGGTGCCGATCACCGTCAGCGCTTTCATCAGTTTCGGCGCGGCCAGCAGCAGGCCGCGACCGATCGCCCGGGCCACGGCGCCGGTCTTGTCCAGCAGGTGCTGGCCGAGGTCGTCCATCTTGACGATGGCGGCCACCAGGCCGTAGACGCCGACGGTCATGACCAGCGCAATCGCCACCAGCACGCTCAACTGGCTGGTCAGCGGCTTGTCGGCCACGGTGCCGAGCGCAATGACGATGATTTCCGCCGACAGCACGAAGTCGGTGCGGATGGCGCCCTTGATCTTGTCGGCCTCGAAGGCGGCGAGGTCGACCTGCTCATCAGCCACGGCGGCAAGCTGCTCGGCATGCTGGCGGGCCGTGTCGTCCGCGCTGTGCAGCCATTTGTGCGCCAGTTTTTCCACCCCTTCCAGGCACAGGTACAGTCCGCCGAGCATCAGCAGCGGCGTGACGGCCCACGGGGCGAAGGCGCTGATCGCCAGGGCGGCCGGCACCAGGATCGCCTTGTTCTTCAGCGAACCGACGGCCACCGCCCAGACCACCGGCAATTCCCGCTCGCTGCGGACACCGGAAACCTGTTCGGCGTTCAGGGCCAGGTCGTCGCCAAGCACGCCGGCGGTTTTCTTGGCGGCAACCTTGGTCATGACGGCGACGTCATCAAGAATGGAAGCAATATCGTCAAGCAGGGCAAGCAGGCTGGCTCCAGCCATGGGGATCTCCGTTCGGGGGGATGGGCGGGGTGCCCGGGCAGGGCGCGAGTGTAGCGGTTTCGCCCGTGCTGCGGAGACCGGTTTTTGTCATAAAGTTAGTTGATAATTAGTCGATAGCGACTATGGCTATGTCTGGCCGGGGGTTTCTCGTGCTGGAAGTGCGTCTCAAGTAACGGCAGCACTGCGTCTGTCACCCCCCAGGAATCAACATGTCCCGACTCAGCTTCAGAACCCGCGTTCTGCTCCCCGTTCTCGGCCTGGCCTGCCTGCTGCTGGCGATCACTGCCGGCGCCATGGCCTATCTGGAATCGAAACGCATCGATGGCGCCATCCAGCAGGAAACCGCCAGGCAGGGACAGACGGTTATCGACTCGCTGACGGTCATCGACCAGTTGATGATGGCCGAGGTCAAGGCCTCGATGCGGCTGCTGATGATGCGTGGTCAGGCCCTCGGCCCGGCTGCCGCCGGCCCGGTGGTGACCGTATCCGGCCAGTCCGTCCCCGACCTGCAGCTTGGTGCGGCAGGGCAGGCCAGCCGTTTCGAGCTGGTCGATGGCGTGACCGGCATCATGGGCGGGACCGCCACCCTGTTCGTCCGCCGGGGCGACGATTTCGTCCGCATCTCCACCAATGTGAAAAAGCCCGACGGCAGCCGGGCTATCGGCACGCTGCTCGACCCGAAGGGGCGTGCCATTGCCGATCTGAAGCAGGGCAAGGCTTTCTATGGCCAGGTCGACATTCTCGGCAATCCGTTCATCACCGGCTACGAGCCGATCCACAATGCGGCCGGCGAGGTCATCGGCGCCTGGTATGTCGGTTACAAGGCCGACCTGAAAGTGCTGGGCGATGCGATCGCCGCCGCCGGCATTCTCGATCATGGCGTGGTCGCGCTGATCGATGACCGTGACCGCATCCGCTTCCATTCTTCCAGCAGCGACGAGGGCACGGTCAGGGCGATCCAGCAGAACAGTGATGGCTGGCAGGTGTCGAAGCGGGACTTTGCGCCGTGGAGCTATTCGGTGCTGATGGCGTTTCCGCTCGAGCAGGCACGGGCCATGAAACTGGATATCGTGCTGCCGGTGGTCGGCGTCGGCCTGCTGCTGGCCGTGCTGCTGGCGATACTGCTGTACTGGCAGCTGAACCGGATGGTGCTGGTGCCGCTTGGCGGCGAGCCGGAGCTGGCGATCTCCATCGCCCACGATATCGCCGGCGGCAACCTGGGGGCCACCGTGCCGCCGGCGCGGCCGGACAGCCTGCTGGGCGCCATTGCCGACATGCAGTCGTCACTGAAGCGGATGGTCGGCACCATCAATGGACTGGCGGGGCGGGTGGCGGACAATGCCGCCCGGCTGGCGGCGACCTCGTCCGATGTGTCCGGCCGGGTCACCCGGCAGAGTGACATCACCGCCGACCTGGCCCTGGCGCTGCAGCAGATCAATGCCAGCGCGGCGGCAGTGGCCAACAATGCCGGCCTCGCCCACCAGAAGGCCGGCGATGCCGGTCAGCAGACCGTCGACAGCGGCAATGTGGTCGAACGCACGGTCGCGGGCATGCGTACCAGCGCCGATTCGGTCAGTCGCTCGGCCGGCACCATTGCCGAGCTGTCGGGCAGTTCGGAGGAAATTTCCCGCATTATCGGCGTGATCGGCGACATTGCCGACCAGACCAATCTGCTGGCGCTGAATGCGGCGATCGAGGCGGCGCGGGCCGGCGAGGCCGGCCGCGGCTTTGCCGTGGTGGCGGACGAGGTGCGCAAGCTGGCCGAGCGCACGTCCAGTTCGGCGGCCGAGATCGGACGCATGATCGGCGACATCCAGACCCGCACCCGGCGGGCGATGGAAGAAATGGAAAGCGGCAACCGCCAGGTCAGCGATTGCGTCGAGCTGGCGAATGCCGCCGGCGCCAGCATGGCCGGCGTGCGCGAGGCGACCCTGACCGTGGTCGGCGCAGTGGCCGACATCTCGGCCGCGCTGACCGAGCAGTGCAGCGCGACCGGGCAGATCGCCGGCAACGTCGAGCATCTGGCCAGCATGGACGTCGAGAACAACGGCGCGCTGCAGGCGCTGGCGCACTCGGCGCAGGACATGGAAAAGCTCGCCGACGACCTGCGCGACGCGATTGCCGCTTTCCGGCTCTGAGTCGCCGGCGACCGGCAGTCAGTCGCCGGGGCCGGGCTGCATCACCTGCTCCCACAGCCGCGTTACCTGGGCGTAGTGCACCAGCAGCGCCGCATCGGGCATGACCTTGCGGCCTTCCTGCAGCCGCAGCGCGTGCTGCAGGCGCCGGTAGTGGCGGTAGGCATCCTGAGCCTGTTTCGCCAGCTCGTGGTCGATCAGGCCGGCATTGGCGGCCAGGCCGAGCAGGGCGATATTGCCGAGGTTGCCGGTCAGCTCCGGGAAGCGCCACGCATGGCCGAGCACCAGGTACTGGACGATGAACTCGACGTCGACAATGCCGCCGTGCGCGTGCTTGATGTCGTCGTCGCGCGGCGGGTGGGATTCGCGCATCCGCTCACGCATGGCCAGCACTTCGGCCCGCAGCGAGCCCGGGTCGCGGGTCATAGTCAGCACGTCGAAACGGGTTTTCTCGAAGCGGTCGCCGACTGCCGCATCCCCGGCGACGAAGCGGGCGCGCGTCAGCGCCTGGTGTTCCCACAGCCACGCCTTGCCGCGCTGGTAGTTGGCGAAGGCGTCGACGGTGCTGACCAGCAGCCCGGCTGCACCGTCCGGGCGCAGGCGCAGGTCGATGTCGTACAGGATGCCGGCCGGGGTGGCGGCGGTCAGCCAGGTCGACAGCTTGCGCGCCAGCCGCGCGTACAGGTCCGGCGCATCCGGGTGCGGATCGTCGTACAGGAAGATCAGGTCGAGGTCGGAGCCGTAGCCGAGTTCCTTGCCGCCCAGCTTGCCGTAGCCGATAACGGCGAATTTCGGTACCTCGACGTGGCGCTTGCCGATATCGAGCCACGCGGCCCGCACGCAGGCGGCCAGCACGGTGTCGGCCAGCAGCGAGACCTGGTCCGACAGCGCTTCCAGCGGCCACATGCCGGCCAGATCCTGCGCCACCAGCCGGAACTGCTGCGCGTGCTGGAAGTGGCGCAGGATATCCATCTGCGCCTCGACGTCGCCGCGCGCCTCGTCGAGCTGGTGCGCCAGTCCGGCCGCCAGTTGCGGCCAGTCCGGTTCGGCATACAGCACCCGCGCGTCGAGCAACTCGTCGAGCAGGATCGGGTGCTTGGTCAGGTAGTTGGATACCCACGGGCTGGCCGAGTACAGCGAGGCCAGCCGTTTCAGCGTCTGCGGGTACTCGGTCAGCAGCGCGATATAGCTGGAGCGGCGGCTGATGGCCTCGATCAGGCCGAGAATGCGCGTCAGCGTGGTGTCCGGGCCGTCGCAGCCGGCGGCGACCTCGATCAGCGCCGGAATCAGGGCATCGATGCGCTGGCGGTTCTTGGTCGGCAGGTCGCGATAGCGCTGCGAATTGGCGAAGGCGGCCAGACTGCGCATCACCTGGGGGGCATCGTCATAGCCGAGCTCGCCGAGCTGCGCTGCCGCACCGTCTTCCTGGATATCGGCCCACAGGCCGGACAGCGGGTGGCTGACATGTTCCTCGGTCGGCAGGAAGAATACCTGTTCGAAATGACGGTGCACGGTGGCGCGCACCCGGTTCAGCCGGGCGACGAACGCGTCCCAGTCGGCACAGTCCATGCTGGTGGCGATGCACGCCCGCTGTGCCGGATCGACCGGCAGGGTCTGCGTCTGCTGGTCGTCCAGGTACATCAGCCGGTGTTCGAGCCGGCGCAGGAAGTCATAGCTGTCGGCCAGCTCGGTGACTGCTTCCGGCTCCAGCAGGCGCATGTCGCCGAGCCGTGCCAGCGCCTCGCGCGTCGAGCGGGTCTGCAGGCTTTTCTCGCGCCCGCCCCGGATCAGCTGGAATACCTGGGCAATGAATTCGATCTCGCGGATACCGCCCTGGCCGAGCTTGATATTGTCGATCAGGTCGCGGCGCGCGACTTCGCGCTGGATCTGCTTGTACAGCTCGCGCATTGCGCCATAGGCGTTGTAATCGAGATACTTGCGATAAACGAACGGACGGGCGAGGTCGGCGAGCACGGCATCGTCGCCGGTCATCACCCGCGCCTTGATCCACGCATAGCGTTCCCATTCGCGGCCCTGGGTCAGGAGGTAGTTTTCCAGCGCCGCATAGCTCATCACCAGCGGTCCGGAATCGCCATACGGGCGCAGCCGCATGTCGACGCGGAACACGAAGCCGTCGGCGGTCAGCTCGGACAGGGCGGCAATCAGCTTCTTGCCGAGCAGGGTGAAGTACTCGTGGTTGCTGATCTTGCGATTGCCGTCGGTCTCGCCGGATTCCGGATAGATGAAGATCAGGTCGATGTCGGAACTCACATTCAGCTCGTCACCGCCGAGCTTGCCCATGCCGATCACGATCATTTCCTGCTCGCGGCCGGACTCGTCACCGATCGGCCGGCCATAGCGCGCCAGTTCCGGCTTCAGTGCCGCCAGCGCCGTGTCGACTGCAAACAGCGCGAAGTCCGAAATCGTCGCCATGACCTCGTCCAGCGTGGCCAGCCCTTCCATGTCGCGTGCAATCAGCCGGGCCAGCAGCGCGCGGCGCAACCGGCGCAGTGCAGTCTTCAGCATCGCTTCGTCGGCCACCGCGAACGCCGCATAGCGTTCGCTCATTTCCGCCCGGGTGAACGGCGCATGCAGCCGTGCGGGCAGTTCGGCAGCCAGTTCGGGGTCGGCGGCGAGCGTTCTTCGTAACCAGGCACTGTGGGCAAGGGCATGGGCAAGCGTGTTTACTGGCATAATTGCGGACCTTTGTCGTATTGGGCGACTCGTCGTCCATTCTACCGTCCAGAAGATTTTGAACGCCTCCCGTTTCTCGCTGCCCTCATGGCCGGTGGGTGCCCTGCTCAAGCGCACTGCGCGCGTGCTGGCACTGCTTGCTGCGGTCATTGCTGTGCTGATGACCGCGGTATGGCTGTGGATGACCCAATACCTGCTGCCCAACCTGGATGCGTTCAAGCCGCGCATCGAGGCGGCCCTGACTGATGCCGTGGGGCAGCGGGTGCGCATCGGTGCGCTCGGCGGCCGTGTCGACGGCGTGGTGCTGACCCTGACCCTGGACCGGGTGCGGATCGAGAATCCGGTCGATGGCCGGGCACTGACGCTGGACCAGATGCAGGCGCAGCCATCGTGGACCAGCCTGATCCACCTCGAACCGCGCTTTCACCTTATTGAACTGAACCGGCCGCTGCTCGACCTCTATCGCGACGGCCAGGGTCGCCTGTTCCTGAACGGGCTGCAGTTCGGTCAGGGCAGTCATGACGGCCATCTGATCAACTGGCTGCTGCGCCAGCATGAAATCCGCATCAACCAGGCCGGCATCCACTGGCGCGACGATCTGGCCGGGCTGGCCGCGCTCGATCTGCGCAATGGCCGACTGGTGCTGCGACGCGGCCTGCTGACGCATACGCTGACGCTGTCGGCCACGCCGCCGGCCGACTGGTTCTCGCGATTCGATGCCGAGCTGTCGTGGTCGGGCGACGATATCACCCGCTGGACCGACACCTGGCGCGGCAGCTTCTCGCTCGATATCGGCGGCGCGCGCTTTGCGCCATGGCAGCGCTATCTGCCGTGGATGGCGCATCTGCCGTCCGGCGAAGGCCGGGCGCGGCTGAGCGGCGAATTCGCCGCCGGCGAGCTGACCGCCGGCAACGCCGCGTTCGATCTGCGCAATGTGCTGCTGCGACCGGACGCGCACCGTGACCCGGTCTCGGTCCCGCGCCTGTCCGGCGAGATCGAGCTGAAAACCGGCCGCGGCAATCGCCACACCCTGGCGGCGCGCAAGCTGCTGGCACAAACCAGTACCGGCATGCTGTTCGACAATGCGGCCCTGCAGGCGGAATGGCGACCCGGCCGCAACGGCGAGGGCAAGCTGTCGGTGTCGCGCGCCGATCTCGGCGCGCTGCGTCCGCTGCTGCGCGTGCTGCCGCTGGGCGAGAACGCGTCGTGGAATGCGCTGGACCCGGTCGGCTTTGTCGACCATGTCGAAGCCAGCTGGCGCGGTGAACTGAAGGCCCCGACGTCCTATGCGCTGAAGGGGCGCTTTGCCGGCCTCGGCTGGCAGCCGCTGAATACACTGCCGGGCATGGCCGGTGTCGACGGCGACATCGAGTTCGACCAGAAGGGCGGCTCGCTGGATATCGAGGACAACAGCGGTACCACGCTGACGCTGCCGCACGTGTTTGCCGAACCGCTGCACCTGAGCCGCCTGAATGCCGATGTCCGCTGGACGCGCAGCGGCGACAATGTCGATGTGCGGCTGAAAAAGGTCGCACTGACCAATGCCGATCTGGACGCGACGATATCCGGCCGCTACCAGTGGCTGCCGGCGCAGAGCCGGACCGGGCTGATCGATCTGACCGCCAGCATTCCGGCCGTTGCTGCCAGCCGGGTGCCGCAGTACCTGCCGCTGGTGGTCGGTCGCGACACGCGCAACTGGCTGGCGGCCGCGCTGAAGAGCGGCACGGCACGTGATGCCAGCCTGTTGCTGGAAGGCAATCTGGACAAGTTTCCGTTCGAGCACGGCGGTGGCCGCTTCCTGGTCACCACGCGGGCCAGCCGGGTCGGGCTTGAATACGATCGTGCCTGGCCGATGGTCAGCGAAATCGACGCCGATCTGCGTTTCGAGAATGCCGGCATGCTGATTACCGCGCAGCGCGGCCGGATCGGTGCCGCCGCCGTCAGCAATACCCGGGTCAGCATTCCCGATCTTGGTGCGGATGAACCGCATCTGCTGATCGATGGCCAGGTCGACGGTGCCGGGATGGAGTTCGTCAGGTTCCTGCGCAACAGCCCGCTGAACGCGCGGCTCGACAATCTGGCGGACACGATGGGCATCGACGGACGCGGCAAGCTGGGGCTGAAGCTGGACATTCCGCTGCTCCAGGCCGAAGCGACCCGCGTGGCCGGCAACTTCACCTTCAACCACAACCGGGTCACACTCGGCGGCGGCGTGCCGCCGCTGGAGCAGGTCACGGGCGTGCTCGGCTTTACCGAACATGGCGTCAGCTCACGCGGCATTGCGCTGCAGGCGCTCGGTGGCTTTGGCCGCCTCAACGCGGACACCCAGGCCAACGGCACCATGCGCTTCGTCGCGACCGGCCGCGCCGATTCGCGCGCGGCGCTGGCGACCTATTTTCCGCTGCTGGTGCCGCACGTCGGCGGCATGGCGCCGTATACGGCGACGGTCACGATCGGCAAGACACTGGAAAGCATCAAGGTGGTCAGCCGGCTGGAGGACGTGACCTCCGACCTGCCGGCGCCGTTTGCCAAACGGGCCAGCGAGACGCTGCCGCTGGCGATCGACATGCGCCCCGACGGCAAGCTGGACCGGCTGAACATCCGGCTTGGCGGCGAGGCTTCGGCCAATATCTGGCTGAAGGGCAGCGATCTGGTGCGCGGCAGCGTGCGGGTCGGCGACGGCAACGGCCCGGTCCCGGCGCGCGGTCTGACGGTGTATGTCGCCAACCGGCGCATCGACCTGGCGCCGTGGCTGGCACTGTTCGGCGGCGGCAGCAACAGCACGGATGGCGGCGGGCAGGCCTTCCCGGTCACGCTGGCGTTGCGCACCGACGAGCTGCTGGCCTTCGGCCGGCAGCTGAATGCGGTCCGGATCAGCATGTCGCCGCGCGATGGCGGCTGGAGCGGACGTCTTGACGCCCGCGAGGCGGCCGGCGCCTTTGCCTTCGATGGCCGGGGGGAAAAAGTCCAGGTCCGGCTGTCGCAGCTGACGCTGCCACTGCCGCGCAGCAAGACCGACGCGGTGCAGAATACCGCTGCCGACAACCGGGCGCTGGAACGGTTGCCGGGGCTGGACGTGCAGGTGGAACGGCTGAACTGGCGTGACCGTGACGTCGGCCGGCTCGGCATCAATGCCGAGCGGCAGGGCAAGGACATCTGGCGGCTTGACCGGCTGAACCTGTCGTCGCCGGACGGGCAGCTGCAGTTGTCCGGCGTGCAGCGCCGCGATGGCGAGGCGCTGAATTCCCGCCTCGACGTGCAGATGGACAGCGGCAATCTCGGCCGCTTCCTGACCCGGGTCGGGGCGCCGGAAATGGTGCGCGGCGGCAAGGGCAAACTCAATGGCCAGCTGCGCTGGCATGGCGCGCTGGTCGACCCGGACAGCGCCAGCCTGTCCGGCAAGCTCGACCTCGACGCCGAGAACGTGCTGTTCACCAAACTCGATCCCGGCGTCGGGCGGCTGATCGGCCTGACCACCCTGCAGTCGATCGGCCGGCGGGTGCGATTCGATTTCCGCGATATCTTCGGCGAAGGCTATGCGTTCGACTCGGTCCGTGGCAGCATCGGCATTGATCAGGGCATTGCCGAGATTTCCGAACTCAAGGCCAGAAGTCCGGCTGCGACCATCACCTTCGCCGGCACGGCCAATCTGCGCCAGGACTCGCAACTGATCCGGGTGAGGGTCGAACCGCACCTGTCCGAAGGGGTGGCCATCGCCGCCGGTGCCGCCATGCTGAACCCTGTGATCGGCGTCGGTGCGCTGGCGGCGCAGAAACTGCTGCAGGACCCGCTGGGCAAGCTGTTCTCGGTCGACTACCTGGTCACCGGCAGCCTGACCGATCCGCAGGTCAGCAAGGCCGACAAGTCGTCACCCGCCCGTACCGACGGCAGCAGCGGTAACGGCAAGGGCAAAGGAAAGGGACACAGATGAACACACCGATAACGGTTGCTGCGGTCCAGATGGTGTCCGGTACCGATCCGGATGCCAACCTCGCCACCGCCCGCACGCTGGTGCTCGACGCCGCGGCCCGCGGCGCCAGGCTGGTGGTGCTGCCGGAATACTTTGTGCTGATGGGCATGAGCGATCGCGACAAGCTGGCGATCGCCGAGACCCCCGGCGACGGGCCGCTGCAGGCCGCCACCGCCGCCATCGCGCGCGATGCCGGCGTATGGCTGATTGCCGGCACCCTGCCGCTGCGCGCCGACGTGGCCGACAAGGTGCGCAACACCACGCTGGTGTTCGATCCGGCCGGTGTCTGCCGTGCGCGCTACGACAAGATCCACCTGTTCGGTTTTTCCGGGCTGGGCGAGCGCTACAGCGAATCCGACACCATCGATCCCGGCAGTACGCCGGTGGTGGTCGATACCGTCATCGGCCGGGTCGGCCTCAGCGTCTGCTACGACCTGCGCTTCCCCGAGCTGTACCGGGGCTTCGGCGAGATCGCCGCCTTCGCGCTGCCGGCCGCCTTTACCGCCGTGACCGGCGAGGCGCACTGGGAGCCGCTGATCCGCGCCCGCGCGATCGAGAACCAGTGCTATGCGATCGCCAGCGCCCAGGGTGGCACCCACCCGAGCGGACGCAAGACCCACGGTCACAGCATGATCGTCGATCCGTGGGGCAAGGTACTGGCCGAACTGGCGCAGGGCGAGGGCGTGATTACCGCCGACCTCGACCCGGGCTACATGGCATCGGTGCGCACCCGCCTGCCGGCGCTGAGGCACCGGGTGCTGTGACGCCGCGCCGCTGTCACTGGAACCTGCCCGAATCATCCCCATTTCATCGTCACCCCTGTGGGCGACGTCACCCGATTTTGCGAAAGCTGCCATGAACGTCCAACATCTCGACATTGCCGATGAACTGCTGCTTGCCCGCAACGGGCTGAACCCGGAACAGCTGGACCGGGTGTTCGCCCGGCTGGGTGAACACCAGATCGACTATGCCGACCTGTATTTCCAGTACACCCGTCAGGAAGGCTGGAGTCTCGACGAGGGCATCGTCAAGGCCGGCAGCTTCTCCATCGACGAAGGGGTCGGCGTGCGGGCGGTCAGCGGCGAGAAAACCGCTTTTGCCTACTCGGATGAAATCTCGCTGCCGGCGCTGCTCGCCGCCGCCGATGCGACCCGCGCCATCGGCCGCGCCGGTGGTGACGGCCGCGTGCAGGCGGTCCGCCGTGTCGGGGGCCACGCGCTGTTCGCGCCGATGGACCCGATCGCCAGTCTGGACTCGGCGGCCAAGGTCGCGCTGCTGGAACGGCTGGAACGCATCGCCCGCGCACTCGACCCGCGCATCAGCCAGGTGATGGCCGGGCTGGCCGCCGAATACGACGTGGTCTACATCGCCCGTCGCGACGGCACCCATGCTGCCGACGTGCGGCCGCTGGTGCGGTTGTCGATCTCGGTCATCGTCGAGCAGGACGGGCGCCGCGAGCAGGGCTCCAGCGGCGGCGGCGGCCGGCTCGACTTCAGCTATTTCAGCGAAG
Organism: Microvirgula sp. AG722; assembly: GCF_003269145.1. Classification (NCBI taxonomy): domain Bacteria; kingdom Pseudomonadati; phylum Pseudomonadota; class Betaproteobacteria; order Neisseriales; family Aquaspirillaceae; genus Microvirgula; species Microvirgula sp. AG722. The sequence continues at coordinate 29,407 of NZ_QLTJ01000016.1, read as the reverse complement.
AGATGCTGCATCGCTACGCGAAGGAAGCGGTTGACCAGGCACTGGTCAACCTCGATGCGCGACCGGCTCCGGCCGGGCAGATGACCGTGGTGCTCGGCTCGGGCTGGCCCGGCGTGCTGCTGCACGAGGCGATCGGCCACGGACTGGAAGGCGACTTCAACCGCAAGGGCACGTCGGCATTCGCCGGCCGCATCGGCGAACGCGTCGCCGCCCGGGGCGTGACCGTGGTCGACGACGGTACGCTGGCGCTGCGTCGCGGCTCGCTGAACATCGACGACGAGGGCACGCCGACCGCATGTACCACGCTGATCGAGGATGGCATCCTGACCGGCTACATGCAGGACAGCCTGAATGCACGGCTGATGGGGGTGGAATCGACCGGCAATGCGCGTCGCGAAAGCTATGCGCACATCCCGATGCCGCGCATGACCAACACCTACATGCTGGCCGGCGAGCGCGCGCCGGAAGAAATCATCGCCTCGGTCGAGCACGGGCTGTACGCGGCCAACTTCGGCGGCGGCCAGGTCGACATCACCAGCGGCAAGTTCGTGTTCTCCGCCAGCGAAGCGTGGATGATCGAGAACGGCAAGCTCGCCTATCCGGTCAAGGGCGCGACCCTGATCGGCTCCGGCCCGGAAGTGCTGAACTACGTGTCGATGATCGGCAACGACATGGCGCTGGATGCCGGTGTCGGCGTCTGCGGCAAGGAAGGCCAGAGCGTGCCGGTCGGCGTCGGCCAGCCGACGCTGCGCATCGATGGCGGACTGACGGTGGGCGGGACGGCCTGAGGGCGGCACGACTCCGTCTGGTGAGGCTGGCACGGAGAGGCCGGCAGAAAAAAGCAGCGGCCTTGCAGACCCGCTGCTTTTTTCCTGCTGCCCGATCCTTAACCCCTACTTAGATACGGGTTTTTTTCGCCGCCGGGCCGGCAGGGGCTATCCGCCGCCCATTCCACATTGCATAATCAGTTTGTCCGACAGCAGGACTACAAGGCGCGCACGGGGAGTGTGGGCGGATGCGTCCGCCTCAAGCCATATGGATCGCCACGACGATCCGCATACATACAGCATGCTGTCGGGAGCCCGAAGACACCGGGCATGTCGCGTCCGGCCGCCAGGCCGCCGTGACCGGCGTTCCCGCATAAAAAGGGCAGGCCGGCGACCGTCGCGAGTCGATGGCGCATGGCGATGCCCGCAAGGAGAAACGATCTATGGCAAGCACTCCCCACAACCCGTATTCGATCGGCCTGGACAAGACCCCCGCCAACTATGTGCCGCTGAGTCCGGTCAGCTTCGTCGCCCGCAGTGCCGAGCTGTATCCGGACAAGCCGGCGGTCATCCACGGCCAGCGCTGTCTGACCTGGTCGCAGGTGTATGCGCGCAGCCGCCGGCTGGCGTCGGCACTGGCGCAGCGCGGTGTCTGCAAGGGCGCCACGGTCGCCATTCTGGCGCCGAACATCCCGGAAATGGTCGAAGCGCATTACGGCGTGCCGATGCTCGGTGCGATCCTCAACACCATGAACTTCCGTCTGGATGCCGCCACGCTGGCGTTCCAGCTCGAACACGGCGAAGCCAGCGTGTTCCTGGTCGACAGCGAGTTCGCCGGCCTGGCGCGCGATGCGCTGGCCCGTTCGCAGCGCAAGCCGCTGATCATCGACATCGCCGACAGCGAATACGATACCGGTGACCGCCTTGGCAGCCTGACCTACGAGGCGCTGCTGAACGAGGGCGATCCCGACTATGAGTGGCCGGCCCTCGAAGACGAGTGGGACGCGATCACGCTGAACTACACGTCCGGTACCACCGGCAACCCGAAGGGCGTGGTCTACCACCATCGCGGCGCCTACCTGAACGCGCTCGGCAATGTGGTGGCGACGCAGATGACGCCGGACACGGTCAAGCTGTGGTCGCTGCCGATGTTCCACTGCAACGGCTGGTGCTTCAACTGGTCGATCGCCGCCGTCGGCGGCACCAGCGTCTGCCTGCGCCGGGTCGAGGCGGGGGCGATGTACAAGGCGATCAGCGAGCACAACGTCAACTACATGTGCGGCGCCGCCGTGGTGCTGTCGATGTTCATCAATGCGGCCGAAACCGACCGGCGCGATTTCCCGCGCACGGTGCGTTTCATTGCCGCCGCCGCGCCGGTACCGGTACCGATCATCCGTGCCGCCGAGGCGATCGGCTTCAAGGTCACCCACGTCTACGGCCTGACCGAGACCTACGGGCCGGCGACTGCCTGCGTGTGGAAGGACGAATTCAACGCGCTGGGCGATGACGAGCAGGGCGAGATCCTCAAGCGCCAGGGCATGCGCTACCACGTGCAGGAAGCCGCCAGCGTGCTGAATCCGGAAACGATGGCCCGGGTGCCGGCCGACGGCCAGACGCTGGGTGAAGTCATGTTCCGCGGCAATATCGTCATGAAGGGCTATCTGAAGAACCCGTCGGCGACCGACGCGGCCTTTGCCGGCGGCTGGTTCCATACCGGCGATATCGGCGTGCTGCATCCGGACGGCTATATCGAGTTGAAGGACCGCAGCAAGGACGTGATCATCTCCGGCGGCGAGAATATCTCGTCGATCGAGGTCGAGGCGGTGCTGTACCAGCATCCGTCGGTGCTCGAGTGCGCGGTGGTGGCCAAGAAGGACGACAAGTGGGGCGAGATCCCGTGCGCCTACATCACGCTGAAGATGGGCGCGCCGGAACCGACGCCGATCGAACTGACCCAGTTCTGCCGTGAACGGCTGGCGCATTACAAGGCGCCCCGGATGTTCGTGTTCGGTCCGCTGCCGAAGACCAGCACCGGGAAGATCCAGAAGTTCGTGCTGCGCGACCAGGTCAATGACGGCGGTTTCAAGCTGAACTAGTAGCCGGCGAAAAAAGGCCGCCTTGCGTGAGCAAGGCGGTCAACTTGGGTAACTTCCACCTGAAAATACCGGTTACGCCATCCGGCCCCCGTTGATGGCGCATGCGATGAACATGCGACGGTCGCTGGCATCCCCGTCTGATGGATGCGTCATCACTTTCGCTGATTTGCAGGGAATCGGCCAGCAGGCAATGCTGAAAACCGGCATGGCATCGTCTGAAAACGCAGCAGTATCGTCCCGGTACCACGCTCGGCACGGCACGCCGGCGGCGGAGGTGGTACCGTTACGGTCCGCTGACGCCCGACGGGCGGTGGCGGTTCCCTTCATTGCCGACGCCATCCCATGTCCGACCCCATCATTCGCTCGCTGCTCGACACCGATCTCTACAAGCTGACGATGCAGCAAGTGGTCCTGCACCAGTTCCCCGGCGTGCAGGCCGAATACCAGTTCCGCTGCCGCAACACGCCGGCGTTTCCGATGGCCGAACTGCTGCCGGCGGTCAACCGCCAGCTCGATGCGCTGTGCGAACTGCGTTTCACCCCGGACGAAATCGCCTATCTGCGCAGCCTGCGCTATCTGAAGCCGGACTACGTCGACTACCTGGAACTGTTCCATCTGAACCGCCGTTTCATTTCGGTGACGCCGCGCGCCGATGGCCGGCTCGACATCCATGCGCGCGGGCCGATGGTCCAGGCGATGATGTTCGAGATCTACGTGCTGGCCATCGTCAACGAGCTGTATTTCGATGAACTGATCCGCCGCCAGGGCATTGCCGGCGGTCATGAGGCGACGCTGGAAGAAGGCCGGCGCCGGATCAGCGCCAAGGTCGACAAGATCCGCGCCTTCCAGACCAGCCTGCCGGCCAATGCGCCGCCGCTCCTGCTGGCCGACTTCGGCACCCGCCGCCGCTTCTCGCGCGACTGGCTGGAAGAAGTGGTCAAGGTACTGCACGCCGGCGTGCCCGACGTGTTCCGCGGCACCAGCAATATGGACCTGGCCCGCCGGCTCGGCCTGACGCCGATCGGCACCATGGCGCACGAGTTCCTGCAGGCCTTCCAGGCGCTGGACGTGAACCTGCGCCAGTTCCAGAAGGCGGCGCTGGAAAGCTGGGTGCAGGAGTACCGCGGCGACCTCGGCATTGCGCTGACCGACGTGGTTGGCATGGATGCGTTCCTGGCCGATTTCGACCTGTATTTCGCCAAGCTGTTCGATGGCCTGCGCCACGACAGCGGGGATCCGGTGGTGTGGGGCGAGAAGATGATCGAGCACTACCACAAGCTGCGCATCGATCCGGCAACCAAGATGCTGACCTTCAGCGACAGCCTCGACATCGACCGCGCCATCGCGCTGTACGGTCATTTCGCCACCCGCACCCAGGTCAGCTTCGGCATCGGCACCAATCTGACCAACGACCTCGGCATCGAGCCACTGCAGATCGTGATGAAGCTGGTGCGCTGCAACGACCGCCCGGTCGCCAAGCTGTCCGATACCGCAAACAAGCTGATGTGCGACGACCCGGTGTTTCTGGCTTATCTGCGGCAGATTTTCAATCTGGAACGGATCTGACGCGGCCGCTCAGGCCGCTTTCAGAACCTCGACCGCGCTGCCGACCGTCAGCATCCCGCCACGACGCACAAGCGCATTCTGGCCGAACAGCACGCCGCGTTCGCCACGGCGGTAGCGGGCCAGCGTGCGCAGCGGTTCGCCATCGGCCGACCTGACGCCGGTGTCAGGATCGATGGTAGTGAATACGCAGCGCTCGCACGGCCTGACCAGCTCCAGCTCGACCTCGCCGATGCGCAGCCGCTTCCAGCCGTCCTCGGCAAAGGCGTCGGCGCCGTCGATGACCAGGTTCGGGCGAAAGCGTGCCATTTCCAGTGGTCGGCCGACCCAGTGTTCCAGCTGCCGGCGCGATGCGTCGCCGATCAGCAGCAGCGGGAAACCGTCGGCGAACGACAGCGGAATGTCCGGGAAAGCACTGACCCGGCGCCGGGTGTCACCGGTATGCATCAGGCGGACCGGACGGTCGAGAAAGTCGGAAAACCAGTCATCGGCGGCGTGCGGGCCATGCCAGGCCTCGAAACCATCCCGCCACACCACGGCCGGATGCGGCTCGGTGAAGGCCGCGCGGGAAACCGTCAGCGGCTCGCGGCCGGGGGCCGCTACATGGAGGCCGGCCTCGTCGACCGTCGCCGCTACCGTGACCAGTTGCGGGCACTCGCGGCCGGTGATGAAGCGGCCGTCGGGATCGGCGACCATCCAGCTGCGATCGTCGGGCAGGCCGCGGGCGTCGACGCGGCAGTGGGCCAGCGCATCGCCGTGGGCGGATTTGACCGGATAGCGGTACAGCGCAGTCAGCATGGGCATGGCAGGAACCTGATTGAGAATCGCCCCCAGCTTATGCCGGCGCAGGCCGGCAGGCAAAGAACGCGGGCGCGTTCCGGCGATGTCGACGCCGTGTCTTGCACATCGGTCATGCTCAAGTGACTGTTTATTAATAAATTTCATGTTGCTGCATTGCCGCATGTCCGGCCAGGCAGACACGCCGGCCCGTCTCCGGCAGCGGAAACCCATCCGTTTTTGCCAGGTCATGATATAAATCATTGAAAAAACAATGACTTGGTAACGCATGGCACGCGGGTTGCGCTAAAGGGGGTCAGGGAGCCACCGGAGACCACCTGCCATGCCCGCACAACGCCAACGGCCAGAACCGTACCGGCAAGGACTGGACCGCAATGCGGCCAACTACGTGCCGTTGTCACCGGTCACGTTCCTGGCCCGTGCCGCCCAGGTTCATCCGGACAAGGTGGCCGTCATCCATGGCGAGCGGCGCTACAGCTGGCGCGAGGTCGAGCGGCGCAGCCGGCAGCTGGCCGCCGCGCTGGCGTGGCGCGGCATCGTCGCCGGCGACACGGTGGCGGTGCTGGCGCCGAACATCCCGGAAATGATCGAGGCGCATTTCGGCGTGCCGATGCTCGGCGCGGTGCTGAACACCATGAACTACCGGCTGGATGCGGCGACGCTGGCCTTCCAGCTCGACCATGGCGACGCCAAAGCCTGGCTGGTCGACAGCGAGTTCGTGCCGCTGGCGCGCGCCGCACTGGCCCTGGCCCGGCGCACACCGCTGCTGATCACCATCGTTGACAGCGAGTGCGACAACGGCGAGCGGCTGCCGGGGCCGGAGTACAGCGCGCTGCTGCGCGAAGGCGATGCCGGCTTCACGCCGCCGCCGCTGGCCGACGAATGGGACGCCATCGCGCTGAACTACACCTCCGGCACCACCGGCAGCCCGAAGGGCGTGGTCTACCACCATCGTGGCGCCTATCTGAATGCGCTCGGCAACATCATCGTGGCCGGTCTGACCGCCGATACGGTCAAGCTGTGGTCGCTGCCGATGTTCCACTGCAACGGCTGGTGCTTTGTCTGGAGCCTGGCCGCGATCGGCGGTACTCACGTCTGCCTGCGCCGGGTCGAGGCCGGCGCCATGTTCCGGCTGATCGCCGAGCACGACGTCAACCTGATGTGCGGCGCTGCCGTGGTGCTGAACCTGTTCGTCAATGCGGCGGCGGAAGAGCGGCTGCCGTTTCCGCGCACGGTGCATTTCAATGCGGCCGCCGCGCCGGTGCCGGTGCCGGTCATCCGTGCCGCCGAGGCGATCGGCTTCAAGGTGCTGCACCTGTACGGGCTGACCGAGACCTATGGCCCGGCGACGGTCTGCGAATGGCAGCCGCAGTTCGACGAGCTGGACGATGCCGCGCAGGGCGACGTGCTGCGCCGCCAGGGCGTGCGCTATCCGGTGCTGGAGGCGGTCACGGTGCGCAACCCGGACACCCTGCAGGAAGTCATCGCCGACGGCCGCAGCGTCGGCGAGGTGATGTTCCGCGGCAATATCGTGATGAAGGGCTATCTGAACGCGCCGGAGGCGACCGCGCAGGCGTTTGCCGGCGGCTGGTTCCACTCCGGCGACCTCGGCGTGATCCACCCCGATGGCTACCTCGAACTGAAGGACCGTGCCAAGGACATCATCATTTCCGGCGGCGAGAACATCGCCAGCCTCGAAGTCGAGGCGGTGCTGTACCAGCATCCGGCCGTGCTCGAATGCGCCGTGGTTGCCCGCGCGGACCCGCGCTGGGGCGAGGTGCCGTGCGCCTTCGTCGCGCTGCGCCCCGGCGTGCCGGCGCCGGATGCCGCCGAACTGCTGGCGTTCTGCCGCGAGCGGCTGGCCGGCTACAAGGTGCCGAAGGTGTTCGTGTTCGGCCCGCTGCCGAAGACCAGCACCGGCAAGATTCAGAAATTTCTGCTGCGTGAGGCAGCCAACCGCCACGGAGAGGGGGAGGCGTGAACGACATCATTCTCGAAACGCGCGGACTGACCAAGACCTTCATGGGATTTCGCGCGGTCAGCGACGTCGATCTGAAAGTCAGGCGCGGTCACATCCATGCGCTGATCGGACCGAACGGCGCCGGCAAGACCACGGTGTTCAACCTGCTGACCAGGTTTCATGCGCCGACTGCCGGCCGGATCCTGTTCAACGGTGACGACATCACGGCGGCAAAGCCGGCGGACATTGCGCTGAAGGGCGTGATCCGCTCGTTCCAGATCTCGGCGGTATTTCCGCACATGACCGCGCTGGAAAACGTCCGCATCGCGCTGATGCGCAAACTCGGCGTGTCGTTCCGCTTCTGGACCAGCGATCGCACGCTGGACCGGCTGAACGACCAGGCGATGGCGCTGCTCGATTCGGTCGGTCTGGCCGAGTTTGCCGACGTGCTGGTGGTCGAGCTGGCCTACGGCCGCAAGCGCGCGCTGGAAATTGCCACCACGCTGGCACTGGAGCCGGAACTGATGCTGCTCGACGAGCCGACCCAGGGCATGGGGGTGGAGGATGTCGACCGGATCGCCCAGCTGATCAAGCGGGTATCGGCCGGCCGCACCATCCTGATGGTCGAACACAATCTGCACGTGGTGGCATCGCTGGCCGACCGCATCACCGTGCTGGCGCGCGGGCAGACGCTGGCCGAGGGCGACTACGCCAGCGTGTCGACCAATCCGCTGGTGATGGAAGCCTATCTGGGCACGCAGACTGAAGGGGAGGCCGACCATGCTCATGCCTGAAGACACTGTCGTGGCCAGCCCGCACGGGCCGGCGGCGACCGAAATGCTGCGGGTGACCGGGCTGCACGCCTTCTATGGCGAATCGCACATCCTGCACGGCATCGACCTGAGCGTGGCGCGTGGCGAACTGGTGACCCTGCTCGGTCGCAACGGCGCCGGCCGTACCACCACGCTGAAGGCCATCCTGGGCCTGACCGGCCGGCGCAGCGGCTCGATCATGGTCAATGGCCGCGAGGTCATCAACATGCCGACCCACCGCATCGCCCACCTCGGTGTCGGCTGGTGCCCGGAGGAGCGCGGGATCTTCGCCAATCTGTCGGTCGAGGAAAACCTGATGCTGCCGCCGCAGGTGCGCTCGGACGGCATGCGGCTGGACGAGATCTACGGGATGTTCCCGAACCTGCTCGAACGGCGCAAGAGCCCGGGCATGCGGCTGTCCGGCGGCGAGCAGCAGATGCTGGCGATGGCGCGCATCCTGCGCACCGGCGCCAACCTGCTGCTGCTGGACGAAATCACCGAGGGACTGGCGCCGGTGATCGTGCAGACGCTGGGCCGGGTGCTGACCGAGCTGAAGGCGCGCGGCTATACCGTCGTGCTGGTTGAACAGAATTTCCGTTTCGCGGCGTCACTGGCCGATCGCCACTACGTGATCGAACACGGCCGGGTGGCGGAATGCGTGAGTCGTGACCAACTCGGCGAAAAGACCGAGCTGCTGAACCGCTATCTCGGCGTGTAGGCAACCCATCCCATACCCAGGAGAAACTCCAAGATGAGAAGACAACACCAACTCGCGCTGCTGGCCACCCTCGGTGCCATTGCCGGCCAGGCGCAGGCCGACGCCAACGGCGTCAAGATCGGCGTGCTGACCGACATGTCCGGCGTGTACTCGGCCATCGGTGGCAAGGGCGCGGTCACGGCCGTGCAGATGGCGGTCGACGATTTCGGCGGCCAGGTGCTCGGCAAGCCGATCAAGGTCGTGTCGGCCGACCACCAGAACAAGGCCGATATCGGCGTGGCCAAGGCGCGCGAATGGTTCGACACCCAGGGCGTGGACATGGTCGTCGACCTGCTGAACTCGTCGGTCGGCATCGGCGTGCAGAAGCTCGGCACGGAGAAGAAGCGCATCGTCATCAACAACGGCTCCGGTTCGACCGCGCTGACCAACAAGGAATGTTCGCCGTACGGGGTCCATTACACCTACGACACCTTCGCGCTGGCCAACGGTACCGGTCGGGCGATGATGAAGACCGGCGCCAGAAACTGGTTCTTCCTGACCGCCGACTATGCCTTCGGCCAGTCGCTGGAAAAGGACACCAGCGACGTGGTGCGCGAGATGGGCGGCAAGGTGGTCGGCACGGTACGCCATCCGCTGTCGACCTCGGACTTCTCGTCCTACCTGCTGCAGGCGCAGGGCTCGGGCGCCAATGTGGTGGCGCTGGCCAATGCCGGGGCCGACTTCACCAATGCGGTCAAGCAGGCGCGCGAGTTCGGCATCATGCCGAAGCAGACCGTGGTCGGCATGCTGGTGTTCGATTCGGACATCGCCAGCCTGGGCCTGGCCACCGCCCAGGGCATGAAGTACACCACGGCGTTCTACTGGGATCTGAACAACGATACCCGCGCGTTCTCCCAGCGCTACTACAAGAAGACCGGCGCCATGCCGACCATGGTCCAGGCCGGGGACTACTCGTCGACCATGCACTATCTGAAGGCGGTCAAGGCCGCCGGGACGGTCGAAGCCGGCGCGGTGATGGCCAAGATGCGCACCACCCCGATCAACGACTTCTTTGCCCGGAACGGCAAGATCCGCGAGGACGGCCGCATGGTCCATGACATGTACCTGGTCGAGGTCAAGAAGCCGGCCGACTCGAAGAACAAATGGGACATGCTGAAGGTGATGCAGACCATCCCGGGGGCGCAGGCGTTCATGCCGCTGTCGCGCAGCGAGTGCCCGCTGGTCAAGAAGTCCTGACCACCGGCAGCAGGGGCGGACGGGGACAGGGCGCCCCGTCCGGCCGACAGAACATACCAATGGAGGTGACAGATGGAGATCACCGCACAGGCTGTGTTGTCGCAGCTGATGCTTGGACTCAACAACGGCGCGTTCTATGCGTTGCTGAGCCTGGGGCTGGCCGTGATATTCGGCATGCTGAATATCGTCAATTTCTCGCATGGTGCGCTGTACATGCTCGGCGCGATGGTGGCGCTGATCGGCGCCGACTATCTCGGCCAGTGGACCGGCAACCCGGATGCGCAACTGAGCTTCTGGTGGGCGCTGGTGGTGGCGCCGGCCGTGGTCGGGCTGCTCGGGCTGGTGATCGAGCGCTTCATGCTGTCGCGGCTGTACCGGGTTGACCCGCTGTACGGGCTGCTGTTCACCTTCGGTGTCGCGCTGATGCTGGAAGGCGTGTTTGTCGCGCTCGGCTTCAACGTGTCCGGCGAGCCGTACAACGCCAAGCCGGAAAGCCTGTCCGGCGCAGTGAACCTTGGCTTCATGCTGTTCCCGGCCTACCGGCTGTTCTCCATCGTGCTGTCGATTTCGGTCTGCGTCGGCACCTGGTTCATGATTGAACGCACCAGGATCGGTGCCTACCTGCGCGCGGCGACCGAGCGGCCGGATCTGGTCCGTGCTTTCGGCGTCAACGTGCCGGTGCTGATCTCGTTCACCTACTTCTTCGGTGTGGCGCTGGCGGCGCTGGCCGGCGTGGTGGCGGCGCCGATCTACTCGGTCAGCCCGAAGATGGGCGCGGACCTGATCATCGTCGTCTTCGCCGTGGTGGTGATTGGCGGCATGGGTTCGATCATGGGGGCAATCGTGACCGGTTTCGGTCTTGGCATCATCGAGGGCCTGACCAAGGTCGTGTACCCGCCGCTGTCCAATACGGTGATCTTCATCATCATGGCGCTGGTGCTGCTGTACCGCCCGGCCGGTCTGTTCGGCAAGGAGGCCTGACATGTTCCCGCTCGATATCCGCCATCCGGCACTGTGGGCGGTGCTGGTTGTCGCCGGGCTGATCGCCCCGTTTGCGGTCTACCCGATTTTCATGATGGAACTGCTGTGCTTCGGGCTGTTCGCCGCCGCGTTCAACCTGCTGCTCGGCTTTGGCGGCCTGCTGTCATTTGGCCACGCGGCGTTTTTTGGCAGCGGCGCCTACATTTGCGGCTACCTGCTGAAGGAGTGGGGGCTGAGCCCGGAACTCGGCATCCTCGCCGCCACCGCCTGCTGCGCGCTGCTCGGCCTGCTGATCGGTGCGGTGGCGATCCGCCGCCAGGGCATCTACTTCGCCATGGTGACGCTGGCGCTGGCGCAGATCGTGTTCTTCCTCTGCGTGCAGGCGCCGCAGACCGGCGGCGAGGACGGTCTGCAGGGGATTCCGCAGGGCAGGGTGTTCGGCCTGTTCGACCTGGCGCATACGGTGTCGGTCGGGGGGCAGGACGTGCCGCTGACGCTGTACCTGTTCGTCTATGCGGTATTCCTGGCCGGCATGTGGCTGATCTACCGCACGGTGTACTCGCCGTTCGGCCAGACGCTGAAGGCGATCCGCGAAAACGAGGCGCGGGCACTGTCGCTCGGCTACCGGGTGGAGCGCTACAAGCTGCTGGTGTTCGTGCTGTCGGCCTCGCTGGCCGGCACCGCCGGGGCGACCAAGGCCATCGTGTTCCGGCTGGCGTCGCTGACCGATGTCAGCTGGCACATGTCCGGCGAAGTGGTGCTGATGACCCTGCTCGGCGGCATGGGTACCATTCTCGGTCCGGTGGTCGGCGCGTTCACCGTGCGGGCGCTGCACAACGAACTGGCGTCGCTCGGCTCGTGGGTGACGGTGATCATCGGCGCGATTTTCGTCATCTGCGTGCTGGCGTTCCGCCGCGGCTTCATCGGCGAAGCCGGGCGGCTGCTGAAGAAAGACTTCTAGCGCACCAGCCCGGCCAGCGACGGGCCGGTCTGCGCCGGAAACAGGCGCGGATCGGCCAGTTTTTCGTACAGCGTTGCCCGCGAGATGCCGAGCGCCCGCGCGGCCTCGGTCTTGTTGCCGCCGGCCAGCGCCAGCGTCTCGCTGATCACGCGCCGTTCGGTTTCCGCCAGCCGCTGTGCCAGGGTGCCACCGCCGGCCAGCGGCGGCGGGTCGACTGTCGCGGCCACCGGCAGGATGCGCTGCAGGACCGGGGCGTCCAGCGCCACGCCATCGGACAGCATTACCGCCTGTTCCAGCACATTGCGCAGTTCGCGGATATTGCCCGGCCACGGATAGGCGGCAAGCAGTGCCAGTGCGGCGGCACCCGGCTTGCGCTGCGGCAGGCCGGTGCGGTCGGCAATCTGCGCCAGCAGTGAATCGACCAGCGCCGGCAGGTCTTCCGACCGCTCGCGCAGCGGCGGCAGCCGGATCGGCAGCACATTCAGGCGGTAGAACAGGTCGGCGCGGAACAGGCCGGCATCGACCAGCGCGCGCAGGTCGCGACTGGTTGCGGCAATGACCCGCACATCGATATGCAGCAGGCGGTTCGAGCCGAGCGGTTCGATTTCCTGCTCCTGCAGTACGCGCAGCAATTTGGCCTGCATCGGCAGCGACATGTCGCCAATTTCGTCGAGAAACAGCGTGCCGCCGTCCGCGAGTTTGAACTTGCCGTCGCGGCCCTTGCGCTCGGCACCGGTATAGGCACCGGCGACGGCGCCGAAGAATTCCGCTTCCAGCAGCGTTTCCGGCACCGCGGCGACGTTCAGGCCGACAAAGGGCTTCTGCCGGCGCGGCGACGCGGCATGGATGGCATTGGCCAGCAACTCCTTGCCGGTGCCGGTCTCGCCGAGCAGCAGCACGGTGGTATCGAGCGCGGCCGCACGCTGGCCCAGGCGCTGCATGTCGCGGCAGGCGGCGCCGGCGCCGATGATGTCGTCGAAGCCGTAGCGCGCGCGGCGGCTGCCGGCGTTGTCACGGCGGACCCGGTCCAGGGTTTCCTGCAGCTGTGAAAGCTTGTCGACCAGCGGTTTCAGCGGCTGCCAGCGTTCGGACAGCAGGATGCCGAATGCGCCGACCACCTGGCCGTCGCCGTCCTGCAGCGGAAAGCGGCTGACCACGAAGTGGTGCTGCTTGTAGTTCATGAAGTCGAGCACGATCGGTTCGCCGCTCTGCACCACCTCGCGCATGCGGCTGTGCGGCAGGATGTCTTCCACCGGCCGGTTCAGCGCCCCGGCCGGATCGTCGAGCCCGAGCAGGGCTGCGTAGCGCGCCGTGATCCATTGCACGCGCGCCTCGCGGTCGACCAGCAGGGCGCCGACGAACTGCTGCTCGAACAGCTCCAGCAGACCGTGCTGCAGGGACTGGCACAACGGCGCCGGTCCGGGAGGGTTCAGTTCCGTTTCTTCCACCCGTGTCTCCTCGTTTATCCGTGCTGCGACCTTTGGCCGCGCCGGTTTGTTGTCATGGCGGGATGTGTCCAATGTAGCATCACCGCGTGAGGAACCGGAGCGGGAAGTGCGTGCGCCGGGGGACTGACAAGTAAATTTGCTTGACCTTAAGATTGACCTGCGTCAAAAAAGTGGCGATGATTTCACAAATTTCTGAAAGAACAGGAACGCGTGACATGACGCCATTGATCGAACGCTTCGTGCTGCACTTCGGCGAGATGGGCAGCCGCTGGGGCGTGAACCGCACCGTGGGGCAGATGTATGCGTTGCTGTTCCTGTCCGAAAAGCCGCTGAATGCCGACGACATCGTGAACGAGCTTGGCATGTCGCGCTCCAATGTCAGCATGGGGCTGAAAGAACTGCAGTCCTGGCGACTGGTTCGCATGGCGCACCATCCCGGCGACCGGCGCGACTACTTCACCACCCCGGACGACACCTGGGAGATCTTCCGCACGCTGATCGAGGAAAAGCGCCGGCGCGAGATCGACCCGACCCTGTCGCTGCTGCGCGATACGCTGATGGCCGATCCCTGTGACGAGCAGGAGCGCCATGCCCAGGAGCGGATGCGCGACATGCATGAACTGATCGAACTGGCGACCGGCTGGTTCGACGACGTGCAGCGCTTGTCACCGGACACGCTGGCCAGCCTGATGCGGCTCGGCAGCAAGGTGCACAAGGTGCTGGAATTCGCTGACCGGCTGCGTCCGGGAAGCCGGGAGTAAAGACCATGACACCGTCCATCCTGCAGCGCCGGACCCGGCGCGGCATGCCGCTGTGGCTTGAAATCTCGGTGGTGCTGACGGTGAAGCTGTTGTTGTTGTGGGGCGCGAAAGTGCTGTGGTTCTCCGAACCGCTGGCCCGGCACATGACCGTCCCCGAGTCCGCGATCGAGCAGCAACTGCTTGGCACCCCCGGTCGCGATGCCCCGCCTGTCCACAAGAATTGACCGCAAACGGAGAGAACCATGCTGCCCGTGTCCGAGGTAGTGGAGCTGTCACGCCTGCAGTTCGCGCTGACTGCCCTGTTTCATTTTTTGTTCGTACCGCTGACGCTGGGGCTGAGCTGGATCCTGGTGATCTGTGAGTCGGTGTACGTGATGACCGGCCAGCAGGTCTACAAGGACATGACCCGCTTCTGGGGCAAGCTGTTCGGCATCAACTTCGCCATGGGGGTGACGACCGGCATCACGCTGGAATTCCAGTTCGGCACCAACTGGGCGTACTACTCGCACTATGTGGGCGACATCTTCGGCGTACCGCTGGCGGTCGAGGGGATGATGGCCTTCTTCCTCGAATCGACCTTTGTCGGCCTGTTCTTCTTCGGCTGGGACCGGCTGTCGAAGAACAAGCACCTGCTGGTGACCTTCCTGGTCGCCTTCGGCTCCAACCTGTCGGCACTGTGGATCCTGATCGCCAATGCGTGGATGCAGAATCCGGTCGGGGCCGAGTTCAACTATCACACCATGCGCATGGAGCTGGTCAGCCTGGGCGAGGTGTTCTTCAACCCGGTGGCCCAGGTCAAGTTCGTGCACACCGTGGCGGCCGGCTATGTGGCGGCGGCGATGTTCGTGCTCGGCGTGTCCAGTCTGTACCTGCTGAAGGCGCGCGACACCGGCTTCGCACTGCGCTCGTTCGCGGTGGCGGCAGGCTTCGGGCTGGCGTCCATCCTGTCGGTGATCGTGCTCGGTGACGAGTCCGGCTACACCACCGGCGAGGTGCAGAAGGTCAAGCTGGCAGCGATCGAGGCCGAGTGGAACACCGAACCGGCACCGGCGGCCTTTACCGCCATCGGCTGGCCGAACCAGGCCGAGGAACGCACCGATTACGCGGTGAAAATTCCTTACCTGCTCGGGCTGATCGCCACGCGCTCGACCGACACCCGGGTGACCGGCATCAAGGACCTGAAGCGCGAACACGAAGTGCGCATTCGCAGCGGCATGATCGCCTACGAGGCACTGACCGCGCTGAAGGCCGGCGACACCACGCCGGCAGTGCGCGAGCGCTTCGAGCAGCACAAGGCCGACCTCGGTTTCGGCCTGCTGCTGAAGAAATACACGCCGAACGTGGTCGACGCGACCCCGGCGCAGATCCGTGCCGCCGCCAGCGACACCATTCCGAACGTCGCGCCGCTGTTCTGGAGCTTCCGCATCATGGTCGGGCTCGGCATGCTGTTCCTTGCCATCTTCGCCACCGCCTGCTGGCTGCTGGTGCGCCGCCGCCTCGCCCCGCAGCGCTGGTTCCTGAAGCTGTGCGTGCTGGCGATCCCGCTGCCGTGGGTGGCGATCGAGCTGGGCTGGATCGTGGCCGAGTACGGACGTCAGCCATGGACCATTTCCGGCGTGCTGCCGACCCATCTGTCGGCATCGCAACTGGACCCGGGCCAGCTTCACTTCAGCCTGATCGGGCTGGTGGGCATCTACAGCCTGCTGTTCGTGATCGAGATGTACCTGATGCTGAAGTACATCCGGCTGGGACCGGCCAGCCTGCATACCGGCCGCTATCACGGCGAAACGCCGGACGTCACCGTGCCGCAACAGTCCTGAGGGGAACCGGACCATGTTCGACTATGAAACGCTGAAACTCATCTGGTGGGGCCTGATGGCCGTGCTGCTGATCGGCTTTGCCGTCACCGGCGGCTTCGACATCGGCGTCGCCGTGCTGCTGCCGTTCATCGGCCGCAACGACGACGAGCGCCGCCTGGTCATCAACAGTGTCGGTCCGACCTGGGAGGGCAACCAGACCTGGCTGATCACCTTTGGCGGTGCGCTGTTCGCCGCCTGGCCGCTGGTGTACGCGGCGGCGTTCTCGGTGCTGTATGTCGCGCTGATGCTGACGCTGTTTGCGCTGTTTCTGCGCCCGGTCGGCTTCGACTACCGCAGCAAGCTGCCGAGCGCGCGCTGGCGCAACAACTGGGACTGGGCGCTGTTCGTCGGCGGCGCCGTGCCGGCGCTGGTCTTCGGCGTTGCCATCGGCAACCTGTTCATCGGCCTGCCGTTCGCCTTCGACAGCAGCATGCACGTGCGTTACGCCGGCAGTTTCTTCGACCTGCTGAACCCGTTCGGCCTGTTTTGCGGCGTGCTGTCGGTGGCGATGCTGACCCTGCATGGTGCGGCCTTTCTGGCCAGCAAGACCGGCGGCAGCACGGTCGGCGGGCGAGCCGTGTTCGCGACCCGGGTGTTCGGCCTGCTGACCCTGGTGCTGTTCGCGCTGGGCGGACTGTGGACCGCCCGGCTGCCGGGCTGGCAACTGACCGCCATCGGCGCGCTGAACGAGGCGCTGGAGCCGCTCGGCAAGGCGGTGACGATCACCGGCGGCGCTTGGCTGGCCAACTATGCGGCGTGGCCGACGCTGTGGGTGCTGCCGCTGCTGGGCATCCTTGGTGCCTTCGCCGCCGTGGCGCTGGCCGGACGGGCGCCGCGGCTGACGGTAGTGGCCAGCGGACTGGCCTGCACCGGGGTGATCCTGACTGCTGGCGCAGCCCTGTTCCCGTTCGTGCTGCCGTCCAGCCTTGATGCCGTATCGAGCCTGACGCTGTGGGATGCGGTGTCCAGTCACAAGACGCTGGGCGTGATGCTCGGGGTGGCGGTGATCTTCGTGCCGCTGATCATGCTGTACACCAGTTGGGTGTATCGGGTCATGCGCGGACCGGTGACGGTCGAGCGCCTGAAAAACGATACGCACAGTTACTGATTACCGGAGGACGCAACGATGTGGTATTTCGCCTGGCTGTTGGGACTCGGGCTGGCGCTGGCGCTGGGGATCATCAATGTGATGTGGCTGGAGAGCCAGTACGCGTTCGGCTCGCGCAGTGCAAAGGGGACGGAGGACAGTTTCCGTCATCACCGGGCTGCCGGTCGGGGGGCGGCGCGGCGGGCAGGGAAACCCGGCTGAGTGACCCGCAAACGTGAACAAGGGCATCACCGATCAGGTGATGCCCTGTTTTTTTGGCTGTTGCGGTGCTTACAGACCCAGCCAGATCTGCAGGTCGTCGCGTTCGCCGGCGGCCTCGTACAGCGCGCCGATGATTTCCTCGAAGTGTTCCTCGCCCATTTCGTTGCGGGCGGCGATCGACTCGTGCCAGAACACCGTGGCCGGGCCCTTCACGTCACCGGTCAGTGCGTCGAACAGGGCGTCGAGATTCTTGCCGAAGTGCGCCGGCAGCTGCAGGCCGCGGGCAAGCTGGGTGTAGAAGTCTTGGGTCGAACGGACATTTTTCAGCTCGCAGGTCAGCGACATGGCGGGATCTCGGTGAAGGTTTGGTAATGATCGACGGTGACATAGCGCAGGCCGTTGCCGGCATAGACCAGCCGCTTGCCGTTGCGCTTTCCGCCCTGGTAGTCCAGGTCGGCTTCATGCCAGTCGGCCGCTGGCAAACGGTGTTCCCGGTTGCCGAAACGGTCGCCGCCGATGGATTTGCCCTGCAGGCCGGGTACGGACCACAGCTTGCGGCCCGGACGCCAGCCGGCATCGCGCGCCGTCTGCTTGGAGACGTAGCGGTTCGGCAACTGGCCGGTGCCGCCCAGCGCGGTCAGCACACCGGCGAACTGGGTGACATTGACCGGTGTGGCGAGCTTGGCGTTGATTTCGCGCGCGACACGATCGCATGAGCCGGCTTGAACCGGCAGCGACAGGGCAACGGCGACAACGAGAGAAAGGAAACGGTACATGGCGCCACAACGGAATGAGTCCGCCGATTCTGCCGAAGCAGCGGACCGGCGGCAAGAGCGAACATGCGACAGCGCGCATGTTCGCTGCGCGGGTCAGGTGTTCTGGACCACGATCTTCGGCAGTCGCGAGCTGTAGTCGCGCGCCTTTTCCCCGACCTTGACCGCGACGCGGCGGGCGATCTGCTTGTAAATGGCGGCGATCGTGCCGTCAGGATCGGCGATCACGCTCGGGCGGCCTTCGTCGACCGCGAGGCGGATCGACAGGTCGAGCGGCAACTGGCCGATCAGCTCGACGTGGTACTGCTCGGCCATTTTCTGCCCGCCGCCTTCGCCGAAAATCGCTTCGACATGGCCGCAGTTCGAGCAGATGTGGACCGACATGTTCTCGACGATGCCGAGTACCGGCACGCCGACCTTCTCGAACATGCGCAGTCCCTTTTTGGCATCGAGCAGTGCGATGTCCTGCGGCGTGGTGACGATGACCGCGCCGGTGACCGGGATCTTCTGCGACAGCGTCAGCTGTACGTCGCCGGTGCCCGGGGGCAGGTCGATCAGCAGGTAGTCGAGCGCGTCCCAGCGGGTGTCGTTCAGCAACTGCATCAGTGCCTGGGTGACCATCGGGCCGCGCCAGACCATGGCCTGGTCGTCATCGACCAGATAGCCCATCGACATTGTCTGCACGCCATAGTTCTCGACCGGGACGAGCGACTTGTTGTCCGGGGACGCGGGACGCTGGCCCTGCAGCCCCATCATCAGCGGCTGGGACGGGCCGTAGATGTCGGCGTCGAGAATGCCGACCCGCGCGCCTTCGGCCGCCAGCGCCAGCGCCAGATTGACGGTGGTGGTCGACTTGCCGACGCCACCCTTGCCGCTGGCGACGGCGATGACGTTCTTGACGCCCGGCAGCAGCGGGATGCCGCGCTGCACGGCGTGGCCGGTGATCTGGCTGGACACGGCGATGTCGATCTGGCGCGTGCCGGCCAGCGTGGCCAGTGCCTCGGCGAACTGGGCGCGGATCGCGTCATGGCGGCTTTGCGCCGGGTAGGCGAGCACGATGTCGAGGCCGATGGCCGATGCGGACTGGCGAACATTCCTGATCGCCTTTGCCTCGGCATAGGTCTTGCCGGTGTCGGGATCGACCAGGGCCTGGACGGCATCGAGCAGCTCGGCTTCGCCACTGTGGTCGGCGGCGGGCGCGTCGGCGGATTTGAACAGCTGGGTCAGTTTGGACAGCATGGTGTGAATTCCGGGCGGATGATACGAATACCCGAGCACTTTACTCGGTTTATCGCGCCAGCGTCTACGCTGCACGCCGGTTCGCGCGGGCTGGAGGGCAGAGGGGGCGGCAGCGTACACTGGCGACGGGACGGCCGGTCGGCCATGATGAAAACAGTGCGAATGAAACGGGGATGCCCTGATGCCACGTCTGCTGGCAGTGATGCTGTCGACGCTGGCCGCCACCGTCGACGCCAACGGTCTGGTGCTGCCGCTGGTGCCGCAGCCCGCGCCGCTGGTGCAGGGCATGCCCGGCGATGGCGACGCGGCGGTGCCGGACGATGGCGCGGCACGCAACGGGCGTCAGGTCGACCGCCGGGTCGAACGCAATCCACGCCGGGTCGAGCGCGACGGACGGCGTCTGCGCCGCCCGTCGGAGCGGAGCGACTCGCCGCCGGCCGTGCCGGCCAGCCCGCTGCCGGTGGATGAACGCGGCGGTTACTGAACGGACATGTCCCGTATCTGAACGTTCGCTTGCGTGCCCGCTGGTATAATCGCCCGCTACGTCCGCCCGGAACAACTCCCGTCCAGGCCGTGACGCCGCCGCGAGCCCGGCCCTTCTCCTGCCCGGATCGCCGCTTCTTGTCGCCATCATGGTCGCGTCACGCGCGGCCGTCAGGCTCGATATCTCCCGGAACAGGCCCGCTGCGCGCCGGCCTTCCTTCCCCGTACAGAACCGCCCCTGCCGCTGCCTGGCTGCCGCACGGGCCCGCTCCGCCCGGCCTTCCGATCAGGAGGCCGCATGCCGGGGGCGTCGCAACTGGCTGAAAACCATGCAGAAGAAAATCACTACCCTGACCCTGTCCGTCCTGTGCTTCCCGCTGGCGCTGGTGCTGTTCGAATTTGCGGTCTATATCGCCAACGACATGATCCAGCCCGGCATGCTGCACGTGGTGGCCGAGTTCGGCGTCGACATTTCGTGGGTCGCCACGTCGATGACCGCCTTCCTGCTGGGCGGCATCACCGTGCCGTGGCTGCTCGGGCCGCTGTCGGACCGTATCGGCCGCCGGCCGGTGATGCTCGCCGGCGTGGCGCTGTTCGTGCTCAGCTGTCTGGCCATGCTGTGGGTCGGCGGCATCGAATCCTTTATTGCGATGCGCGTGCTGCAGGGCGTCGGCCTGTGCTTTATCGCCGCAGTCGGCTATGCCGCCGTGCAGGAAGCCTTTGACGAGAATACGGCGATCAAGGTCACGGCGCTGATGGCCAATGTGGCGCTGATCGCGCCGCTGCTGGGGCCGGTGGCCGGGGCGGTGCTGATCGAAATCTGGCCGTGGCGCTCGATTTTCGTGCTGATTGCCGCCATCGCCGCACTCGGCTGGTTGGGCCTGTGGTATTTCATGCCGGAGACGGTACAGCCCGGCAGCGGCCCGCTGCCGCTGTCACAGATCGGCCGCGACTACCGTGCGGTGCTGACCGACCGCGGCTTTATCGCCGCCTCGCTGTGCATGCCGTTCATGGCGCTGCCGCTGCTCGGCTGGATCGCGCTGTCGCCGGTGTTCCTGATCGAGGACGGCGGCATGAGCACGCTGGAATACGGGCTGTGGCAGATCCCGGTGTTCGGCGCGCTGATTGCCGGCAACCTGATCCTGGTCCGGGTTTCCGACCGCTGGCAACTCGGCCGTTCGGTCGTGGTCGGCCGTCTGCCGCAAATGCTCGGCGCGACGCTGATGCTGGCCGGCTGTCTGCTGACCAGCGTGCCGTGGTTCTGGATCATTGCCGGCATCAGCCTGACCTCGCTGGGCGAGGGGCTGTGCTTTGCGGTGCTGTACCGTTTTGCGCTGACCGCCAGTCCGATCGCCAAGGGCACGGTCGCCGCCTCGGTCGGCATGCTGTCGATGGTGGTGTACGTGTTCGGCATCGAGGGGCTGAAGTTCGCCTATCTGCAGTGGGGCGAGGTCGGTTATGCCGCGCTGTCAGCCTGTTCGACCGCGCTGTACCTGTGGCTGTCGCGCGGCGTGCTGCAGCGCGCGATGGCCGCCCGCGCTCGCGAATCCGGCGAGCCGGCCCTCGTCAGCCAGTCGTAGACCACGGCTGCGCGCCGTCCCGGCTCCCCGGTACGGCGTGCTTTGTCGCTATAATCGTTCGCTTGAGATTCCAGAAGAGACATCCTGATGACGCAACGCAAAATTTTGGTGACGAGTGCCCTCCCTTACGCCAACGGGGCCATCCACCTCGGCCATATGGTCGAGCACATCCAGACCGACGTGTGGGTGCGTTTCCAGAAGATGCGCGGGCATGAATGCCACTATGTCTGTGCCGACGACACCCACGGCACGCCGGTCATGCTGGCGGCGGAAAAGCAGGGCGTAACGCCGGAACAGCTGATCGAGCGGGTCAAGACCGAGCACCTGGCCGATTTCAGCGGCTTCCATATCGGTTATGACAACTACTATTCGACCAATTCGCCGGAGAACAAGCAGTTCTCCGAGCAGATCTACCGCAAGCTCAGTGCCAACGACAAGATCGTCAGCCGCACCATCGAGCAGCTGTACGACCCGGAAAAGCAGATGTTCCTGCCGGACCGCTTCGTCAAGGGCGAGTGTCCGAAGTGCGCGGCCAGGGACCAGTACGGCGACAACTGCGAAGTCTGCGGCGCGACCTACAGCCCGACCGAACTGAAAAATCCGTACTCGGCCGTGTCCGGCGCGACGCCGGTGCTGCGCAGCAGCGAGCACTTCTTCTTCCGCCTCGGCGAATGCACCGACTTCCTGCGTGAATGGACCACCGGCAGCACGCTGCGCGCCGACGGCGTGTCGCAGCCGCACCTGCAGCCGGAAGCGCTGAACAAGATGAACGAGTGGATCGAAGGCGGTCTGCAGGACTGGGACATCTCGCGCGATGCGCCGTACTTCGGCTTCGAGATTCCGGATGCGCCGGGCAAGTATTTCTATGTGTGGCTGGACGCGCCGATCGGCTACATGGCGTCGTTCAAGAACCTGTGCGACCGCACCGGCATCGACTTCGACAGCTATTTCAATGCCGATTCCGACGCCGAGCTGTACCACTTCATCGGCAAGGACATCCTGTATTTCCACGCGCTGTTCTGGCCGGCCACGCTGAAGTTCGCCGGCTATCGCGCGCCGACCGGCGTGTTCGCACACGGCTTCCTGACCGTCGACGGCCAGAAGATGTCGAAGTCGCGCGGCACCTTCATCACCGCGCGCAGCTATCTCGATTGCGGTCTGAACCCGGAGTGGATGCGCTATTACATCGCCGCCAAGCTCAACAGCCGCATCGAGGACATTGACCTGAGCCTGGACGACTTCGTCGCCCGGGTGAATGCCGACCTGGTTGGCAAGTTCATCAATATCGCCAGCCGCGCCGCCGGTTTCCTGACCAAGCGCTTCGAGGGCCGCCTGTCCGCACAGATTGCCGACCTCCCGCTGCTCGATACCCTGCGCGCCCAGGCTGACGGCATTGCCGCCGCCTACGAGGCCCGCGAATATGGCCGTGCGCTGCGCGACATCATGGCGCTGGCCGATGCGGTCAATGTCTATGTCGACGCGAACAAGCCGTGGGAGCTGGCCCGTCAGGAAGGGGAGGAAGCGCGCCTGCACGATGTGTGCACCGTGCTGATCAATGCCTTCCGCATCCTGGCGATTTACCTGAAACCGGTACTGCCGAAGCTGGCGACCGATATCGAGGCCTTCCTCGATGTCGCACCGCTGAACTGGAACGATGCGCAGACGCTGCTGCTGGGTCATGCAGTCAAGCCGTACCAGCATCTGATGCAGCGCGTCGAACCGGTGCTGATCGAAAAGCTGGTCGAGGCGAACAAGCAGAGCACGCCTGCCGCCGTGACGCCGGCCAGCCTCGGCGTCGAGCCGCTGGACGATACCATCGGCATCGCCGACTTCGCCAAACTCGATCTGCGGGTCGGCACGGTGCTGGAAGCCGGGCTGGTTGAGGGTTCCGACAAGCTGCTGCGCTTCAAGGTCGATCTCGGCTTTGAAACCCGGCAGATCTTCTCCGGCATCCGCAGCGCCTATCCGGAGCCGGAAAAACTGATTGGCCGTCAGGTCATCGTCGTCGCCAACCTCGCACCGCGCAAGATGCGCTTCGGCGTGTCCGAGGGGATGATTGTCTGCGCCAGTGGCAATGACGACTCGCAGGGGCTGTTCCTGCTCGATGTCGACAACGGCGCGAAGCCGGGCATGCGCGTGAGTTGATTCCATGTGCGGAGGGCTGCCGGCAGCCCTCCGCTGTCGGGCAGGCGGTCATTGCTGATCGGGGAGCGCATCGATCGGATACATCCGGGGAATGGAAAACTGCACCGTTGACAGTCCCATTGCCAATCCGTAAGCGTTTTTCCCGGTGGTTCTGAATTTGTATGTGGGTTCGTATTTGTACCAGTACACCCGCCTTGCCACGGGATAGCCTTGCGCCAGCAGGGTGCCATCAGCCTGGTTGAGGCAGGGAAAAGTCTTGATGTTCTTTTTGCTGTCCACCAGAGAAATGAACATGACTTCGCCATTAACGTAATGATAAACCGTGTGTTCAATATTATTCTTGTCCTTCAGAACATACCGGTCTTCAATCAAAGGTACGTCGCCGGCGTAAATTTTTGACTTTACGATCCGATGCTTGTCCTGCGGATCCTCTGCGTAGCGAATGACTGTGGAAATATGCCGGTTATAGGAATCATAATAATGATAATGTTCATATTTTATGTTCCTTCCAATAAATTTCTCCGTTATGGATGAGAAATTATTATCCCCTGTAAAACGATATGAAACGCTCTTGGTCATTGCCCCATCCGCTGCATACTCCAGGCGCTCAATCACATTTCCTTCATTGTCGGTGGTGAATTGGATGTTGGCCGGGGTTGGGGATGCATTGACTGTTTTGTTGCTGATGGAAACGAGAGTGGAAATGTTTTTGTAACTATAAGTTGCGATATTGCTGGCCCCCTGACTGGGGGGGTGATGGTACTCCGTTTTTTCATCAAGCAGGTTTCCATACAGATCGTAAGAGAATTTCTGATAAAACAGTCGGTTGTAATGGCTGTCAGAGTAAAGCAGATCGCCACGTTTTTTCCAGGTGACAAGCTGTCCTTTCCTGTCGTATCTATAATTTTCCGTGCTGGTTTGCGGTGGACTGGTCTCAAATCGACAATAAAGCCGGGATAATCGTTGCTGACGATCATACTGGTATTGTTCTCTCAGGATGCAGTGGGAGCCAAAGACTTCCTTGTTTTCTCTCTCATCAGGAGATTGATAAGTAATGGTATCAATCAGGTTGTAGCTGGTAAAGGCGATTCTTTTATCAATTCTCGCGTAGCGCGCGTTAGGCCATTGCATATAGTTTTCTATGTGTGTCAAATTTCCATTGGCCGCTCTATGAAATATACTGCGCGTGGCCAGTATGGCATTGATGTAGTAGTCAACCTGCTGGATGGCGCCGTCCTTTTCATATGAATACACGGTTTTGACGTCGATGGCCGGATTGAATTTCATTCCTTCAGCGTAACTGACAGTGGTAGTGGACTGCAGTGGTTTGCCTTTGACCGTCAGTGTTGCGGCTGTTTCGCTTTTGACGTGCCACGCCTGATATTGCTGGTGGAAAACGGAAGTTTCATGATTCAAGTGATTGAATTGGTCATACTTTAATTGGGAATAAAAATGCTCGGTAGGCGTTGCCGAGGCCGTTTCGCTTTCAGACAATAATCCTGTTTTTACATCGTATGAAAAGACTTGCTGGCTCTGGAGGGACGACGCGCCTGTTGGATAGCGGACGGACCTTTTGGTAGCCTGGTTGAATAATGCATTGTATTCATAATTGTACTGACGACCACTTGTGACCTGGAGCGGAGAGTCGAACAGCGGCGTTCCTGAATAATTATAGGTAGTGATGCTGCCATTGGTGGACGATTCGATTTTTCGATTAAGCCCGTCATAATATTGCTGACCGATTACCTTGCTGTTGCTGCCATCGACGTCGCTGAGTGTGATTGCAGTGGGGCAGTCGGCACTGGTGTGGGTTGCATGGCTGGTGAGCTTGATTCCGCTGACACTGCCGGTTTGCCTGATTTGTCTGTCAAAGGCATCATATTCGTACTGCTGATCTTCCTGGCCGGTGTGCAAGTACTTTCTGAGACGCCAGAAGCCATCGTGGCTGAAAATTTCGGTAATATCAGCACCCATGCTGCTGTGCTTCGGGTAAGTTGATCTCATGATCAACTGGTCCTGATCATTGTATCGGCTGATAATTTTACTGCGACCAGGGCGACAAAGCTCGGTGCATGTGTTTTTTATATAATTGTATTGGTACTTTTTTTTGCTTTTGTCTGCATTTTTTTCTGCTATTGGTTCATCGAATATATTCCAGGTCGTCTGCGTGATTTCCGTGCTGAGCAGCACATTATCCTGTGTGTAGTCGTACTCGGTTTTTGATATGAGCTGGTTTAGAGCGTTATAGCTGAACGCACGGATATTAAACCCGGTTGGCGTGGTGGCAGAGGGCACCATCAGCCACTCTTGTGTCAGATTGCCAAGGCCATCGACGACCTGTATTTCACTAAACTGATTTGAAGAATGCCGGGTCGTGATTTTATTATGGAGGGGGTCATAGCTGATGGTTGTCGTTTTTTTGTTGCCATTGCTGTCTGCGCAGGTCGTATCAACAAGCAGCCCCAGAGCGTCGTATTTGAATGTGCTTGTCAATTGATTTTTGTCTGTTGATGAAACAACGGCGCCGGTTGTCGTCGCCTGGGTGACGCTGTCTGTTATTGATTGACCGTCAAAACCAGTATTCGTTTTTGTCGTTGTCAGGGTGCTGTTGTCGCTGGATAGTGTGCGGCTATAATTGAACCGTGTTGACTGGGCTGGAATTTCATTGCCTGCTTCATCCTGGGTGAAGGGGGGCATGCCTTCTGTTAACTGACTTGGCTGGCCAGAAAAAAGAGTGCTGCTGTCATAACTGTAGATGTTCTGTTTCAGCAGAGAACGCTTGCCGTCGACAGTAATCTCATAAAATTGTTCTGTGGATAACAGAATCAGGTTGTTGCTGGACAGGTATTCGTAATGAAAAAGTCTTGTCAGTGTCGAGTAGGGCGCACCAGGAAATGGGGTGATAGTCCTTTCCTTGATATAGTTGATGCTGTTGGTCGGGTCGGGGGGGCAAAGAACGCGCCCGGTCACCGAGTCAATCTCTCCTGCAGCAGGATAATACGTACAGGTTTCCTTGATGCCTGTTACATCGACAAATTCAACCAGATTGGCAAAAGTGTCATACTTGAACTGTATCAGGGCCGTTCGGGATTTGATCTTTCCCTGCAGACGTTGCTGCACATTATTGTGCTGTGTAATGGGGAACATAAAAGAGGGGGGCTGAGCCGCGATGGTGCTATTTGCAACCAGATCATAGTCATACACCTTGAATTTTCTTGTCGTCGATGATCCTGCGCTGGGCGTATCCGTGGTCAGCATGGGCTCTTCCCGGATTTGCAGATAGAATTTATTGTAATCGCACCATGTGGTTCGCTCACTGCCTTCCTGTGTGGTGTGCGTAAAGTAAAAATCATCAGGCAGGAACTGCAGATTGTCTTCGTCCTGTTTCCATGCCGTGACTTGGCCGCTGCCCAGATAGTTGCTTTTCGGGTTGTTGTAGATAATGTCTCTGCAGGACGGCGCAAGATCGTCTGTTGTCAAAATTTTCTTGAGAGTCATCGCGGAATAAATGGTTTTATCCAGACCCTCAGGTCCGGGGAGTGGGGTATAGGTCACGATCTCTTTTTGATGGTATTTAATATCCGAAGTAAATGATGTGATCAGCAAATAACTGGTATTGTGTGTGGTATATTCAACCGAGTAAAGTTGGACGGGTTTTTCAGGGGCGGGTGGAGTGTAGGCAATGCTGCATAGTGACGGAATCAACCCCGCGGTGAGCTTTATTGAATAAACGAAAATCCCGTTGAATGTATTGACGGTGACAGTCGTCGTGGATGACGCAGTAACCGATTTTGCAGTAAGAAATGTTTTTTTATTATCGTCAGAAATATTGAGAAGCAAGCCGTCTGGTGTATTCCAGCCCAAGCTGATTTTTTTTCCGTTTGGATAGGAAATTTCTGTACATTTCCCATCGGTAATCGTTTCAATAGTATTGCTTTTGTTTGTCAGCAGATAGGTGTTGTCACTTTTTTTCTGAATGGTGAAATCATTGGCTTGCTTGTATTGCAATGCAATGACATTATCTGTTTCCGTCATTCTGTAACGCCGGCCATCAGACAGGATGAGAGTCTGCACTCCATCTTCTGTTTCAATTTTTGACAGATTGAACTCCCAACCTGCACCGAAGCCATCGTTGACCTGGCTGAATTGATTGAAACGGATAAAAATATCCAGATTCGGCCCTTGCAGATTATTGGCTGAAATATGAACCAGCTTGATGTTCTGGATATACATGCCGGTGCAAGGCTCAACGCCGTTGGCTAGCCAGTCGATCATGTTGAATACATTGGAGTAGAAGAGCATGGCTTGTCCTAAATGATCTTGCCATTGACGAAACAGGCTGGCGCAGTCAGGTCGGACCCCATGAAACTATGTACATAGAAGGCGTGCATGGATTCCCGGATCGGCGCCAGTCTGACCCCCCCTCCCAGTTTGCTCATCGCCAGCATGGTATAGCGGGATTCAAAAGCGATGACGTCTCTTCCCAGCTCTGTGGACACGATGGCGGCAGCAGAGCGGCAGCCGCGATAGGTGGAGCCACATGCCATCAGGTAGATGGGGCCGCGGTTTGTGCTGTTTATGTAGACAGGGAGCTGAGCGACCTCTTTTGCCCAGGCTTTGGCCGTAATCATCTCTCCTAAATGATTTTGCAGCTTTGCAGTTTTGCTGCCATGAACCATGAACAGGCTGCCATCGCGAAAATTCTCTGTATACAGAAAAACCTTGCTGCCTTTTCCATACCAGTTTCCTGGCGTGTTCAGATAATATCGCTGCCCCGATGAGACGCCATGAATCAGGCGACCTGTTGACCGGAGTAATGCCAGGGCGCTGCTCCCCAGCAGTCCCGTTACCAGTGATGCCACACCCGTCCCCAGCGACACATAAGTCAGAATGCGGGCCGTCGCGGGGTCACTGGTTTGCAGGCTGATTGCGGCCAGTCCGGTTGCCCCGCTTGTTGCGCCCAGCAATGAGGCGGCCAGAGTAATGGCCCCGAAAATGCCAGAGAGGGTTGCCGCAGCTATGCCAAATGTCATGATGCTGGTGAAAAAGGTGAGTAGCGCCAGGCAGATGGAGAGTGTTTCGATGCTGGCATACCCGGAGGGATCGGAATGGTTGATCGGGTCAGCAGCACAGAAGGCGTACGGATTTATTCCGCCGATGGAGAATGGGCTGTATGGGTCCATGCTCAGAAAGCGGCGAGAAGTCGGTTCGTAACTGCGTATGCCTTTGCCGAGGTTATATAGCTGTGTGAGCTCGCCTATCCACTCGATATGTTCGCCGTGCATGCCAATTTTTGGCTGATTGGACGTGACTTTTACACTGGCTTGCGGGGCGTCAATCAGATAGCTGTCATTTTCGTCCAGCGTGACGCGGTACCATGGCTGCGTCCGGGACAAGCTGTAGCTGCCGTTTGCGGAATGCACCAGAGTGCGTCGACCCAGGGCGCCATGCAGCGTCTGCTCGTAGGGGAGCTGCGGGCGGACACTGACTGACCGGGCCCGATTGACGAAATAGCCCGGATAGTGGCGCAGCGGCACGCCGCCAGCACTGCGTTCGTCGCCGGCGGCAATGCGCCAGCGTGGGTCCGCCGGGCCTGTCATCGGTTCATCATTCTCATCGAGGATAAAAGCGCCAGAGGCGGTCAGCAGATACGCGTCTCCAGGCCCGACCTGCTGCAATTGCTGCCATGGCCGGCCATGCCCGTCCCGGTAATCCATCCGCTGCCGGATCTGCCGTGCCGGATCCGTGCTCACCCGGTCAGCGCTCAGTACCAGCCGGTGTGCCGGCTGGCGGGTATTGACGTTGCCGGTCCAGCTGCCCGCGGCGTAAATCACCACTTCGGCCATGCCCTGCAGCGCGTCGCTGGCCGAGACGCTGGCCTGTTCCGGCGTCAGGCCACCCGGCAGGTAGCTCGCCAC
>NZ_QLTJ01000015.1:0-71600 GCF_003269145.1 Microvirgula sp. AG722 | reverse complement strand
CGCACGTTGCGCTATGGCGATGTCAACCTGCGCCCGCGCGCCGACCAGCGTCGAGACCAGTTCAGCAGCCAGTTCAGCCTCGCCATGCCGCACACGCTGGCGTCCGGCCTGACCCTGGAACCGCTGCTTGGCCTGAAATTGCGCCACCAGCGTGATGCGGCACTGACCGAACGGGATGCCGGCACCTACGCGCTGCGACTCTCGGCGGCACGCGACAGCGCCGTGGACGGCGTGCTCGGGCTGCGCGTCCGCTACGACGCCATCAACTTCCGCAACGACCGCGGCTGGCGGGCAGACGCCGAACTGCTGGGTCGCCCGACGCTGTACCGGCAGGCCGGCATCCGCCAGGCCGGCTTCGCCAGCGTCCCGGCCGCCGGCCGCTTCGAGCTGCCGGCGAGCGGCAACCACCGCCTGGGCTACGACGGCAAGCTCGGCCTCAGCCACCACGGCAGGGACAGCCGTTTCGAGGTCAGCGCCTTTGCCAGCCGTGACAACGGCGCCAGTGACGTCGGCCTGTCGACGAGCTACCGCTACGCCTTCTAGACTTTTCCTGCGTACCGACCCCCGTCGCGGCTTGCCGCTGCGGGGGTTTTCTGTTTCCAGGCGGCAAGGGCATGGTTCCGACCGGTTTGCGCTGGCCGCACCGCTCTGCAACACTGCGCCCCATGACGACCCTCCGCGCCCGCCCCCTTCTCCTCGCCTTGTGCCTGCTGTGCGCGCTGCCGGCACAGGCCGGTGCGCAACGCGAGGAACGCATGGCGGCGGGTGTCGCCAGTGCGATGCGTGACGGGCTGAACGAGCGCACGCTGCCGCGCATGGAGTTCGTCAATGCGGAAGAGGGCCGTGACTGGCTGTTCGAGATGTCGCGCCGGCTGGAGGCGCGGCTGCCGGATCGCCAGTGGCGCGAACGCCTGCTGGTCTCCATCCACTACGAAGCCACCCGCGTCGGTCTCGACCCGCAACTGGTGCTGGGCCTGATCCAGGTCGAAAGCGGGTTCAAAAGCCAGGCGCAGTCAGGCGTCGGCGCGCGCGGGCTGATGCAGGTCATGCCGTTCTGGCTGGGCGCGATCGGTTCGCCCGGACATGACCTGTTCGAGTACCGTACCAATCTGCGCTATGGCTGCGTGATCCTGCGCCACTATCTCGATATCGAGCGCGGCAATCTGTTCCGGGCGCTGGGACGCTACAACGGCAGCCTCGGCCAGTCAGGCTACCCGAATGCCGTGCAGGCGGCATGGAAGCAATGGCAGTGGAACTGGTCGCCGACGCTGCGCGCGGCGGCCACCGAGCGGCCGGCCCGGGCGGACCGGCAACGGATCAGCAACGAATGATGCGGGTGCCGGCCAGGCGATCCTGCAGGAAGCGGCGGTCACGGTCGAACAGGCTCCACAGCAGCGGTACACAGGCCCATGCCGTGACCGCAATGGCGATCCAGCGTTGCGACGGATTGAAGTGCGCCCAGCTCCAGGCCGGCAGTACCGGCGCATAGAACAGCGCGGTCACCACAAAGCGCACCACGGCCTGCGACCAGCGCAGGCGCCCGCCGTCGCGCGCATCGGTCAGGCGCAGCTTCCAGGTTTTCATTGCCAGCGTCTGTCCGCTGCGAATCCAGCAGTAGGCAAAGTAGCCGAACACCACGGTCAGCAGGTAGACCTGATACAGCAGGTCGAGCCAGGGCAGCTTGCCGTAGAAGGAAAACAGCGGCTGGAATACGCCTCCCGCCACCACCACCAGGGCGGCCAGCAGGATAAAGTCGTAGCACAGGCTGCCGAGTCGGCGCAGCTGGCCGGCGGGCAGGAAGTCGGCGGTATCGGTCACGTAGTCAGTGCCCTCTGGCGAAAAACGCCATTCTAGAGGGTGGGCGGCTTGCGGTCATCGGCTCAGCGCGCCGACGGAGCATCCGGTGTTTCGATCCCGGCCGCCGGCTCGCGCCCTTCGCGAACCCGCTCGCGCTCGGCCAGCTCCGCCAGTGCGGCGTCCCGCGCCGCCGGCGGCAGGGACTCGATCCGGTCGAACGTCCGGCGTGCTGCCTGCCGGTCCGGCATTTCCATCAGTGCCCAGTCGTACAGGTGCAATTGCACATTGGTCTGCTCGGCCGGCGTCAGCGACGCCCAGTGACCGACCAGGGCCAGAAACTCCTGTTTCTTGCGCGGGTTGTAGCGATTCCACTCCGGCTGCAGCGGCGCCAGCACGCTCTGCTCCTGCTCGGTCAGTTGCGACCACGGCGGGTTGACCGGTCGCCCGGAGGGCGAACAGGCGACCAGCGCCAGCGTCAGGCACAGCATCCACACCCTGCTCATCGTCCCTCCCCGTCCGGCACGAACGCGGCCGGCGGCAGCTCATTGGCCAGCAAGCGCAGATCGCGTGCGGCATCCTGGCGATTGCCGAAGCGCATCTGCACCCCGACGGCAACGCAGACCAGCAGCAGCATCACGCCCAGTCCCCAGGCTCCCCGGCGCAGCAGCAAGGCATGCCGCAGCCGCCAGCAGCGCCAGGTGGCGGACGGGGTCAGGATCGGCGCGGCCCCTGCCGGGGCCGGGGCCGGCACCGCGTGCAGCCGGGTGATGCCGGTGGTGATCAGCGCGACCGGATCGTCGATATCGTGTCCCTGCTGGCGCATCAGCACCAGCAGGTGCGCCCGGGCCTGCGCGGCGCGGGCGGCCACGGCGCGCGGCAACGCGCCCAGCGCTCGTGCCGCGTCGTTCACCGGCAAGCGGTACAGGTCGACGGCGAACAGGGCGTCGCGCTCCGCAGCGGGCAGCACGCGCAAGGCGCGCTGCCAGGTCGCTTCCAGATCCAGCCTGGCATCCGGTTCCAGCGGCTCGGCCTGACGCGCCAGTTGCCGGCCAAGCCGGCTCATCTCCCGCACCCAGGCCAGCGGCAGCAGACCGGCATCCAGCGCCGGCCCGTAGCACGCCAGCCGTGCCATCAACGCCGCGACCCCGTCCGAGGCCTGCCCAACCTCGCCCGAGCAGGCGAGAAAGTAGCGTTCGGCAATCGGCACGAGCGGGGAAACGAGAAATTCTCGGGAAGGACCGGACATTTTTCCAGTACAGAATGACGAGGGAAAACCGTGATGCAGCCTAACAGATTATTGCCACATCCGGCGCTTGCGCAGCACGCAATACGGCTAACGCACCGTTATGTGGCATGGACGACTCCGTGCCGGTGCCATGGTCACGCAGAAGGAGGATTCTCCAGCAAAATCCGGGCTGTGGCTGTTTTTTTGCAAAGCACAAATCCGCTTGACCGCCCTTTGTCATATCAGCTAACTTCGATTGCCACCCGTAATGATGAAACTGGCATCAAGAGGCTATCAAATGGAAATCTCCGGCGCCGAAATCGTCGCGCGCTGTCTGCAGGAAGAAGGGGTCGAATACGTCTTCGGCTACCCGGGCGGGGCAGTGCTGGAAATCTACGACGCAATCTTCAGACAGGACAAGTTCAAGCACGTACTGGTACGTCATGAACAAGCTGCCGTACACGCTGCCGATGGGTATTCCCGCTCCAGCCAGAAAGTGGGCGTTGCCCTGGTGACCTCCGGTCCCGGTGCGACCAATGCCGTGACCGGCATTGCCACGGCCTACCTCGACTCGATCCCGCTGGTTGTCATCTCCGGCCAGGTCGCGACACCTGCCATCGGGCTGGATGCGTTCCAGGAAGTCGACATGGTCGGTATCACCCGGCCGTGCGTGAAACACAACTTCCTGGTCAAGGACATCAACGACCTTGCGGAAACCTTCAAGAAGGCCTTCCACATCGCCCAGACCGGTCGTCCCGGCCCGGTGGTCATCGATATCCCGAAGGACGTCACCCAGGCACGCATCGAATTCAACTACCCTGACTCGGTTCACATCCGCAGCTATCAGCCGGCCGGCCGCGGCCACCCCGGCCAGATCCGCAAGGCGGCGCAGCTGATTCAGGAAGCCAAGCGGCCGTTCATCTATGTCGGCGGCGGCGCGATCCTGGCCAATGCCTGTCCCGAGGTCACCGAGCTGGCACGCCTGCTCAATGCCCCGGTGACCAACACACTGATGGGTCTCGGTGCCTACCCGGCCACCGACCGCCAGTTTGTCGGCATGCTCGGCATGCACGGCACCTACGAAGCCAATCTGGCGATGCAGAACTGCGACGTGCTGATCGCGATCGGCGCCCGCTTTGATGACCGCGTGGTGTCGGTGCCGGAAAAGTTCACCGCCGTGCCCAAGCGCATCATCCATATCGACATCGATCCGAGCTCGATCGCCAAGCGCGTGAAGGTCGACATCCCGATCGTCGGGCATGTGCGTGATGTCGTCACCGAGCTGATGGCGCAGATCCGCCATGAAAACCTGCTGCCCGATCCGGCCGCCGTGTCCGCATGGTGGGAACAGATCGAAGCCTGGCGTGAGCCGCAGTGTCTGCGCTACCGCCAGGACAGCGAGATCATCCAGCCGCAGTTCGTGGTGGAAAAGCTGTATGAAGTGACCGGTGGCCAGGCCATCGTCGCGTCCGACGTCGGCCAGCACCAGATGTTCGCCGCGCAGTACTACAAGTTCGACCGTCCGCGGCAGTGGCTGAACTCCGGTGGTCTGGGCACGATGGGCTTCGGCCTGCCGGCCGCCATGGGTGCGCAGCTTGCCAACCCGGACGCCGTCGTCGCCTGCATCACCGGCGAAGGCTCGATCCAGATGAACATCCAGGAACTGTCGACCTGCAAGCAGTACCACACGCCGGTCAAGGTCATCAGCCTGAACAACCGCTACCTCGGCATGGTCCGCCAGTGGCAGGAGTTCTACTACGGCAACCGCTATTCCGAGTCGTACATGGATTCGCTGCCCGACTTCGTCAAGATCGCCGAGGCCTACGGCCATGTCGGCTTCAAGATCGAAAGCCCGGCCGACGTCGAGCCGGTGCTGCGCGAAGCCTTCGGCCAGAAGCTGAAGAACCGCCTGGTCTTCCTCGACTTCCGCACCGATCCGACCGCCAACGTGTTTCCGATGGTCGGCAACGGCAAGGGGCTGGACGAGATGGACCTGCCGCCGCACATGTCCGATCTGCCTTCGGCGTCGGACCGCGACTACACCAACTTGTGCTAACGGACGGGGGAGAAAATACCATGCGTCACATCCTGTCCATTCTGCTCGAAAACGAAGCCGGCGCGCTGTCGCGCGTCGTCGGGCTGTTTTCCGCCCGCGCCTACAATATCGACTCGCTGACCGTGTCCACCACCGAGGACTCGACGCTCAGCCGCATGACCATCGTCACGCACGGATCCGATGACGTGATTGAACAGATCACCAAGCAGCTCAACAAGCTGATCGAGGTGGTCAAGGTCATCGACCTCAACGAGTCCGAGCATATCGAGCGCGAACTGATGCTGATCAAGGTTCGCGCCGCAGGCAAGGATCGCGAGGAAATGAAGCGGATGGCGGACATCTTCCGCGGCCGCATCATCGACGTGACCGAAAAAAGCTATACCATCGAGCTGACCGGCACGAGCGACAAGCTCAACGCGTTCATCGAGGCCATCGACCGTGCGGTCATCCTCGAAACGGTCCGCACCGGCGCCTCCGGCGTCGGTCGTGGCGAGCGCATCCTGAAAATTTGAGAAACCCCGGCAACACCCGCTGAAACTGGCGGCACTGACTGGCCGCCGCGCCGCATGCGACGCGGCCCGTTTCACGCAGCATGGAGAGAAATACAGTGAAGGTTTACTACGACAAAGACGCCGACCTCAGCCTGATCAAGGGCAAGAAGGTCGCCATCATCGGTTACGGTTCGCAAGGTCACGCCCACGCGCAAAACCTGAAGGATTCCGGCGTAGACGTCGTCGTTGGCCTGCGCAAGAACGGCGCATCGTGGAAGAAGGCCGAAACGGCCGGCCACAAGGTCAAGGAAGTCGCCGAGGCGGTCAAGAAGGCCGACGTGGTCATGATCCTGCTGCCGGACGAATCGCAGCCCGAGGTGTACGCCAGCGACATCGAGCCGAACCTGAAGAAGGGCGCGGCCCTGGCCTTCGCCCACGGCTTCAACGTCCATTACAACCAGATCGTGCCGCGCGACGACGTCGACGTGATCATGATTGCGCCGAAGGGCCCGGGCCACACCGTGCGCTCCGAATACCTGAAGGGCGGCGGCGTGCCGAGCCTGATCGCCGTGTACCAGGACAAGTCGGGCAAGGCCCGCGACGTGGCGCTGTCGTATGCTGCGGCCAACGGCGGCACCAAGGGCGGCGTGATCGAAACCAACTTCCGCGAAGAAACCGAAACCGACCTGTTCGGCGAACAGGCCGTGCTGTGCGGTGGTGCGGTCGAGCTGGTCAAGGCCGGTTTCGAAACGCTGACCGAAGCCGGTTACGCGCCGGAAATGGCCTACTTCGAGTGTCTGCACGAGCTGAAGCTGATCGTCGACCTGATGTACGAAGGCGGCATCGCCAACATGAACTACTCGATCTCGAACAACGCCGAGTACGGCGAGTACGTGACCGGCCCGGAAGTCGTGACCGAAGCGACCAAGGACGCGATGCGCAATGCACTCAAGCGCATCCAGTCCGGCGAATACGCGAAGATGTTCATCCTCGAAGGCAAGACCAACTACCCGAGCATGACCGCCCGCCGTCGCCTGACCGCCGCTCATCCGATCGAACAGGTCGGCAGCCAGCTGCGCGCGATGATGCCGTGGATCGCCAAGAACAAGCTGGTCGACCAGAGCAAGAACTGACCGGACTGCACGCCCCCGTTATCGCGGGGCGTCAGGCTGTTCCCGAACCCTTCGCCATTGGCGAAGGGTTTTTCATTGGCGGGCGGCCCGGCCATAATGGCGGCATGCCGGCCGCCGCTTGCGCGGCCCCCGCCCCCACTGGAGCCGAACCATGAAATCACGCGCCGCCGTTGCCTTTGCTGCAGGCAAACCCCTGGAAATCGTCGAGATCGACGTCGAAGATCCGCGCGCCGGCGAAGTGCTGGTCCGCATCACCCATACCGGTGTCTGCCACACCGATGCCTTCACCCTCAGCGGCGACGACCCGGAAGGCATCTTCCCGGCCGTGCTCGGCCATGAAGGCGGCGGCATCGTGGTCAAGGTCGGCGACGGCGTCACCAGCGTCCGGGAAGGCGATCACGTCATTCCGCTGTACACGGCCGAATGCGGCAAGTGCAAGTTCTGCCTGTCCGGCAAGACCAATCTGTGCCAGGCCGTGCGCGCCACCCAGGGCAAGGGCCTGATGCCGGACGGCAGCACCCGCTTCTCGTACAACGGCCAGCCGATCTACCACTATATGGGCTGCAGCACCTTCAGCGAGTACACCGTGGTGCCGGAAATCTCGCTGGCAGTGGTCAATCCGGAAGCGCCGCTGGAAAAGGTCTGCCTGCTCGGCTGCGGCGTCACCACCGGCATCGGCGCGGTGCACAATACCGCCAGGGTCAAGGCCGGCGATACCGTGGCCATATTCGGTCTCGGCGGCATCGGTCTGGCCGCCATCCAGGGCGCGGTGCAGGCCAGAGCCGGCCGCATCATCGCCATCGACACCAACCCGGACAAGTTCGCGCTGGCGCGCAGCATGGGTGCCACCGACTGCATCAACCCGAAGGATCATGCGCGGCCAATCCAGGACGTCATCGTCGAGATGACCGACGGCGGCGTCGATTTCAGCTTCGAGTGCATCGGCAATGTCGACGTGATGCGCGCGGCACTGGAGTGCTGCCACAAGGGCTGGGGCGAAAGCATCATCATCGGCGTGGCCGGCGCGGGCCAGGAGATCCGCACCCGCCCGTTCCAGCTGGTCACCGGCCGGGTCTGGCGCGGTTCGGCCTTCGGCGGCGTCAAGGGTCGCAGCCAGCTGCCGGGCATGGTGGAACAGGCGATGCACGGCGAGATCGACCTCGATCCGTTCATTACCCACACCCTGCCGCTGGAACGCATCAACGAAGCTTTCGACCTGATGCATGAAGGCAAATCGATCCGCACGGTCATCCACTTCCAGGGCAGTTGACATGGAGCGCATAGCACGCAACGCCTGCTTCGGCGGCTGGCAGGACGTCTACCGCCATACCTCGGCCGTGCTCGGCTGCCCGATGCATGTCGCGGTCTACCTGCCGCCGCAGGCGCAGCAGCGGCCGGTGCCGGTGCTGTACTGGCTGTCCGGCCTGACCTGCACCGAGCAGAACTTCATCACCAAGGCCGGCGCACAGCGCTACGCAGCCGAGCATGGCATCATGCTGGTCGCGCCGGATACCAGCCCGCGCGGCGACGGGGTCGCCGACGATCCCGCTTACGACCTCGGCCAGGGTGCCGGCTTTTACGTCAATGCCACCCGCGCGCCCTGGGCGGCGCACTACCGGATGTATGACTATGTGCGCGACGAATTGCCGGCACTGATCGAAGCCTGCCTGCCCGCCGGCAGCCAGCGCGCCATCGCCGGTCATTCGATGGGTGGCCATGGCGCGCTGGTGCTGGCACTGCGAAACCCCGGTCGTTACCGCAGCGTCTCGGCCTTCGCGCCTATCGTCGCTCCCGGCCAGGTGCCGTGGGGAGAAAAGGCGTTTTCCGCCTATCTGGGCGATGATCGCGAACTGTGGCAGCAATATGACAGCTGCAAACTGCTGGCTTCTGCAACGGAAAGACTGCCGCTGCTGGTCGATCAGGGCGAAGCAGACGATTTTCTCGCCACCCAGCTGCAACCGGAACGACTGCGGGCCGCGGCCGCGGCAGCCGGCCACCCGCTGACGCTGCGGCTGCATCCCGGTTATGACCACAGCTATTATTTCATCGCCAGTTTTATCGGCGACCACATTGCCCACCATGCACGGGCGCTGTTCGCAGCAGACTGATCGACGGCAAATCCGCCCTGACCGGTTCCCGGCCGCACATCGGCAGGAAAAATCCGACTGGGAAAACTTCATCCATGTGCCATAAATGACATACGCGACGGCGCGCGGGGTGCGCGCTGTCCGAAACATTCATACCGGGCCGCGCATGAAGCCATCCCTCCTCGTTCCGTCCTGTATCGCCGCTGCCGTCTCGCTGGCCTGGGCTCCCGCCGCCTTCGCTGCCGTGGACAATGCAGAAGTCCAGCGCCTGACCCAGGAACTCAATCTGCTCAAGCAGCGCTACGCCGCGCAGCAACGCACACTTGATCAGCTCGAAACCCGCATCAAGGCGCTGGCCGCCGCCTCCGGCGCCCCGCCGGCCACGGCAGCAGCCGGAAGCAGTGCCGGTGCCGCCGCAACGGCGGGGGGCGACTTCGCGGCAGCCGGCGGTGCGGCCGGCAGCGGGGCGGCAATCGGCACGGTCCAGCAGGCTGCCGCACAGGATATCCCGCCGCAGAAGAGCGTCGAGGACATCTACCAGAACGCCAGCGGCTTCCTGACCGGCAGCCGCTTCTCGCTGGAAGCCGGGCTCACTTATTCGCACTACGATTCGCGCCAGTTGAACGTCAGCGGCTTCTATGCGCTCGACTCGATCCTGCTCGGCAGCATCAATCTCGACCGCATCAAGAGCAACACCTTCACCTTTGACCTGACCGGGCGCATGTCGCTTGGTGACCGCTGGCAGTTCGATGCCAATATCCCGTTCCTGTACCGCTACAGCGATTACATCACCCAGACCGGCACCGCCGTCCCGATCGAAGCCAACGTCTCGTCCGGCCCGGCCATCGGCGATGCCAGTTTTGGCCTGGCGTACAAGCTGGTGAAAGAAGACGAGAACTGGCCGGACATCGTCGGCAGCCTGCGCGTGCGGGCGCCGACCGGACGCGAGCCGTACGGCATCAAGCTGGTCACGCGCGACCAGAGCGGCAACCAGGTGCTGGCCACCCCGAACGAGCTGCCGACCGGCAACGGCGTATGGGCGGTCACTGCCGGCATGTCCTTCGTCAAGACGGTCGATCCGGTCGTGCTGTTCGCCAACCTCGGCTACACCTACAACATCCGCCGCCACTTCGACGATATCAGCCAGCAGGTCGGTCAGACGCTGCCCGGTCACGTCAAGCTCGGCGACAGCATCCAGCTCGGCATGGGCATGGCCTTTGCGCTCAACGACCGCATGAGCCTCGGCATGTCGTACTCGTCGTCGATTGCCCGGAAGACCCGTATCCAGTACGACGGGCAGAGCGAACAGGATGTGCTGAACAGCGACACCCACGCCGCCGCGTTCAACTTCGGTCTGACCTGGGTGGTGAACAAGAACCTGTCGGTGGTGCCGAACCTGGCAATCGGGCTGACGCCGGATTCGCCGGATTACTCGCTGAGCCTCCGCTTCCCGTACAACTTCTGAACGCGGAAATGAAAAAGAGCCCCGGAACAAAAGGGGGTTTCCGGGGGCAAGGAGCAGGCCAGTGCATGATTATTGTTGTCTGGTCCGTGTCCCCGCACAGGCGGAAAAGACGGTCACAGTCAAAACGGGGCGCAGGTGTCGCCCTACTGGATGCCGCGCATCAGGTTGACCAGCGGCACGGTGCTGGAGCGCAGCGACGCGGCGTCGATGTTCACGGTCAGCCGGGCCAGATTGGTCACCTGATTGTGGCTGCTGATGACAGCCGTCTGCTGGCTCAGGTTGCCGTTGCCGATGCCCTGCTGCGCCGTCCCCTGCCCGGCGACCGCCATGCTCAGCGACAGACGGCCGCTCTGCAATGCCGCCAGCACATTGCCGGCCTGCAGCGTGGTGGTACCGCTGGCCGACAGGGTGCCGACCTGGGTCATGCCGGCAGTCAGCCCCGGCGCCGTGGTGCCGGCCGGCCCCACTTCCACGCCGATGCCATTGCCGACCCGGTTGCCGTCGCCGGCAATCTGTATTCCCTGCGACACCCCCTTTACCGTCGACAGGTCGGTCTGCACCACGGTGCCGGTCCCTGCCGCCGCTGCCGCCCCGCCCTTGTTCCCGGACTGATAGACGGTGATGGTCGGCAAAAAGCCGTTGCCCTGCGACGCGGCAAACTTCACTGCAGCCGACTGGGTGTCGCCGGCCTGCGTTTGCCAGCTGGTGACCATTTCCAGACCGAAGCTGACGATCTGACCGGGTGCCACATACTTGCCGCGCATATTGGCCAGCATGTCGTTGCCGACCTCGGTAATGCGCAATGGCTCGGCCGCCAGCGCCGGGGCCGACAACCCCAGCCCCGCCAGACAGCCCATCCAGACAATCCGTTTCATGGTTGTCCCCCGTGACCGTGCCAGGCACGATCAGAAAAAATCGCTTTGCGTGAAGCCGAACTCCATCAGGTCGGCATCCCGTATCGGCCGGAACTCGTTCACCATCCGGCTGCGCCGCAACGGGTCCGGCGGCGTCAGCAGCACGTTGTTGCGGTTGTAGTTCGGCCCGATGACGGCCAGCAGCACACCATTCCAGCCTTCGCCGAATTCCTTCAGCGACACGCGACGATTGCCCAGCACCGGATCGGCCATGAACACCACGTCGCGGGTGGCCCGCTGCACGATGACAAAATGCTTGTAGCCGCGATAGTCGACCAGCGAGATGGTCGGTACGCGGATGGTCGGCAGGTCTTCCAGCTTCATCTGGTAACCGCGCCCGCGCAGGCCGATCGCCTCGACCAGCGTCTTCATGTCCAGCATCGAGAAACCCTGGGTCCGGACCAGTTCGGGGTCGGACACCCCCATCATGGCCTCGATCAGGTCGCCTTCATCGATATGCAGTCCATAGGCGTAACGCAGCAGCGTGGCCAGTGCGGCTGCG
Source organism: Microvirgula sp. AG722 (assembly GCF_003269145.1). NCBI lineage: Bacteria > Pseudomonadati > Pseudomonadota > Betaproteobacteria > Neisseriales > Aquaspirillaceae > Microvirgula > Microvirgula sp. AG722. The sequence goes on along the minus strand of NZ_QLTJ01000015.1, from coordinate 59,930 downwards.
CCACAGCTGTAGTCGGTCTGCTGTTGCACCACATTGCGAAACCTGGCTGCCTTCAGGCTCCAGACCGGTTTCGACAGTGACACGGTACTGGAGACATCGACCCGCATCGGCGCGCTGTCCGGCGCGGCCGCCAGGGCAGGCCCCGACACCAGCAGCGCCAGCACGCCCGTCCGCATCCATTTGCGTGTCATGACATTCTCCGTTGCGCGGGAACAGCGGCCACTGCGGTCACGCTGCCTGCGCACCATTCGGCTGCAACATGGGCGCGAACCCGAAAGTCCGCGCCCCGTCCTCCCCTGCCGCTTTCCTTACTTGCCGGAAGCCGCTGCGATAACCAGCGAGTTGGCTTGCTGGTTGCCGATGCCCGAAGCGATGTTCACACCCACGTTGCCGGTGTTGTTCATCAGCGAGTTGCCGACGGCTGCAGTCAGATCGCAAGCCTGATCGGTAAAGGACTTGTTGTGGTCAAGCTGCTGGCTGGTCGAAGCGGTCGCGGAAGCCAGGATGGCACCCTTGGCATTGGCGATCGACGTGCTGTTGCCTTGCTGGTTGCCCTGACCGGCCGCCACGTTCACACCCACGACGCCGGTGTTGCCGTTGACCGAGTGCCAGACCGCGGCCGTCAGCTTGTCGCCATGGCCGATCGACCAGTTGTTCAGCTGGCCATCCTGCTCGGCCTGGCTGCTGGCAATGGCTGCCGCGCCCTTGCTGCTGGTCCCGCCATTGCCGCAATCGCCACCGCGGCAGCTGTCCGACGACACCGAGACGCCACCGGTCACGAAGGACAGGTCGGCAATGGCCAGCGCATTCGATTGCTGGTTGCCATCACCGGCGCCGACGTTCAGGCCGACATTGCCGAGGTTGCCGGTCACGCTGTGGTCGACGGAGGCGGACGCATTGGAACCCAGCTCGCCATCATTGCGATAGCTGACCTGACGGGTGTTGGTCGCCGCATCGGCCTTGGCCGTGATGTTCAGCGTGCCGCCGCCGTTGATCTTGATGTCAGTGCTGACCTTTTCGACATTGCTCTTGTCGGATTCCTGGGCGAACTTGCCGGTCGTGGTCTTGCTGGCGGTCGAGGTATTGCTCACCGTCGACGAGGTGCTCTTGGTGTCGGTGAACTTGGTGCCGCCGTCTTCCCCGCCTCCCGGAGGGTTGTAACCGCCACCAGCCAGGGCCGAGGAGGCTGCGAACGCGCCGGCCACTGCCAGCAGAACCAGTTTGATCTGGGTTTTCATGATGAGTTTCTCCTTGCTTGATTGAATGCGCGTTTGCCCGCGCCGGCATCATGGAGTCGAGAACTGCCCGTCCCCGTGAATTCCTTACTGCCACTGCCTCACTGCCAGACCATCAGGGCGCATGTACCGCCAGGGCGATGCCATTGCCTGCCTGATTGCCGTTTCCCGCGACCTGGTTCACCTGAACCACGCCACTGAGATTCTGAAAACTTGCCGCATCCATCGTGGCCTGCCGCTTGCCGCCGGCCACCTCGTTCCCGCTGCCACCACTGTCCGGCGCGGCGGAGGTCAGACCGGCCAGCCGGCTGTCGTCGACCGCACCGACATGGCTGGCCGTGGTCGTCGCACTGGCATTCGGTCCGGTCGCCAGCGCAAACTGGTTGAGCGTCTGGTTGAAACCCCCGCTGACCTGATTGACCTGCAGCACGCCGACCCCGCCCTGGAAGCTCCCGCCACTGATGCTGGCGCTGTAATTGTTCTTGCCCAGCGCGGCCAGATCGCCGGCCGTGACCCGCTGTGCCTGCCCGGTTTGCGCGGCGGCTTGTGCAAGCCCCGCCGTCGTCGTCGACAGCACGGTCTGGTTCGCCTGCTGGTTGCCCAGGCCGGCGGCCTGGTTGACCGCCTGACGACCGACCGACTGGCCGCCGCTGCCCTGAATCAGGGTGTCCATGTCGGCCGCCGTCGCCGCCAGCGGCAGCAGCAGGACCAGGCAGAGGGGAGTGCGCTTCATGGCCATGTCCTCAGCGGATACCGAGTGAACGGGCCACGGTGTTGGCAATACTGCCGCCCAGGCTGCCCGACGCTCCGCCGCTGGCACCGCCGCCCTGGCTGCCGCCCATCGTCGACAGGTTGCTGCCGATCGGCGCCGTGACGGCCTGGGCAGTCGAACCCGACTGGGTGCCGTAAACCCCGGGCCGGGCCCCCAGCAGCGCACTGTTCGCTTCGCCGATCCCCATGCTGCCCAGCACCTCGGGCGAGCGGTCGGTGTTCACGGTGGTGGTCTGCGGATTTTTCGGCGTGTTCGCCAGCTGGAAATACGGGGTGACAGGCAGTTCGCGCCGGATGACGATATTGCCGCCGTCCGCCAGTGCCAGCCCGGCATGGGCAGCCAGCAGGCTGACCAGCATCGGGCGGAAGTAGGACGTTGTGTTCATGGCGGTCTCCGGTGTGTCGGACTTTTCTGCCCTTCATATGGCATGATGCGTGCCAACCACTCAACGCATTGATTTCAATGGATTTTTATTTTCACACCGCTGGCAGAACGCCATGACTGTTTCATATCCGAGACAGGACTTAGCCGTGAGGAATGACTCGGGCAGGCAGGGATATGCTTTGTTCATGAGTTGTCATATGCATGGAGGTAGACAACGATGAACATTCCGTCAGGCATGCTGGGACAACGTCATCCCCACCAGCGAAAATGCCGTCCGATTTTGAGAATCCGCCAGCACATTCATCGGGCCCGCCCGCCGGCAGATCAGAAAAGCTGCCTGTCACAGCAACGGCTGCTTTACAATCGTCCGCTGGTTACGAACTGAACGAGTCCATGAATCACTACCCGCACCCGATCCTGGCCCGCGAAGGCTGGCCCTACATTGTCTGCTCCGTTGCCCTGGCCATTGTCCTGAGCTATGCGATAGGTGCCTGGTCGCTGCCGTTCTGGCTGCTGGCGCTGTTTGTCGTGCAGTTCTTCCGCGACCCGGCGCGAACCATCCCGACGCAGAAGAACGCCGTACTGAGCCCGGCTGACGGCCGGATCGTGGTAGTCGAACGCACCGAGGACCCGCAGCTGAAGCAGCCGGCGATCAAGGTCAGCGTGTTCATGAACGTGTTCAACGTGCACTCGAACCGCAGCCCGGTCGATGGCACGGTGACCCAGGTCAACTACCATGCCGGCAGCTTCCTGAATGCGTCGATGGCCAAGGCCTCGACCGAAAACGAGCGCAACGCGGTATCGGTGCGGATGGACAACGGCACCGAGGTCACCTTTATCCAGATCGCCGGTCTGGTGGCGCGTCGCATCCTCTGCTACGCGAAGCCGGGCGACCGCCTGGCCCGTGGCCAGCGCTACGGCTTTATCCGCTTCGGTTCCCGGGTGGACGTGTACCTGCCGCTGTCGGCTACCGTCAAGGTTGCCATCGGTGATAAAGTGAGCGCCACTCACACCATTCTCGCCGAGCTGGCGGAATAACATCGCCTCCGGCCGCGGAGACCTTCCGCGGCTGCGCCCCCATCAGACACATGCCAGATACCCAGACAAAAATGCCCCTGCGCCGCCAGGGGATATACCTGCTGCCGAACCTGTTCACGCTTGCCGCGCTGTTTGCCGGCTTCTATGCCATCGTGCAGGGCATGAACAACCAGTTCGAGCTGGCCGCCGTGGCCATTTTCATTGCCATGATCCTCGATGGCATGGATGGCCGCGTCGCCCGCATGACCCACAGCCAGAGCGCTTTCGGCGCCGAGTTCGACTCACTGTCCGACATGGTCAGTTTCGGCGTCGCGCCGGCACTGGTTGCCTATGAATGGATGCTGCGCGATTTCGGCAAGCTCGGCTGGATGGTCGCCTTCATCTACTGCGCCGGCGCGGCACTGCGCCTGGCACGCTTCAATACCATGATCGGCGTGGCCGACAAGCGCTGGTTTACCGGCCTGCCGAGTCCGGCCGCCGCGGCGCTGGTCGCCGGCCTGGTGTGGATCGTGCACGCGTACAGCCTCGACGTGCCCGGCATCGACTGGATCGCGCTGGTGTTCACCGCCTTTGCCGGCATCTCGATGGTCACCAACGTCCGCTTCTACTCGTTCAAGGAAATCAATCCGCGCGCCAAGGTGCCGTTCGTCGCCATGCTGGTGGTGCTGGTGGTCATCCTGCTGACGGCCTCGACGCCGGCGCTGGTGCTGTTCGGCTTCTTTGTCGTCTATGCGCTGTCCGGCTATGTGCTGGCACTGCTGCGCATGGGACGCCGCAAGCCCGCGGTCGAACCGGTACCGCGTGCCGAGCTCGACATCAGCCCGGCAGACAAGGCAGACGACAGCCCGCGCCAGGACTGACGTTCGCGATCGGCAAGGCCAGCAAAAAGGGAACCCGCGGGTTCCTTTTTTGCTGGCCTGTTGCCACGCGATTGTTCCGGTTTTCGCTACAAACCGTACCGAACCAGCCGGTTTATCTCCCGGGCTGGCAGTGCGACACTGGGCCATCGACACATCCGCCGCGAAGGAGCCCTCATGTCCACCCTGCCCACCCTGTTCGTCTCCCATGGTTCGCCAATGCTGGCACTGGATACCGGCGAGATCGGTCATGCCTGGCGCACGCTGGCTGCCAGCCTGCCGCGCCCGCGTGCCATTCTCGCCGTGTCGGCACACTGGAACACGCCGGCGCCGGTACTGTCGACCGCCGCGCAGCCGGCCACCATCCACGATTTCTACGGCTTCCCCGCCCCGCTGTACCAGCTGCAATACCCGGCCCCCGGCGCGCCGGCGCTGGCGCGGGAAATTGTCGATCTGCTGGCCGGCGCCGGCATCGAGGCCACGACAGATCCCGACTACGGTCTCGATCACGGCGCCTGGACGCCGCTGCGCGAACTGTATCCCCAGGCCGATATTCCGGTGCTGCAGCTGTCGGTCCAGCCACGCCGCGATCCGGCCTGGCATTACCGGGTCGGCCAGGCCCTGTCGGCGCTGCCGGCCGACGGCGTGCTGGTACTGGCTTCCGGCAGCCTGACCCACAATCTGCGCGATGCGATGTCCGGTCTGCCGGCCCAGCCCTATGTCGAGGCGTTCGCCGACTGGATGTACCGGACGCTGACGGCCGGCGAGGTGGACAGCGCGCTCGACTATCGCCACCAGGCACCGGGCGCCACGCGTGCCCACCCGACCGACGAGCACCTGCTGCCGCTGTTCGTCGCGCTGGGTGCCGCCGGGGCCGGGGCCCGGGCCACACGTTTCTATCACGGCGAGGACAGTGCGCTGTCGATGGACAGTTATCGCTTCGATCCGGTGCCGTCCGCCACAGCCTGATGCGCCTTTTTTCAACAACAATATCGGACAATATGTCCGATATTGTTGTTTGGACATGGGAAAAATGAAGTTTTTTACGCTTGATTACGATTTTTGTTTGACCGGTTGTCCGATATTGGGTAAGTTTCCTACAGCACTTCAGGAAAGACACCCATGTCATTGGACATTGCAAAACTGATCGACGACTTTGGCGGCCCCGCCACCCTGGCCGATGCGCTGACGCGCGCCTGGCCCGAGGAGCCGATCAGCCGCGCAGCGGTGTACAAATGGCGCGCACGCGGCGGCCTGCCGCAGGCGCAGCTGAACAAGCTGGCACAACTTGCGGCACAGCAAGGCCGGCGTTTCGATCTGAACACCTATCTGCTCACTGCGAGCGCGCCTGACCCCCGGAGAAATAGTGAAATGAGCGACCGCCTCTATATTTTCGACACCACCTTGCGCGACGGCGAACAAAGCCCGGGCGCGGCGATGACCAAGGAAGAGAAAATCCGCATCGCCCGCCAGCTGGAACGTCTGGGGGTGGACATCATCGAGGCCGGTTTCGCTGCCGCCAGCCCGGGTGACGCGGAAGCCATCCACGCCATTGCCGGCATCATCAAGGACAGCACGGTCTGTTCGCTGGCCCGCGCCAACGAACGCGACGTGCGGGCCGCCGGTGAAGCCATCCAGCCGGCCGCGAAGGGCCGCATCCACATCTTCATCGCCACCAGCCCGATCCATATGGAGAAGAAGCTGCGCATGACGCCGGACGAGGTGGTGGCCGCCGCGGTCAGTGCCATCGCCGTCGGCCGCGAATACACCGATGACATCGAGTTCTCGGCCGAGGATGCAGTCCGCTCCGACATCGACTTCCTGATCCGCATCTTCGAGGCGGTGATCAAGGCCGGCGCCCGCACCATCAATGTCCCGGACACGGTCGGCTACAGCATTCCGTCAGTCTGGCAGGAACACATGCGCACGCTGATCGCCCGCGTACCCGGCGCCGACCAGGTGATCTGGTCGACCCACTGCCACAACGACCTCGGCATGGCGGTCGCCAATTCGCTGGCCGCGATCCAGGGCGGCGCACGCCAGGTCGAGTGCACGATCAATGGCCTTGGCGAGCGCGCCGGCAATGCGTCGCTGGAAGAAATCGTCATGGCGATCAAGACCCGCAAGGACGTGTTCGGGCTGGAAACCCGCATTGATGCCACCCAGATCGTGCCGACGTCCAAGCTGGTGTCGACCATCACCGGCTATCCGGTACAACCGAACAAGGCCATCGTCGGCGCCAATGCGTTCTCGCATGAATCCGGCATCCACCAGGACGGTGTGCTCAAGCACCGCGAAACCTACGAAATCATGTCGGCCGAAAGTGTCGGCTGGTCGACCAACCGCCTGACCCTCGGCAAGTTGTCCGGTCGCAACGCGTTCCGCACCAAGCTGACCGAGCTCGGCATCGAGATCGCCAGCGAGGTGGCACTGAATGCAGCCTTCGCCCGCTTCAAGGAGCTGGCCGACCGCAAGCGCGAAATTTTCGACGAAGACTTGCTGGCGCTGGCCAATGAAGAGCTGAGCGCCCATGAGCCGGAAGCGTTCAGGTTCGTGTCGCTGAAGCTGGCGACCGAAACCGGCGAGTCGCCGCGTGCCGAGATCGTGTTCAACCAGCAGGGGCAGGAATGCCGTGCCGAATCCAGCGGGTCCGGCCTGGTCGACGCCACGTTCAAGGCGATCGAAAGCGTCGCCAGCAGCGGCAGCGAGCTCGAACTGTACTCGGTCAATGCCATTACCCAGGGTACCGACAGCCAGGGCGAAGTCACCGTGCGTCTCGCCCGCGACGGCCGCGTCGTCAATGGTCAGGGTGCCGACACGGACATCATCGTCGCCAGTGCCAAGGCCTATCTGTCGGCGCTGAACAAGCTTTCCCAATCCGAACGGCTGCACGCTCAGCACAGCAGCGTCTGAACCGCTCCAGATCCCGTCGGCAGATGTCATCCATCTGTTAACCGACCCGTCATCGCCAACGCGGCGCGATCCGCCGCCGAGGTCAGGAAATACCGTCCGGCCGTGTGATCCACGCCGTCGACGCCGGGCCGCCCTTACCAAGGGCGGCCTCGACTGCTTGCAGGGGTGGGCGCCAGCGGCAGCAGTGGCGCCGGTACACGCCCGGCTGACAGCAACTGTCGTGAGCACGGCAGTCGCCTGATTCAATCCTGCCCCTTCCGTCCCCGCCGCCGCGGGGAAACCTCGCTTCGCTCGTCCGTTCTTCGCTCTCTTGCAGGGTGGGCACCAGCGGCAGCAGTGGCGCCGGTACACGCCCGGCTGACAGCAACTGTCGTGAGCACGGCAGTCGCCTGATTCAATCCTGCCCCTTCCGTCCCCGCTGAACGCCCCCCCCAAAAGTTGGATACCCGACCTACGCTTGGGGGAGGTTCATGGCGAAGTACGATTTGAGTTTCAAGCTCAGCGTGGTTGAGCAGCATCTGTCCGGTCACACCGGGTCGCGGACCGTCGCTAATCAATACGGATGAGATGCCTGCAGCCGCAGCGCAGCCGCCGCCACAGGCATACAATGACGGCCCGCCATTTTGACCCGGCCATCGTCATGCCGCTGCTGTTCGCCGAACTGTTCTTCTTCCTGCTGGTCATTCTTGTCGCCGCCGAAATCTTCACCAATGCGCTGGAGCATCTGGGCGAGAAGCTGCATATTTCCGAGGGTGTCACCGGTTCGCTGTTCGCGGCAGTCGGCACCGCGCTGCCGGAAACGCTGGTGCCGATTCTGGCCATTATCGGCGGCACCGCCGACCAGGCGGTCAACCACGAGATCGGTGTCGGCGCCATTCTGGGCGCGCCGCTGATGCTCGGCACCCTGACCTGTTGCATGATGGCCATCGCCGCGCTGCGCCAGCGCGGACTGCACGGTCATATCCGGCCGGAACCGACCGGTCTCAAGCGCGACCTGAGCTTCTTCCTGGCCGGCTACGCCATTGCGACGCTGGCCATGTTCGTCCCGCACCAGTATGACAGCCTGCACCTGCGCGGCATGCTGTCGTTCGTGCTGGTGCTGCTGTACTTCGTCTATATGCTGGTAACGCTGAAGGCATCCAGCGCGCTGGTCGAGGCCGGGCACGGCACCGAAGCGGAAAACACCATGTATCTGGCGCGGCTGCGGCTGCCGGTCAATCTGTTCACCATCGTCCTTCAGCTCGGTCTCGGGCTGACGCTGCTGGTCTGGGGCGCCGAGGGCTTTATCGACGGCGTGGCCGGCGCCTCGTCCTTCCTGCACATCTCGCCGCTGCTGCTGTCGCTGCTGATCATTCCGATCGCCACCGAACTGCCGGAGAAGATCAATTCCATCCTGTGGATCCGCCGTGACAAGGACACCCTGGCCTTCGGCAACATCACCGGCGCCATGGTGTTCCAGGGCACCCTGCTGCCGGCCATCGGCATTGCGCTGACACCGTGGGTGCCGCGTCCGGAAGTATTCCTCGGTCTGGTGATCACGCTGGTCGCCGCCTGCTGGCTGCGGCATCTGGCCCGTCATCCGGGCGGTATCCGCATCCGCCACCTGATGCTGAACGGCGTGCTGTACGCGTCGTATCTGGTGCTGGCGATCACGCTCAGTTAGGCGCGACGCCGCGCCTGCATCGGCTCGCCAATGGCCGCCAGTTCAGCGGCGGACAGCAGCACGGCGGCTTGCGCGAAAACCCCGCCTTCCTCACGTGCCGCATGCTCGCGGTAGCGCCCGGCAAAGGCGTGGGCGAGCGCGGCATCCAGCGTGGCGCTCTGGCGCGCCGCCACGGCTTCCAGTTGCGGCTTCAGCTGCGCCCACAGCCCGGCAAATGCGCGGTGCTCGGCCTTCAGTGCGGCGATTTCATCGGCCAGCGACGGGTCGCGGGCCAGCAGCAGCGGAAACAGGTCGCGTTCCTCGTCATCGTGATGCAGCGGGCCGGCAATATCGAAATAGCGCAAGATGCCCTGCGCCGCGCTGACGGCGCCGTCATTGCAGCCGTGCTGTTCCAGCCAGGCCGGCAGGGCATCCAGCCAGCCGGCAAAGCGGCGCACCTTGTCGTGACAGGCATGCAGCATGTCCAGCGGCGCGGCGAAGCTCGGCGCGGGTGCGGCAAACGGTTCTTCTGGCTGCATCGGGCGGACTCCAGGCGGATTCGGGGGCGGGCGGCATCTGCTACAGTGATCGCCATTGTAGACGCAGGCCCACGCTCCGATGATTATCGACGCTCAAGGAATTTGCAGCCCGGCACGGCAGTGCCGTTCGCCAAACCACGATGCCCGCAGCATGGACATCGAGCTGGTGGTGATCCACCACATCAGCCTGCCGCCGGACTGTTATGACGGCGACGCCGTGCTGCGGCTGTTCACCAATACGCTGGAAGCAGATGCCGACCCGTACTACGCGGAAGTGGCGCGGCTGCGGGTGTCGAGCCACTTTTTCATTCGTCGCGACGGCACGCTGTGGCAGTGCGTGCCGACCGTGGCGCGGGCCTGGCATGCCGGCGTGTCGAACTGGCGCGGACGCGAGCGCTGCAATGACTTCTCGCTCGGCATCGAGCTGGAAGGCAATCTGACCGATCCGTTCACCGATGCCCAGTACCTGACGCTGATCCCGCTGCTGAAGGCGCTGAAGGCACGCCACCCGGGCGTGCGCGAGCTGGCCGGCCACGAGCATGTCGCCCCCGGCCGCAAGCGCGATCCCGGCCCGACCTTCGACTGGGAGCGCACCACGCGCGGCAGCGGGCTGCCGCTGTGGCGCAGCGAGGGCTGACTACAGTTCGACCATGGTCCCCATTTCCACTACCCGGTTGGCCGGGATGTGGAAGAAGTCGGTCGCCCGGGTCGCATTCTTCGACATCAGCACGAACAGTCGCTCGCGCCAGCGTGCCATGCCCGGCCGCGACGACGAGATCAGCGATTCGCGCGACAGGAAGAACGAGGTATCCATTTCTTCCAGCACCAGGTCCTGCTCGGCGCACAGCGCCAGCACGTCGGGCACGCTCGGGCTTTCCTTGAAGCCGTAGCGCGCGATCACCTGCCAGAATGCCGGCGACAGCCGCCGGACCACGACCCGGGTGTCGTCCTGCATGAATGGTTCGTCGACGTTCTTGATCGTCATCAGCACCACCCGCTCGTGCAGCACCTTGTTGTGCTTCAGGTTGTGCAGCAGCGCATGCGGAATCCCCTGGGTCGACCCGGTCATGAACACCGCCGTGCCGGTCACCCGTGCCGGCGGATAGGATTCCAGGTTGCGGATAAAGTCGTCGAGCGGCAGTTCGTCGGCGAACAGGCGCTGGTACAGCAGCTCGCGCCCGCGCTTCCAGGTGGTCAGCAGGGTGAAGATCACCAGGCCCAGCAGCAGCGGCAGCCAGCCGCCGTCCACCACCTTCAGCACGTTGGCGCTGAAGAAGGCGAGATCAATGCTCAGGAAGAAGGCGGTCACGGCCAGCGCGGCCGGCAGCGGCCAGCGCCAGCGATAGCGCGACACGATGAAAGCCAGAATCGTGGTCAGCACCATGGTACCGGTCACGGCGATGCCATAGGCGGCGGCCAGTGCCGACGAGCTGCGGAACACCAGCACCACGATCAGCACCGAAGCCAGCAGTGCCCAGTTGACCACCGGAATGTAGATCTGGCCGATTTCGTTTTCCGACGTGTGCCGGATGTCGACCCGCGGGCAGTAGCCGAGCTGCACCGCCTGACGGGTCAGCGAATAGGCGCCGGAGATCACCGCCTGCGCCGCGATCACCGTGGCCAGTGTCGCCAGTACCACCAGCGGCAGCACCAGCCAGTCCGGCGCCAGGTTGAAGAACGGATTGGTGACGGCGGACGGTTCCTTGATGATGCGCGCCCCCTGGCCGAAGTAGTTCAGCGTCAGCGACGGCAGCACCAGGCCGAACCAGGCCCAGCGGATCGGCCGGCGGCCGAAGTGGCCCATGTCGGCATACAGTGCCTCGCCACCGGTCAGCGCCAGCACCACGGCACCCAGCGCCAGATAGGCGGCAAAGCGGTGTGTCTCGACGAACAGGAAGGCGTGATACGGATTCAGGGCTGCCAGGACTTCCGGCACCTGCATGATGTTGTAAAGCCCCAGCGCAGCCAGGGAGGCAAACCACAGCACCATGACCGGGCCGAACCAGGTGCCCATTTTCGCCGTGCCGTAACGCTGGACGAAGAACAGGGCCACCAGCACGCAGATCGCCAGCGGCAGCACATACGGCGTGAGCTCCGGCGTCACCACTTCCAGCCCTTCCGCAGCGGACAGCACCGACACGGCGGGAGTAATCACGGCATCGCCGTAGAACAGCGACGCACCGGCGACACCGACGATCATCAGGCCGAGGCTCCAGCTGCGCTTGGCGCGCAGCGCCAGCGCCATCAGCGCCATGACCCCGCCTTCGCCGTTATTGTCGGCCCGCAACACGTAGGCAACATATTTCAGTGACACCACCAGCATGATCGCCCAGAAAATCAGCGACAGGATGCCCAGCACGTTGTCTGCCGTCGGCGCGAGCCCGTGCGCTGGAGAAAAGCATTCCTTCAGCGTGTACAGCGGGCTGGTGCCGATGTCGCCGAAGACCACGCCGAGGGCGGCGATGACAACGGGAGGCAACGGTTTGGACGTAGTGGCAGTCTGCATGAAAGCGAAACCGCCGGGACTAGCCGGCGGTGCAACGGAAACGGTCGAATTGTAGTCTGTGCAACGCGCCGGGAGTAATACATCTTCATGATCCGTTTGATCCCAGTGGCGGAAACGCCGCACCTCCCTGTTCGCCCGTGCCCGCCGCACGCTACAATCAGGACAATTTTGCCAGTATTCCAACGGATATCGTCACCATGCGCGCCAGCCAATTTTTCCTGTCCACGCTCAAGGAAGCACCGAGCGAAGCCGAACTTCCCAGTCACAAACTGATGCTGCGCGCCGGTCTGATCAAGCGCCTGGCCAGCGGTCTGTACACCTGGATGCCGATCGGCTTTCGCGTGCTGAAGAAGGTCGAACGCATCGTGCGTGAGGAAATGGAACGCGCCGGCAGCGTCGAGCTGATCATGCCGGCCATCCAGCCGGCCGAACTGTGGCAGGAATCCGGCCGCTGGGAGTTCTATGGCAAGGAGCTGCTGCGCCTGAAGGACCGTCACGACCGCGACTTCTGCGTCGGCCCGACCCACGAGGAAGTCATCACTGACGTCGTGCGCAAGGAAGTGAAAAGCTACAAGCAGCTGCCGCTGAACTTTTTCCAGGTGCAGACCAAGTTCCGCGATGAGGTCCGCCCGCGCTTCGGCGTGATGCGCGCGCGTGAATTCGTCATGAAGGATGCGTACTCGTTCCACACCGACTTCGACAGTCTGAAGGCCACCTATCAGACCATGTACGACGCCTATTGCCGCATCTTCGACCGTCTGGGCCTCGAGTACCGCCCGGTCGCGGCCGATACCGGCTCGATCGGCGGCACCGGCTCGCACGAGTTCCAGGTGCTGGCCGACTCCGGCGAGGACGTGATCGCCTACTGCCCGACCTCCGGCTATGCCGCCAACGTCGAGCTGGCCGAGGCCGTCGCCCCGGCCACGCCGCGTCCGGCAGCGAGCGCACCGATGTGCAAGGTGCACACGCCGAAGGTCAAGACCATCGCCGACCTGGTGTCCTTCCTGAATGTCGACATCAAGGCCACCGTCAAGGCGGTGGTAGTCAACGGCAGCGACGGCCCGGTGCTGCTGCTGGTTCGTGGCGACCACACCCTGAACGAGCTGAAGGCGGAAAAGATCGACGGTATCGACTCGCCGCTGACCTTCGCCGCGCCGGCCGACATCGAGGCTGCCTTCGGTGCCCGCCCCGGCTCGCTGGGTCCGGTCGGGTTCAAGGGCCGTGTCATTGCCGACCGCACCGTCGCCGCCATGGCCGACATGATTACCGGCGCCAATGAGGACGACCAGCACTACACCGGCGTCAACTGGGGCCGCGATGTCGCCGAACCGGAAGTCGCCGATCTGCGCAATGTGCTGCCCGGCGACCCGAGTCCGGACGGCCAGGGCGAACTGGCGCTGTGCCGCGGCATTGAGGTCGGCCACGTATTCCAGTTGCGCACCAAGTATTCGGAAGCACTGTCGGCCACCTTCCTCGACCGCGACGGCAAGTCACAGGTCATGGAAATGGGCTGCTACGGCATTGGCGTCAGCCGCATTGTCGCCGCAGCGATCGAGCAGAACTTCGACGAGCGCGGCATTGTCTTTACCGATGCAATGGCCCCGTTCACCGTCGGCATCGTGCCGATGGGCTATCACCGCTCAGAGACGGTCAAGGCAGCCGCCGACGCGCTGTACGCCGAACTGAAGGCAGCCGGCATCGATGTGCTGCTGGACGATCGTGACGAGCGCCCGGGCGTGCTGCTGGCCGACGGCGAGCTGATCGGCCTGCCGCACCGCGTGGTCATCGGCGACCGGGGGCTGAAGGAAGGCAACGTCGAATACCAGCAACGCCGCGACAGTGCCGCGACCAGTGTGCCGCTGGCCGACGTGGCCGCGCTGATCCGGAACAAACTCGCAAGCTGATCTGCTCCGCCACGACAAAGCCGCCCGGCTGCTGCCCGGCGGCTTTTTTTGCCGGACGCCAGACCGGTTTCAGCGCGGGTCCACCTGCTGCAGGTACGGGGCAACCTTGTTCAGGAAATGCCGGGCGCACAGTGTGCCGCGCCGGTAATCGCTGTCCAGTTCCCCCGCCGAGCTGCCGACGATGCGGCTGCGCAGCGGCCGGCGCGGCGCGATTTCGACGATGCGCAGGTTGCCGGGCGGGTTTTCGATGAATTTCTGCGTATCGACATAGCTCTGCTCGTGCGACTCGAACAGGGCGACCCAGTCGCGGAAGCGGCTTTTCGCCAGTGCGCCCTGCATGCGCAGGCGCCAGGGCGGCGGTTCCATGACGCCGGCCGGCGTGGTGCGGATGACCACGATCAGGTCGGCGCCACGCTGCCAGGCCTCGCGCACCGGGATGGCGTCGCGCACGCCGCCATCGAGATAGGTCACGCCGTTCAGTACCGCGCCGCGCCGGTAGAACAGTGGAACGGCACTCGATGCCTTGATCGCACCGAGCCAGTCATCCTGCTGCACGCGAAAGTACACCGGGCGGAAATCATCGCTGCGGCAGGCGCACAGCAGCAGCTCACGCCCTTCCAGCCGGCGGCGCGCCTGTTCAAGATCAAGCGGACAGGACTGGGCAGTGGTGTCCAGCAGCCAGTCCAGGTCGATCAGGTGCCCGCCACGGATAAAGCGCATCGGGTTGAAGAATTCGCGGCTGGTGGTCAGCCGGGTAATGACGTCGCGTGCATAGCCATGCTGGCCGCACGCATAGGCCGAGACGTTCTGGGCGCCGGCCGAGGTGCCGATCATCAGCTGGAACGGGAAAAAATCCTGCTTCAGGAAGGTGTCGAGAATGCCGGCAGTGAAAATGCCGCGCTGGCCGCCGCCTTCGCAGACCAGCGCGATCTTGCGATACGGCAGCGCATCCAGCGGCCCGCCCTGGCCGTGCATGCCGAGGGTGTTGATGCCGAGTTTGTATCCCATACTGCGTCCCGGGGCCGTCGCAAGGGCGCCAGTCCTTATCAAGTAAACGCTTTCAGTCTACCGCCCACCGGACGGGCCCGCGACGCGGAACGGACGAGCGTTCGCCCGCAGCAGATCAGGGCGTGCGGCTCAGGGCCAGCAGCAGGTGTTCCAGCTTGTCCCACGGGTCGCCGTCACCGGCGCCCTTGATCGCACGGTCGATGTCGGCACACTGGCCGAGCGCGGTCTGCAGCCTGGCCTGCGACAGCCGGCGCAGCGCCGGTTCGACCAGTCGCTGGCGCTCGCCCCAGATCCGGTTTTCCTTCATCAGCGCCGCCAGCGGCTTGCCGTCCTTGAGACCGACACGGAGACGGATCAGGCCGCGCAGTTCCTCGGCCACCGACCACAGTGCCAGCACCGGCGCCTCGCCTTCGGCCTTCAGACCGGCCAGCATGCGCGTGACCCGGGCCACATCGCCGGCCAGCCAGGACTCGGACAGCTTGAACACATCGAAGCGGGCGACATTGGCCACCGCGGCCCGCAGTGCGTCCAGATCCAGTTCGCCAGGCGGGTGCAGCAGCGCCAGCTTGTCGATCTCCTGCCGCGCCGCCAGCAGATTGCCTTCGACCCGGTCAGCCATGAACGCCAGTGCGTCCGGCGTCAGCCTCTGCTGCTGCCGTTCCAGCCGGCGGGCGATCCAGGCCGGCAGCTCGCGCCGTTCGACCGGCTGCGCGGCCAGCACGATGCCGGCGGCGTCCAGCGCCGAAAACCACTTGCCGCTCATCTGCGCGCGTTCGAGCTTCGGCAGTTGCACCAGCGTCACCGTGTCTTCGGGCAGCCGGGCGGCAAAGGCTGCCAGCACCGCCCCGCCCTCGGTACCGGGCTTGCCGGACGGGATGCGGATTTCCAGCAACTTGCGGTCGGCGAACAGCGACACGCTGCTGGCCGCCGCGGTCAGCGACGACCAGTCGAAGCCGCTTTCCACGGTCAGGACTTCACGCTCCTGGTACCCGTCCTGGCGCGCGCGGGCACGGATCGCGTCCGCCGCTTCCAGCGCCAGCAGGGTTTCATCACCATGCACGACATACAGCGGTGCGAGCCCGCCGGCCAGCAGCCGGTCGAGCTCGTCGATACGCTTCTGCATCAGCGTTTGGCCGGCGGTGTTGCCACCGGCGCCAGCGGGTCGACCGGCTTCAGAGCAGCGATGCGGTACAGCAGCAGCGTGGCGGCATCGTCACGCAGCGACTTCCAGACCGTCTGTTCTTCCTCGGCCTTGCCCAGCACCGAGTTGTCGCTGTACGGGAAGGTCCGGTGCACGCGCACGGTGACCGGTTCGCCATACATGACCTTGTTGCGTTCGAGCGTGACCGTGACCGAGTAGATCAGCCGGTATTCGGCAACCTGACCGGCACGGGTCAGCGCGGAGGTTTCCTTCTCCTGGTGTTCGCCGGCCACGCGCAGCACGGCCTCGGCGGCCTTGATGTCGTTCACCCGTACCACGTCGGGGCGGAAGGCCAGCTGACGCACGATGGACGGGTAAATCTGGCTGCCCGGCGCCACATAGACCGACTTGAACGGCATTTTCATCATTGCCGTGTCTTCCGGACTGCCGCGCAGGTGGAAGCCGCAGGCAGTCAGGGCCAGCGCGACAAGCGCGACGAATACGGTACGCATGGAAAACATCGGGGCTCCCGGTGAATGGGCGCCCCCGTCACTGGCGGCGGGGGCGCGGGGGTCAATCTCAGACGACGATGTTCACCAGCCGGCCCGGCACGACGATGACTTTCTTCGCCGGACGACCTTCCATGAACTTCACCACATTGTCGTTCGCCAGCGCGGCGGCCTCGATCGCGTCGCGACCGGCATCCTTCGATACCGTGACATTGCCGCGCAGCTTGCCGTTGACCTGTACCACCAGCTCGATTTCGTCCTGCACCAGCGCGGCGGCATCGACCAGCGGCCACGCCTGGTCGAGCAGGGCGCTGTCCGGACGCAGGGCGCTCCACAGCGCTTCGGCGATATGCGGCACGATCGGCGACAGCAGCAGCACGGCGGTTTCCAGCACTTCCTGGCCGACCGCGCGGCCGGTGGCATCGCCACGACCGGTCTTGTCATAGGTGTTCAGCAATTCCATCACCGCCGCGATGGCAGTATTGAACTGCTGGCGCACGCCAAAGTCGTCGCTGACCTTCTGGATGGTGCTGTGCAGCTTGAAGCGCAGCGCCTTCTGTCCGGCATCCAGCTCGCCGCCGGCATAGGCCGTCACCACGCCATCGGCCACGAATTCGTGCACGGTCTTCCACAGCCGCTTGAGGAAGCGGAATGCGCCCTCGACGCCAGCGTCCGACCACTCCAGCGACTGGCTCGGCGGGGCGGCGAACATCATGAACAGGCGGGCGGTATCGGCGCCATGCGATTCGATCAGCGCTTGCGGATCGACGCCGTTGTTCTTCGACTTCGACATCTTCTCGATGCCGCCGACCACGACCGGCAGGCCGTCGATGCGATGGGTGGCGGCAACGATCTTGCCCTTGCCGTCACGTTCGATGACGACGTCGGCCGGGGCAATCCATTCCTTGCCGCCATTGTCGAGGTCGCGATAGAAGGTTTCGCACACCACCATGCCCTGGGTCAGCAGGCGCTGGAACGGCTCGTCGTTGTTCAGCAGGCCTTCATCACGCATCAGCTTGTTGAAGAAGCGGGCGTACAGCAGGTGCAGGATGGCGTGTTCGATGCCGCCGATGTACTGGTCGACATTCATCCAGTAGCCGGCACGCGCATCGACCATGCCGTTGGCGCAGTCCGGCGACGCATAGCGGGCGAAGTACCAGCTCGACTCGACGAAGGTGTCCATGGTGTCGGTTTCGCGCCGGGCCGGCTTGCCGCAGGTCGGGCAGGTGGTCTGGTAGAACGACGGCAGTCTGGCCAGCGGATTGCCGGAACCGTCCGGCACCACGTCTTCCGGCAGCACCACCGGCAACTGGTCGGCCGGGACCGGCACGTCGCCGCAGCTGTCGCAATGGATGATCGGGATCGGGCAGCCCCAGTAGCGCTGGCGCGAGATGCCCCAGTCGCGCAGGCGATACTGGGTGCGCTTTGCACCATGCTGCTGCGCGGCCAGGTCGTCGACGATGGCGGTGAAGGCCGCCTGCGGCGTAAGGCCGTCGTACTTGCCGGAGTTCACCGTCAGCACGCTGTCGTCCTTGGCGCCATACCATTCCTGCCACTGGCCGGCATCGTAATCATTGTCGCCGTCGCGGCGGGCGATCACCTGCCTGATCGGCAGCGCATACAGATTGGCGAAGGCGAAGTCGCGTTCGTCATGCGCCGGCACGGCCATCACCGCCCCCTCGCCGTACCCCATCAGCACGTAGTTGGCGACCCAGACCGGCAGCTTTTCACCGGTCAGCGGATGGACGACGAACAGGCCGGTCGCCATGCCCTTCTTTTCCTGGGTGGCGAGGTCGGCCTCGGACACGCCACCGCGCTTGCACTCGGCGATGAAGGCAGCCAGTGCCGGGTTGCCGGCGGCGGCCTGGGTGGCCAGCGCGTGCTCGGCAGCGACGGCGACATAGGTCGCGCCCATCAGCGTGTCCGGACGGGTGGTGTACACCTTCAGCTCGCCGGCATGACCGATCGAATCCACGTCATACGGGAACACGATGTCGGCACCGAAGCTCTTGCCGATCCAGTTCTTCTGCATGGTGACCACTTGCGGCGGCCAGTCCAGCTTGTCCAGATCGGCCAGCAGCTCGTCGGCGTAGGCAGTGATCTTGAAGTAGTACATCGGGATTTCGCGCTTTTCGACCAGCGCGCCCGAACGCCAGCCGCGCCCGTCGATCACCTGCTCGTTGGCCAGCACGGTCTGGTCGACCGGGTCCCAGTTCACCACCCCGTTCTTGCGGTAGATGATGCCCTTGTTGAACAGCTGGGTGAACAACCACTGTTCCCAGCGATAGTAGTCGGGCTTGCAGGTCGCGACTTCCCGTTCCCAGTCGATGGCGAAGCCGAGCCGCTTCAGCTGGGCGCGCATGTAGTCGATGTTCGAATAGGTCCACGCCGCCGGTGCGACCTGGTTCTTCAGCGCGGCGTTTTCCGCCGGCATGCCGAACGCGTCCCAGCCCATCGGCTGCAGGACATTGAAACCGCGCATGCGCATGTAGCGCGACAGCACGTCGCCGATGGTGTAGTTGCGGACGTGGCCCATGTGCAGCTTGCCCGACGGATACGGGAACATCGACAGGCAGTAGAACTTCGGCTTGGCGGTGTCTTCGACGGCGCGGAACGCGGCGGTGGTGTCCCAGTGTTGTTGCGCGGCGGTTTCGATCTCGCGCGGGCTGTAGTGTTCTTGCATGTCGGGCAATCGCAAATCTGTCGGTAAGTAGGAAATCGGGGGGCTTGAAAACGTATCGCGCGCCCCTGGTGAAGGTCGCGCGACTGAAAACAGCGTCCGTATTGCAGCAGAGTATATCCGCCGTCAGGAGGTCGATAAACCTCGGCGCAGAGAACGGGCGGCGGCGGACTGAGGCTGTGCCACACGACCATACCACCTGCGGCGCACGACCGACACCGTGTCGGGTGCAGGGATCGGACCCGGGGCGGACGATTCAGGCCAGCCGGCCGCCGCGTATCCGCAGCCCGTCGCGGGCAAAGCCGGCAATGGCAGCATGACTGTGATTGGCATGGCACAGCGCCACCGCCAGCGCATCGGCCGCATCGGCCTGCGGCGTGCCGGACAGTTTCAGCAGCCGCACCACCATGTGCTGGACCTGGGTCTTGTCGGCCTTGCCGTGACCGACTACCGACTGCTTGACCTGCAGCGCGGTGTATTCGGAAATCGGCAGACCGGCCAGCACCAGCGCGGACAGGATGGCGCCACGCGCCTGGCCCAGCATCAGCGTCGCCTTCGGATTCACGTTGACGAATACCTGCTCGACCGCCGCCTCGGCCGGCAGATAGGCCGCGGCCACTTCGGACAGTCCGTCGAGCAGGGTGCGGATGCGATCGGTCAGCGGCGCCCCCGGCTGGGTGCGGATGCAGCCGGAGGCCACATAGACCCGCTGCTGGCCGATGATGTCGATCACGCCGAAGCCGGTCACCCGCGAGCCGGGATCGATGCCCAGCAGGCGACGGGGAACTGCCAGACCCGGCGTGGTGCTCACGACCATGCCGCCGCGATCTGCCGTGCCGCGTCCAGTCGCTCGACCGTGCCGACATCCAGCCACAGCCCGTCGTGCAGCACGCCGCTGACCTGGCGCCGCGCCATGGCCTCGCGCAGCAGCGGCGCCAGCTTCGCCGGCTGACCGGCGGCCAGCCCGACGAACAGCGCCGGGTGATAGACGCCAATGCCGCTGAAGGTATGCCGCGGCGCGTCGACGACCCGCCCGTCGGCATCGAGGTCGAAGTCCCCGTGCGGGTGATGCGCCGGATTGGCGACCAGCACCAGGTGCGCAAGCCGGGTCACGCCGTCCAGCATCGCGCCGGCGCGGGCCAGGGCGGCAAAGTCGATATCGGTCAGCACATCACCATTGACGACCATGAACGGCCGCTCGCCCAGCCACGGCAGCGCGGTCGCGATGCCGCCGGCGGTTTCCAGCGCCGTGCCCTCTCGCGAATAGTGCAGCCGCGCGCCGTAACCGGCGCCATCGCCCAGCACCTGTTCAATGCGTTCCCCCAGCCAGGCGGTATTGATGACGATATCGTTCAGCCCGGCCCGGACCAGATGGCGCAGGTGCCAGCCGATCAGCGGTTCCGCCCCGACCTGCAGCAACGGCTTGGGCGTGGTATCGGTCAGCGGCCGCATGCGCTCGCCGCGACCGGCTGCCAGCACCATGGCTTTCATGTCCGTCATCGTCATGCTCAGAAGGTGAAACCGGTCGCGGTCACTTCGCCGGACAGGTCGCGGATCAGCTCACCCAGCGGGCGCAGTTCCACATAGCGGTTGCACACCCGCTTCAGATAGGTGAGCACGCGCGGGATATCGTTCAGATAGCCGTCCTTGCCGTCACGGTGACTGAGCCGGGCGAAAATGCCGGCGACTTTCAGGTGGCGCTGCACGCCCATCCACTCGTAGTCGCGATACAGCTGGTCGATCGACGGGTCGACCGGCAGGCCGGCCTTGCGCGCCTTTTCCCAGTAGCGGATGACCAGGTCGAGACAGAACTCTTCATCCCACTCGACATAGGCATCTTTCAGCAGCGACACCAGGTCATAGGTGATCGGCCCGTACACCGCATCCTGAAAATCGATGACGCCGGGATTGTCACCCGCGGACAGCATCAGATTGCGGCTGTGGTAGTCGCGGTGGACGAACACCTTCGGCTGGGCCAGGACATTGGCGACAATCCGTTCGACCGCTTCGTCCCAGACCTTGCGCTGGGCCAGCGTGAATGGTTTTTTCAGATGGGTACCGGCGAACCAGTCCGGAAACAGCGACATTTCCCGCGTCAGCAGCGCGGCATCGTAATCCGGCAGCACACCGGGGCGGCTGGCGAGCTGGATGCGCACCAGCGCGTCGATGGCATCCAGATACAGTGCGCGGGCGTTGTCGGCATCGAGCACGTCCAGATAGGTGGTCGAGCCGAGGTCTTCCAGCAGCAGGAAGCCCTGATCGAGGTCACTGGCATGGATTTTCGGCACATGCACATCGGCAAACAGTCCGGCGACGTGGATGAACGGCCGGCAGTCCTCGTGCTCGGGCGGCGCATCCATCACCACGACGCTGCGGTCGGGCAGCACCGCGCGGAAGTAGCGGCGGAAGCTCGCATCGCTCGAGGCGGGCGTCAGTTCGAGGTTCGGTACGGCGCACTGGTCACTGACCCAGTTCTGCAGGGTGGAAAGTCGTGTCATCGGGTGTCCGGAATTGCGGCAAATGGCAAACTGTGCGATT
Organism: Microvirgula sp. AG722; assembly: GCF_003269145.1. Taxonomy (NCBI): domain Bacteria; kingdom Pseudomonadati; phylum Pseudomonadota; class Betaproteobacteria; order Neisseriales; family Aquaspirillaceae; genus Microvirgula; species Microvirgula sp. AG722. The sequence goes on along the minus strand of NZ_QLTJ01000015.1, from coordinate 38,264 downwards.
TTACGCAAGATTTTCCACTGTCAGCCGGCATAATTCGTCGCAGTCCGACGCCAGGTTGCAGATAATGCTCCCATCGCCGGTTTTTCCACCGCAATCCAGTCCGCCCCCGCCCATGCGCATTTTTCGCGTGACCCCGCTTGTTGCCGCCTTGCTATCCGCATTCGCCGCAGCCGCCGAGCCCGCTCCAGCCACACCGACGACGCCCGCGCAAGCGACCGCCGCCGAACCGGAAACCACCGTCACCGCCGACCAGATCGACGGGATCGTCAATGATCGCCTGCATGCCGAAGGCAATGTCGTCGTCGTTCGCGGCGACCAGACCATCGAGTCAGACTGGCTCGATTACTACCAGGCCAGGGGCCGCGCACTGGCCGGCGACCGGGTCAAGCTGAGCCGCCCGACCGACACCGTCATCGGCCGCGACCTCGACTACGCGATGGACGAAAGCCGCGGCGTGCTGTTCGATGCCGACCTGACCCGCACCGACAGCAAGCTGCGCGGCAAGGGCGAGCGCGTCGACATGACCGGCAAGGACACCTACAACATTTTCCGTGGCCGCTTCACCACCTGTGACCCCGGCCGCGACGACTGGTACATCAACGCCCGCGATATCGACCTCGACTACACCACCAATGTCGGTACCGCCCGCAACGGTTACTTCGAGTTCCAGGGCGTGCCCATCCTGTGGACGCCGTATCTCGACTTCCCGCTCAGCAATGAGCGCAAGTCCGGCCTGCTGATGCCGACCTTCCGCTACGATTCCGGCAACGGCCTCGATTTCACGCTGCCGTACTACTGGAATATCGCACCGAACATGGATGCGACGCTGACGCCGCGCCTGATCGCCAATCGCGGCCTGCAGCTGGGCGGTGAATTCCGCTACCTGCAGCCGGGCTACAGCGGCAGCATTGCGGCTGAAGTGCTCGACGACCGGAAGGAAGGTCAGACGCGCGACTATCTGTCCATCCGCCACAACCAGCAGCTGACACCGGAACTGAATCTGGCGATCAACTACAACCACGCCAGCGACAGCAACTACTTCCGCGACCTCGGCAGCGGCCGTTTTGCCGTGGCCGACAACATCAACCTGCTGCAGGACGTGTCGCTGTACTGGAATCCGGGCTGGGGCAGCTGGACCCTGCGTGCACAGAAATACCAGACGCTGCAGGACCCGGCCGCCCCGGTCGATCCGCCGTACCAGCGCATGCCGCAACTGCTGTTCACCACCGGCACGGACGCGAATATCGGCCTCGGTACCCCGCTGAACCTGAAATTCGATTCGGAATTCGTCAGCTTTGCCCACCCGACCAAGCAGGAAGGCGAGCGCTTCATCGCCTACCCGTCGGTATCGCTGCCGCTGACCAGCAGCTGGGGTTACGTCACACCGAAGTTCGGTGTGCACTACACCGACTACAGCCTGAACAGCCGCTCCGGCACCGACCAGGAACAGGGCAACGAATCGCGCACGCTGCCGATCGTCAGCCTGGATTCGGGCATGTATTTCGAACGGCCATTGAATCTGTTCGGCCGCGACATGGTGCAGACCCTCGAGCCGCGGCTGTACTACGTGAACATCCCGTATCGCGACCAGTCGAAACTGCCGGTGTTCGACACCACGGAAAACACGTTCGACTTCGCGCAGATCTTTACCGAAAACCGCTTTACCGGCGGCGACCGCATCAACGATGCCAACCAGGTCACCTTCGGTGCGACCACGCGCTTTCTCGATCCCGAAAATGGCATCGAGCGCCTGCGCTTCGGCCTGGCCGGCCGCTACTCGTTCATCGACCAGCGCGTGACGCTGCCCGGTGGCACCGCGCCGCAGAAGGGGCTGTCGGACGTACTCGGCACCATCGGCGGCGACCTGAACCGCCGCACGTCGGTCGAAGCCAACTACCAGTGGAACAACACGCTGAAGGAAGCCGAGCGCTACAGCACCGGCATCCGCTACTCGCCCGATCCGGACCGGGTCGCGTCGCTGCGCTACCGCTACGACCGCCAGGTCCAGGTCGGCTCCCAGGTGTATGAAAACCAGCGCCAGATCGACCTCGGCGTCATGTGGCCGATCGCCCCGCGCTGGTATGGCGTGGCACGGGAAAACTACTCGCTGACCGACAGCACGCCGCTGGAACACCTGGCCGGCGTCGAATACCGTGCCGGCTGCTGGGCAGCGCGCTTCGTGGTCCAGCACTATGTATCCAGCCTGAACGACACCAAGACCAGCTATTTCTTCCAGCTGGAGTTGGCGGAATTCGGCCGTCTGGGCAACAATCCCCTCGATGCACTCAAGCTGGCCATCCCTGGCTATACCGAGTCAAACAAGAACGCTATCCTCCAATGAACCTTCGACCGCTCCTCCGCCCCTCCGCCCTGATCCTGGCCGCCAGTCTGCTGGCGCAGCCTGCGCTCGCCGCCGCCGAAGTCCGCACCGCCGACCGTATCGTCGCGGTCGTGAACAAGGGCGTCATCACCCAGCGGCAGTTGTCCGCCCGGGTGGCCGAGGCGGTGCAGCAGCTGAAGAAACAGAATGTGCCGCTGCCTGCCGACGCCGTGCTGGAACAGCAAGTGCTGGACCGCATGGTCAACGAGGAAGTGCTGCTGCAGTACGCGACCAACAATGGCATCCGCATCGACGACAACGAGCTCGACCGGGTGATCGACCGTCTGGCGCAGCAGAACAAGCTGACCACGGCGCAGTTCCGCGACAAGCTCAAGCAGAGCGGGACCAGCGAGCAGGCCTTCCGCGAGACCCTGCGCAAGCAGGTCATGATCGACCGCCTGCGCGAACGCGAAGTCGACAGCAAGGTGTTCGTGTCCGACAGCGAAGTCGATGCCGTACTGAAGAGCGCCGTCAATGCCAGCCGCACCGAATACCGGCTGGCCCATATCCTCGTCTCGCTGCCGGACCAGGCCAATCCGCAGGACATCGCCAAGAAACAGGCGCGTGCCAATGAGGCGATCGCCCTGCTGCAGGCCGGCAAGCCGTTCGCCCAGGTTGCCGCCTCGTTCTCCGATGCCGGCGATGCCCTCAGCGGCGGCGAACTCGGCTGGCGCAGCGCAGCCCGCCTGCCGGCACCGTTCGTCGCGGCCATCGACCCGTTGCAGGTCGGCCAGCACACGCCGATCCTGCGTTCTGCCAACGGCCTGCACATCCTGAAGCTCGAGGAAAAGCGCACCCGCGGCCAGGCGCAGATGGTCGAGCAGACCAGCGTCGCCCATATCCTGGTGCGTACCAACGAGGCGGTCAGCGAACAGGATGCCAAGAACCGCATCCTGCAGATCCGCGACCGCATCCAGAAGGGCATGCCGTTCGCCGAAGCCGCCAAGCTCTACTCCGAGGATGGCAGTGCCGCGCGCGGTGGCGAACTGGGCTGGGTCAACCCCGGCGACATGGTGCCTGATTTCGAGCGCGCCTATCAGGCGCTGAAGCCGGGTCAGTTGTCCGAACCGGTCCGCACCCAGTTCGGCTGGCACCTGATCCAGATCGCCGGTTCGCGCCAGCAGGACGTCGGCAATGAGCGCGAGCGCAACGAAGTCCGCCAGGAACTGCGCGCCCGCAAGGCCGAACAGGCCTACGCCGACTGGATGCGTCAGCTGCGCGACTCGGCCTATGTCCAGGAACGCCTGCAGGAACACTGATCGGCGCGCACGAACATGACCCTTCGCCCCGGCCTGCTGTACCCGGCGCTGCTTGCCGCGCTGCTCGCCGCGCCGGCGGCGAAGGCGGCCGGCGTCGACCGCTACCGCTGCGACAACGGCGTCCGCTTCACCGTGCGCGACATGCCGCTGGACCTGTCCGGCCTGACCCGTGTCGATCTGCGCTACCGTGATCGCCACTACCTGCTGACGCCGGTGGCATCCGAACAGGGCAACCGTTTCGAGAATGCCCAGCTGGTCTGGCAATGGCAGACGGACCCTCCGGGCAGCGCCCTGTTCTGGCGCGGCGCGGATGGTGAACACCGCTTTGCCGAGAATTGCCGCCAGATCGGCTGATATACTGCCTCCCATACCCACGTCCGGCCGCGCGCCGGACGTTCGCATTCATTGCTTGCCATGCTGATTCCCACCCTTGCTGCGGGAACCAGTCCATTACCCGGGATCCCATCATGGAAGACACCGACAAGATCCGCCTGTCCAAGCGCATGTCCGAACTGGGCCTGTGCTCGCGTCGCGAGGCGGACGACTACATTGCCCGCGGTCTGGTTCGCGTTGACGGCGTCGTCGTCAGCGAACTGGGCAGCAAGGTATTTCCGAACCAGCGCATCGACCTCGACCGCGTGGCCAGCGAGGCACAGGCGGCGCGGGTGACCGTGCTGATCAACAAGCCGATCGGCTATGTGTCCGGCCAGGCGGAAAAAGGTTACCAGCCCGCCGCCGCGCTGATCCTGCCGGCCAATCTGTGGGAAGGTGACGCCAGTCGCCAGACCTTCCGGCGCGAGCACCTGCAGGGTCTGGCACCGGCCGGCCGGCTCGACATCGACTCGACCGGCCTGCTGGTGCTGACCCAGGACGGCCGCATCGCCCGGCAGTTGATCGGCGAGGACTCGCCGGTGGACAAGGAATACCTGGTCCGGGTCGAAGGCCGCCTGAATGCCGACGGCCTGCGCCTGCTGAACCACGGCCTGTCACTCGATGGCGAGGCACTGAAGCCGGCACGGGTGTGGTGGCAGAATCGCGACCAGCTGCGCTTCGTGCTGAACGAGGGCAAGAAGCGCCAGATCCGTCGCATGTGCGAACTGGTCGGCCTGCGGGTGGTCGGCCTCAAGCGCGTGCGCATCGGCAAGGTGCTGCTCGGTGACCTGCCGCTCGGCCAGTGGCGCTACCTCGCCCCCGGCGAACGCTTCTGGTAGCAGCCGGCGTCAGCGCGGGCGCAATACCCAGGCCAGCACCAGCAGACCGCCGGCCAGAACCGGCCGGCGCGCCCGCAGGGCCCGGCGGCTGACCGCAAGCAGGCCCAGCCGCAGCACGGTCCGCCCACTGCCATGCAGCAGGCGGTAGCGCGGCGCCGGCTTCACAGCGCCCCCGTTTTCAGCGGGTCGCCGGTGTCGATCGAAATCCGCCCTTGCTGGACCGCCTGCCGGTACGCATCGTAATCGGCCTCCACCTGGTCGGCATAGCCGTGCGCGTACCGCACCAGCGCATCGACCAGCACCGCGCTCTGACCAAAGTAGCCGGCAATTTCCGCAGCCCGACCGCTGGACTTCGCATGCGCGCGCGCCAGCGTGCGGGCACAGACCCGGCCGTACGCTTCCAGCGTGCCGGAATCCATCTCGGCCAGCGACACCGAAGTTTTCATGTCACGCAGCTGCCGCACATAGAAGTGCCGCCCGGCCGGGCCCGTGGTCCAGCCGAGGAACACATCGCTGGCCGCCTGCATCAGCCGCTGGCCGGACACCACCCGCTCCCCCTCATGGCTGAAGGCGGAGCGGCCGGTATGACCTTCCAGCACCGACGGTCTGGCCTCCTTGATCTGCAGGAACAGCGGCTCGTCGCCATCGTCCTGCAGCAGCATCACCAGGCAGCGGGTACCGACACTGCCGACCCCGACCACCTTGAATGCCATGTCTTCCATGCGGAACCGTGACAACAGCGCACGACGATCGTCGATCAGCGTGGCCAGGTAGTCCGCCATCATCGGCTCGACCATCGCCTGCCAGTTGCCGGAGGCCAGCCAGCTGTCGTCATTCGGCAGCAGCGAACCGTCGTCATGGGTATGGAACAGTGTCGGCGGCATTTCCTTGAACCGCAGCATGCCATTTTCGACGGTGGTGATCTTCGGCAGCAGTTTTTCATTGGTACGGCCGACCGCCTGCTGCGCCAGCTTGTTGAGTCGCTTCTTCAGCGCCGGGTCGTCCTCGACCCGCTGCTGCAGCATGTCCATCGACACCCGGTCGTACCAGACCGCCATCGCCCCCATGCCGGTCGCACGGTGAACAAAGGCCTGGTAGTTGGTGGTGGCCGCCCGGACAGCCGCCTCGATGGTAGCCGCGGAAAAGCCCTGTTCGCGCCCGGCCAGCACCAGGCTGACCAGCAGGCGCTTCAGATCCCATTCCCATGGTGCGGGATGGGTTTCATCGAAATCGTTGATGTCGAACAGCAGGTTGCGTTCCGGCGAGGCGAAAAAGCCGAAATTCATCAGATGGGCATCGCCACAGGCCTGGACGATGATGCCGCTGTCCGGCCCGGCGGCGAGATCGGCGGCCTGGATCAGCGACACGCCCCGGAAGAAGGCAAACGGCGACGCCAGCATGCGCTGGTAACGCAGCGGCACCAGCGCCGGCACCCGCCCCTGGCTGGATGTCTCGATCATGGCGACCGGATCACGCGCCGCGGCCAGCGACAGTTCGCCATGGCTGCGGCGCGGGGTGAAGCGGCGTTGCGTCTTGCCATCGACATAGCGCTGCTGGGAACGGGAAAGCGTCATGGCGAAACTCCGCGGGCAGGACGAACGTATTCAGGATAGTGGCTGGCCGGACACCCGGCCAGCCCGGTCATGCCGTCTCTCAGACGCGGATCTGGCCGTCGCCGAGCACGATCCACTTCTCGCTGGTCAGCCCCAGCAGCCCGACCGGACCACGCGCATGGATCTTGTCGGTGGAAATGCCGATTTCGGCACCCAGCCCGTACTCGAAACCATCGGCAAAACGGCTGCTGGCATTGACCATCACCGAGCTGGAGTCCACCTCGCGCAGGAAACGGCGCGCCGACGTGTAATTCTCGGTCACGATCACATCGGTGTGATGGCTGCCGTAGTGGTTGATATGCGCGATCGCGCTGTCCAGCCCGTCAACCACCTTCAGCGCCAGGATCGGCGCCGCATATTCGGTAAACCAGTCGTCTTCGGTCGCCGCCGCCACCCTGTCCGCACCGACCAGTGCGCGCACCGTGTCGTCACCGCGCAACTCGACGCCCTTGTCGAGGTAGATCGCGCAGATCTGCGGCAGGAACTCCGCCGCGACCACCGCATTCACCAGCAGCGTTTCCATGGTGTTGCAAGTGCCGTAGCGCTGGGTCTTGGCGTTGTCGCAGATCGACAGCGCCTTGACCAGATCGGCGTCGACGTCGACATAGGTATGACAGTTGCCGTCCAGATGCTTGATGACCGGCACCCGCGCCTCGGCGCTGATGCGGGCGATCAGCCCCTTGCCGCCGCGCGGCACGATCACGTCGACGTATTCGGGCATGGTGATCAGCTGGCCGACAGCAGCACGGTCGGTCGTCTCCACCACCTGCACGGCGGTGGCCGGCAGCCCGGCCTGCTCCAGCCCGGCGCTGACGCAATCGGCAATGGCGCGATTCGAGCGGATCGCTTCGCTGCCGCCGCGCAGAATCACCGCATTGCCGGCCTTCAGGCACAGACCGGCGGCATCGGCGGTCACGTTCGGGCGGGCTTCATAGATGATGCCGATCACGCCGAGCGGCACCCGCATCTTGCCGAGCTGGATGCCGGACGGCCGGTAGGCGAAGCCGCCCATCTCGCCGACCGGATCCGGCAGCGTGGCAATCTGGCGCAGCCCTTCTGACATGGTCGCAATGGTCTTTTCGTTCAGCGTCAGCCGGTCGATCATCGCCGGTGCCAGGCCATCGGCCAGCGCGGCGGCCACATCCTCGGCATTGGCTTCGAGCAGCGCGTCGGTGGCCGCATCGATCGCATCGGCAATCGCGTGCAGCGCGGTATTCTTGGTCAGCGTGTCGGCGCGCGCCATCTCGCGGCTGGCGGCGCGGGCGGCACGGCCCAGTTCGTGCATATAGGTCTGGATGTCCATCTCGCGTTTCCTCGGAATATGCCGTCGATGTTACAACAGTCAGCGAAGCCGGCGCGCCCCGCCATCAATCGTCGTGCAGCAGTCGCCGCTTCGCGAACTGGACGCCGAACCACACGCAGGCGGCGATCGGCACGATGGCCAGGCCGGTGGCCAGTTCGGGATTCACATGCCAGCCGGCAGCCTTGACCGCCTTGGCCGCATACGCAAACAGGCCGACGGCATAGTAGGTCAGCACGCCGACCGACAGCCCTTCGACCGTTTCCTGCAGTCGCAGTTGCAGCTCGGCACGCCGGTCCATCGACTGCAGCAGTTGCTGGTTCTGCTGTTGCAGGCCGACCTCGATGCGGGTCCGCATCAGCGCCGTTGCACGCTGCAGCCGCGTCGACAGCCGTTCCTGGCGCCGGGTGGCGGTTTCGCAGGTCGCCATGGCCGGCGCCAGCCGGCGCTCCATGAATTCGCGAAACGGCTGCAGACCGGCAATGCGCGACTCGCGCAGCTCGCCGATGCGCCGCCCGACCAGTTCGTAATAGGCGCTGGCAGCGGAAAAACGGTATTGGCTGGCACTGACGGCATCCTCCAGTTGCGCCGACAGCCCGGCCAGATCGGCCAGCAGCGCCGGCTCTTCGTCGGTCGCGCGCAGCCGCCGCGTCGCATCGCGCAAGGCGACACCGAGCAGGTCCAGTTCGCGGATCTGCTGCTTGGCCAGCGGCAGTGCCAGCAGCGCCAGCATGCGGTAGGTCTCGATCTCGAACAGACGACCGAGCATGCGCCCGGCCTGGCGGGCGCTCATGTCGCGGTTCAGCATCACGTAGCGCACGAAGCCGACTCCGGCATAGGCGTCGTCATGCAGCCGCAGGTCGGTCAGCGCCATCGCATTGCCGTCGGCCAGGTCGGCGCCGATCAGGTCATGGGCGGAAAACCACCGGGCCGCCATCTGGTCCAGCTGCCCGGCGGCGCCGGCATCGATGATCAGCGCATGGACGCCGGCCAGCATCTGCCCGGGCACGGTTTCCAGCCAGTCGTCCGGGATATGGGTCAGCGCGTTCTGCACGAACGGATCGCCGCCGGTCCCGTCCAGACCGAAGATGTAATTGACGAATTCGGTATGCCGCGACCAGCTGACGGTCAGCTCGCCGGCCCGGCCGACATAGTGCGTGGCGCCAGCCGGCGGCGCATCCATGCCGAGGCGGGCCGCCAGTGCGGACACGGCGGCCAGTTGCTCGCCGCTGTCGCGCTCGAAGAAAAACGTCAGTGACGTCAACCGGGCCGGCGCGGCCACCGGCAGCGAAGGTCGGGCATGGGCTTCGTCATTCAGTTCGGTCCGAAGCGGGTGCAGTGAGAGCGAGATCATGCGGCGATTCTCAGAGGGTATGTTGACGTTGTAAAGCAGCGTTCCTGCCGGGGCTGACCGCCTCAATAGACCAAAAAGAAATTACGTAAGGATTTTCCATTATTTTTTGGAATATTCGTTTCGTCTTAGCATGGCTCCACGCTACCCCACACCCACGGAGTCCCCCTGATGAAACGCACCCTGCTCTTCGCCGCGCTGCTGGCCACCGCCGGCCATGCCCTCGCTGCCGACTACAAACTGCTGAACGTGTCGTATGACCCGACGCGCGAGCTGTACAAGGACGTGAATGCGTCCTTCGTCAAGGAATGGCAGGGCAAGCATCCGGGCAATACCCTGACCATCCAGCAATCGCATGGTGGCTCGGGCAAGCAGGCCCGCTCGGTCATCGACGGCATTCCGGCCGATGTGGTGACGCTGGCGCTGGCCTGGGACATCGACGAAATCGCCGAACGCACCAGGGCGCTGCCGGCCAGCTGGCAGAGCCGCCTGCCGCACAATGCCAGCCCGTACACCTCGACCATCGTGTTCCTGGTCCGCAAGGGCAATCCGAAGAACATCAGGGACTGGGGCGACCTGGTCAAGCCGGGCGTACAGGTCATCACCCCGAACCCGAAAACCTCCGGTGGCGCACGCTGGAACTACCTCGCGGCCTGGGGCTGGGCGCTGAAGCAGCCTGGCGGCAACGCCCAGACCGCCACCGCCTACCTGAAGGAACTGTTCAGGCACGTGCCGGTGCTGGATACCGGCGCACGCGGCGCGACCATGACCTTTGTCGAACGCGGGATGGGCGATGTGCTGCTGGCCTGGGAAAACGAAGCGCTGATGTCGAAGAAGGAGCTGGGTCCGGACAAGTTCGACATCGTCGCCCCGAGTGTGTCCATTCTGGCCGAACCGCCGGTGGCGGTGGTCGACAGGAACGTCGACAAGAAGGGCACCCGTGCCATCGCCACGGATTACCTGAACTACCTGTACACGCCGGCAGCGCAGACCCTCATTGCCGAGAACTACTATCGCCCGATCGACAAGAATGTCGCCGCCAAATACGCGTCGCAGTTCCCGAACGTAAAGCTGTTCACCATCCAGTCGCTCGGTGGCTGGGCGAAGGTCGCTCACACCCACTTTGCCGACGGCGGCGTGTTCGACAGGATTTCGGTCAAGTAAGCAGACTGGCCATGCAGGCGGACGCCCGTCGCTTTCGGTCCGGCTGAAGTAAGAACAACGTCCGGCCCGGCATCGGTTAGAATGCGCATCGAAGTCAGCCGGACAGTCGCCGCCCGTTCGCGGGGGGAGGAAAGTCCGGGCTCCACAGAGCAGGATGCCGGCTAACGGCCGGGCGTCGCGAGGCGACGGAAAGTGGAACAGAGAGCAGAACCGCCGATGGCCGGGCAACCGGCACAGGCAAGGGTGAAAAGGTGGATTCCTTCGGGAACGGATCGGGCAACCGGTCCCGGTAAGAGCGCACCGCGGACGTGGCGACACGGACGGCAGGCTAAACCCCATCCGGAGCAAGACCAAGCAGGGAGCGCCAACGCGGCTCGCGTTGTTCCCGGGTAGGTTGCTGGAGCGTGCGGGTAACCGTACGCCTAGAGGAATGACTGTCTGGGACGGGCAACCGTCCGACACAGAACCCGGCTTACAGGCTGACTTCGCCAGATGCAGACAAAACCCCCGCACGCCACGTGCGGGGGTTTTGTTTTCAGACAGCGTTCCTCTTTATCCGCTACGACCCAAGCTGACGAACGAGGGTTAGCGGCATGACCAGCGTGAGGGGATGATGACTGAGCGGCGTGAATCCATAGCGGCTGTAGAACCGCGCTGCGTCGTCGTCCTTGGCATCGACCACAACGGCATTGATTCCTATCGACGCAGATAGTGACTCGACCCGCTTCAGCGCATCCAGCAGCAGCGTCTCTCCATATCCCTTCCCTTGCGAGGCCCCATCCACCGCCAACCGGCCCATGCGGGCAACCGGTATCACTCGGGGACGTTTTCTGGCCAGCCCGGGCGGAAAGTTCCCGGTAGGAATCTCGCTGGTCGCAAGCGAATAAAACCCAAGGATCTTGTCCGGTTCAGCGAGACTGGCAAGGACGAACGTCCTCGACAGGTCCTTCAATTGGTGCTGCCCGGCAACCTCCGCCAGCCAGCGGTCCAGTTCAGCGTGGCCACAACGAAACGCACCACGCTCATGCGTCGAATTCAAAGGTTGAATCCGTGCCTGCATGAGGAACCTTTCTGGCGGAATAGCGTTCATGAGCGCCACGCAAGGCAGCATTGGGCTCGGATGGATGGTCCAGCAACTGACAGAAGCGCCTGGCCTCCTCATCGGACAATAAGAGAGATCGCTCCCTGGCCAGCACCTTTTCCGCGGCATCCAGCGCCGCCTGGACAACAAACTGGTTAAGCGTCGCGCCGGTCAGATCGGCAGCCTGCTGCAGGTGCTCCTGCACGCTCTGTGGAACACGCGCCGATATCCTCCCCCGGGCCGCAGCGGGGACATCCCGCTCTTTTGCTAGCGTCATTTCACTTCTCCCGGATACGTTGGCATCCGTGCAATCCATGTCAGAGAAACCGGCGTACGCCAGTATCAGTGCCATTATGGCACCACAAAAACAATAATGGCGCCAAAATGGCGCCATTATTGCTGATTGCTACGGCTTCGGTTTGGCTGCCGGTGTCGGCGCCGGGCAGGCGCAGGCGGCCGGCTTTTTCTTCTTCACTGTCTTCTTCACGGTTTTTTTCCGCGCCGGCGCCTTGGTCGGCTTCAGCGCCGGCCGCACCAGCGGTTCGGCCACCGGCGCGGAGTAGATCGGCGGATACATATCGGTCACCACCGGCGCCGGCGGCACGGCCACCGTGCACAGCAGATTGCCGCGCACATAGCGCTGCCCGCGCCACAGGGTATTGGTAATGCCGCTGGTCTGGTTCGACAGCTGGTAGCTGGTGCAGCCACGCGCCTGCGCCTCCCGCGCCGCATAGTGCGACAGCGCCTCGTACAGCTGCGGCTGGCCCAGTCCCATATACGGCGCCCAGACGGTCAGCTCGGCGTCCTGGCCGCTGCTGAGCGGCCGCGCCGCATACTGGTACAGATTGCCGTCATCGAAGCCATGGTTGGGGGAGTTGACGCCGACAGCGGCGCAACCGCCGAGCAGCGCAGGAATCAGGAACAGGCCGAGTCTTTTCATGGGGGGGATTATGTCATGACGACCGTGTGGGCCCCGGGTCGACGACGGGTGCAAAGTGAATATTCTGCCATTGCCGGGCCCGCGCCGGCACGCGGCACGTGCCTCATGCGGGATATCGATTGAAAGCGCACAAAATTTAGGCAAAAAGCTTTTTACCCGCTGTGGAAAAGCGATTAAAATGGCGCCCCTCGCTGCCCAATTGCCTATTTTTTAAGCACACATGAACATCGGTCCGCATCGTCTCCCCAACAAGCTTGTCGTCGCGCCGATGGCAGGGGTCACCGATCGTCCGTTCCGCATGCTGTGCCGGCGTTTCGGCGCCGGGCTGGCGGTCAGCGAGATGATTGCCGCGAATACCGCACTGGCCACCACCCGCAAGACGCTGAAGCGGGCCGACCACAGTGGCGAACCGGCACCGATCTCGGTACAGATCGCCGGCGCCGATCCGGCGCAGATGGCCGAGGCGGCCCGGCGCAATGTCGATTACGGCGCTGCCATCATCGACATCAATATGGGCTGCCCGGCCAAGAAGGTCTGCAATGTCGCCGCCGGCAGCGCGCTGCTGCGCGACGAGGCGCTGGTCGGCCGCATTCTGGAAGCCGTGGTCGGCGCGGTCGACGTGCCGGTCACGCTGAAGACCCGCACCGGCTGGAGCCGCGACCATCGCAATGCGCTGACCGTGGCCCGCATCGCCGAGGCCGCCGGCATCCAGGCACTGGCGCTGCACGGCCGCACGCGCGAGGACCTGTATCGCGGCGACGCCGAATACGACACCATCGCGGCGGTCAAGGCGGCGGTCTCGATCCCGGTCATCGCCAACGGCGACATCGATTCGCCGGAGAAAGCCCGCGCCGTGCTGGCGCACACCGGCGCCGACGCGATCATGATCGGCCGCGCCGCCCAGGGCCGGCCGTGGATCTTCCGCGAGATCCAGCACTATCTGGACACCGGCACCCGTCTGCCGCCGCCGGAGATCCGCGAAGTGCGCGGCGTGCTGCTGGAACACCTTGATGACCTGTATGGCTTCTATGGTGAATACCAGGGCTGCCGCGTCGCCCGCAAGCACATCGCCTGGTATACCAACGGCCTGCGCGATGCCAATGCGTTCCGGCAGGCGATGTACCAGCTGGAATCCACCGCCGGTCAGCACCGGGCGGTGGCCGACTATTTCGACCGCCTGGCCGAGCACGGTTCACGGCTCGACTATGCACAGTAACCCGCCTTCCGGACGGACGGCGACTTGTTCAACCTCGACGGCACGACAACAATGACACCACGCCACGACCATCTTTCCGAATCCATCCGGCTCGCCATGGAGCAGTATTTCCAGGATCTGGACGGAGAACAGCCGTGCGCCATCTACGACATGGTGCTGGCGCGGGTGGAAAAGCCGTTGCTCGAGGTCGTGCTCGATTACGCCGGCGGCAACCAGACCCGTGCCGCCGACCTGCTGGGCCTGAACCGGAATACGCTCAGGAAAAAGATGAAGATGTACCAGATGCTGTAAGCCCGGCGGGTCATGACGCCGGGAGGCGCCATGATCCGACCGCGACCGTGAACAGGCTCCTTTCCCTTTCGACTCTCACATCCATCAAGGCTGTCATGACCAAAATCGAACGCGCGCTGATCAGCGTTTCCGACAAGACCGGCATTCTCGACTTCGCCCGCGGCCTCGCCGCCCATGGCGTGGAAATCCTCTCCACCGGCGGCACTGCCAAGTTGCTGGCCGACAACAATGTGCCGGTCATCGAGGTCGCCGACTACACCGGCTTCCCGGAAATGCTCGATGGCCGGGTCAAGACCCTGCATCCGAAAATCCATGGCGGCATTCTCGGTCGCCGCGATCTGCCGGAACATGTCGCCAAGATGGTCGAACACGGCATCGGCAACATCGACCTGGTGTGCGTGAACCTGTATCCGTTCGAGTCCACCGTTGCCGATCCCGACTGCACCATCGAGGATGCCATCGAGAACATCGACATCGGCGGCCCGACCATGGTCCGCTCGGCAGCCAAGAACTGGGCCCACGTCGCCATCGTCACCGACAGTGCCGACTACGCACCGCTGCTCGAAGAACTGGGTTCGACCACCGGCGCCCTGTCGCGCGCCACGCGCTTCTCGCTGGCCAAGAAGGCCTTCACCCACACCGCCGCCTATGACGGCGCGATCAGCAACTGGCTGACTTCGCTGTCCGATGGCGAACTCAGCGGCAAGCCGAGCCGGGTCATCTTCCCGAACCGCCTCAATGTCCAGCTGGTCAAGGCCCAGGACATGCGCTACGGCGAAAATCCGCACCAGGCCGCCGCGTTCTACCGCGACCTCGACCCGGCACCGGGCGCCCTCGCCCACTACAGGCAGCTGCAGGGCAAGGAACTCAGCTACAACAACATCGCCGATGCCGATGCGGCATGGGAAGCGGTCAAGACCTTCGAGGATGCCGCCTGCGTGATCGTCAAGCACGCGAACCCGTGCGGTGTCGCCGTCGCAGCCGATCCGCTGACCGCCTACCGGCTGGCGTTCGCGACCGATACCACCAGTGCCTTCGGCGGCATCATCGCCTTCAACCGCGAAGTGGACGGCCCGACCGTCGAGGCCGTGACCGGCCAGTTCCTCGAAGTGCTGATCGCGCCGTCGTTCACCGACGAAGCGCGCCAGTTGATCGCGGCGAAGAAAAACGTCCGCGTGCTGGAAGTGCCGATTGCCGCCGGCTCGAACCGCTTCGAACTGAAGCGTGTCGGCGGCGGCGTGCTGGTGCAGACGCCGGACATCAAGAACGTCACCGCCGCCGAGCTGAAGGTGGTCACCAAAGCCCAGCCGACCGCGCAACAGCTTGGCGACCTGCTGTTCGCCTGGCGTGTGGCCAAGTTCGTCAAGTCGAACGCCATCGTGTTCGTTGCCAACGGCCAGACCGCCGGCATCGGCGCCGGCCAGATGAGCCGCGTCGACTCGACCCGCATCGCCGCCCGCAAGGCGCAGGATGCCGGTCTGGCACTGAAGAACGCCGTGGCTGCGTCGGATGCGTTCTTCCCGTTCCGCGACGGGGTCGACGTGATCGCCGAGCAGGGCATCGCCGCCATCATCCAGCCGGGTGGCTCGATGCGTGACGAGGAAGTGATCGCCGCAGCTGACGAGCACGGCATCGCCATGGTATTTACCGGCTTCCGCCACTTCCGCCACTAAGCCCGTGACCAGGAAAAAAACACCCCTGCTGCTGTTTCTGGCCATTCTGGCGCTGGCGGGCATCGTGCTGGCCGTCCTGGTCCGCATGCTGACCACCACGCCGGCTGCCGCCGTGTCCGCTGCCCCCGCCGCCACGGCGGTGGCGGTGGCACCGGCACCCGACGGCCGGACGCTGGAACGCGGTCTCGAGCACTATCGCAGCGCGCAGAAGATGAGCGCCGGTCCGAAACCCGGTCGCTGGCTGGTCGATGCCGAGACCCAGAACGGCCCGACCCGCCTCGACGGCCACTTCCTCGCCCCGCAGTTCTTCACCGCCGCCGACGGTGTGCATTACGCGCTGACCGCCTTCGTGGCCGACACCGTGGATGCACAGGGCGACGGCATGGACAGCTTCGCGGCTTCCGGCCAGGTGCGAACGCTGCTGTTCGCCGACCAGGCCGGCGACTTCGTGCTGAAGGACAGCCGTACCCTGACCGCCGGTACCCAGGGCATGGCGCCCGGGGTCCGGCTGGTCCGGCTCGGCGAGCAGGCCTGGGGCTGGCAGATCAGCAATGGCTGGACGCACATGGGCTACAGCCGCGAGAACGTCGAATTCTTCGCTGCGCGCGACGGCCATATCGTCCCGATGGGCGAGCTGGTCACCAGCGCCAGCGATGCCGGCACCTGCCCCGATGCGTCGAACTGCCCGGTCAGCACCGAGCTGACCGCCAGCTGGCGCCTGGTTCCCGAGGCGGGCAAGCCGTTCTATTCACTGGAAGTCGACTGGAGCGGGCGGCTGCGCGGGCAGGCCATCCAGCGCAAAATGACACTGCAACCGGATGCGGCCACCCTGCGCTATCCGGTGCCCAAAGCATTCAACATCTCGTTCTAGGCCTGGCCGACGAACGGACCACCGGGGTCGTCGCTGACGGCCCGTGTCGCAGACATTGAGGAAACAGCATGAAAGTCATGGTCATCGGCGGGGGCGGTCGCGAGCATGCGCTCGCCTGGCGCATCGCCAAATCGCCCCGCGTCTCCAAGGTCTTCGTTGCCCCCGGCAACGCCGGTACGGCGCTCGACCCGCACCTGACCAATATCGCCGTCACCGACATTCCCGCGCTGGTGGCATTCGCCCGCGACGAGGACGTTGCGCTGACCGTGGTCGGACCGGAAGCGCCGCTGGCGGCCGGCGTGGTCGATGCGTTCCGCGCGGCCGGGCTGAAGATCTTCGGCCCGACCCAGTATGCGGCCCAGCTTGAATCGTCCAAGGACTTCGCCAAGGCATTCATGAAGCGCCATGGCATTCCGACCGCCGCTTATGAAACCTTCAGCGATGCCGCCGCCGCGCACGCGTATATCGACCGCAAGGGCGCACCGATCGTCATCAAGGCCGATGGCCTGGCCGCCGGCAAGGGTGTGATCGTGGCAATGACGCCGGAAGAAGCGCATGCCGCCATCGACGACATGCTGCTCGGCAACAAGATGGGCGACGCCGGTCACCGTGTGGTGATCGAGGACTTCCTCGTCGGCGAGGAAGCCAGCTTCATCGTCATGGTCGACGGCGACCATGTGCTGCCGATGGCCACCAGCCAGGACCACAAGCGCCTGCTGGACCACGACCAGGGCCCGAACACCGGCGGCATGGGTGCCTACAGCCCGGCACCGGTGGTCACCCCCGGCGTCCATGCCCGGGTGATGCGCGAAATCATCCTGCCGACGCTCGAAGGCATGAAGAAGGACGGCCACGTCTACACCGGCTTCCTGTATGCCGGGCTGATGATCGATGCCCAGGGCTCGCCGTCGGTGATCGAGTTCAACTGCCGCTTCGGCGACCCGGAGACCCAGCCGATCATGCTGCGACTGAAGTCCGACTTCACCGTACTGCTGGAAGCCGGCGTCAATGGCCGCCTGGACAAGGTAGAGGCCGAATGGGATCGCCGCGTGGCACTGGGTGTCGTGCTCGCCGCCGGCAACTACCCGGAAACGCCGAAGGCCGGCGACGTGATCAACGGCCTGCCGGCAGAAAGCGCCGACTGCGTCGTGTTCCATGCCGGCACCCGCTTCAACGAGCAGCAGCAGGTCGTTACCGCCGGCGGCCGCGTGCTGTGCGTGACGGCGCTCGGCGACAGCGTGCGCATGGCCCAGCACCGCGCCTATGAAGTGGCCGACCAGATCTACTTCGACGGCCGGCAGATGCGCCGTGACATCGGCGCCCGGGCACTGGCGCGTCGTCCCGCCTGAGCGGAGGGGTGAGCAGCGACGCCACAGCGGCCGTCGCTGCTCACCCATGCCGCTACAGCAGCACCGGCCGGTCCGGCAGCTCGTTCGGCCCGCCACCGGCCGGGAAATGGGTCGCAATGACCCCGGTCACCGCCGCAATGCCGTCCAGCGCACCGCCACGGAAGTCGCGGCGGCCAAAGGCCGTTTCCATCTGCTCGCAAATCCCGGCCCAGCCGGCCGCCCCCACCCTGGCATCGATGCCGCGATCGGCAACGATTTCGACCGCCCGGTCCGCCAGCAGCACATAAACCAGCACGCCGTTATTGTGCTCGGTATCCCAGACCCGCAGCAGCGAAAACACCTCGATGGCGCGGCTCTGCGCCGTGCGCCCGCCCAGGATCGCCCCCGGCGACAGCGCATCCTCGACCGCAAAGCGCACCTGCCCGCCATGGCGGCTTTCACCGCTGGCGATGGCGGCCTCGATCGCCGCCAGCGTCGCCGGCGGAAATGCCTGCCGCTGGCGCCAGCGTGTCATGCCCAGATGCCTGTACAGGCGTTTGCATACTGTCATTACCATTTTCCCGAAGCCCCACCACCACCAAAGCCCCCACCGCCGCCACCGAATCCGCCGCCGCGTCCGCCACCACCACCGAAGCCCCCGCCGCCAAAGCCGCCACCGGTCCCCACGATGCCGAGCAGGGTCAGCACGAAGGACAGCGCACCGGCACCGAGCGTCAGCAGCAAGGGGGTGGCAAACAGCCATTCGAACACCGCCGCCGTCCCCGCCCCCAGCAGCAGTGCGGCCGGCAGCCGGCCCAGCATGCTGCGCAGCAGCCCGCCCAGCACGAACACCGGCACCACGGCAAACACCAGCAGGTCCAGCCCGCCACCGCCGTTCTCGCCACGCGGCGCCTGCGGCGCCGGCAGGGGCTCGCCATCGATGACCGCCATCATGCTGTCTAGGCCGGCATCGATGCCGGCATAGAAATCGCCGTCACGGAAATGCGGCACGATGATTTCGCTGATGATCCGCTTGGCGGTCGCGTCATTCAGCGCGCCCTCCAGCCCGTAGCCGACCTCGATGCGCAGGCTGCGGTCATTCCTGGCCACGATCAGCAGTGCCCCGTCGTCGACCTTCTTGCGCCCGAGCTTCCATTGCTCGACCACCCGCATGCCGTATTGCTCGATGCTGTCGTCGCCAGTGGTCGGCACGATCAGCAGCGCCAGCTGGCTGCCCTTCTTCGCCTCGAAGGCCTGCAGCTTCTGCTCCAGCGCGGCGCGCTGCCCGGCGTCCAGCGTATCGGTCAGATCGGTCACCCGCGCGGTCAGCGCCGGCACCGCCACCGGCCCGGCGGCGGCGAACAGGCTGCAGACCAGGGCCACTGCCGTCAGCAGGGTCCTGGTCGTGGCGGCAAGGGTCATTTCGTCGTGCCCGGTGCCGCAGCGGCAGGCGCCGCCGGCGTGGTGCCGAAATCGACCGTCGGCGCCGTCGAGATGGCGCGTTCGTTTTCCACCGTGAAGTTCGGCTTGACCTTGTAGCCGAATGCCATGGCGGTCAGGTTGGACGGGAAGCTGCGCACGGTCAGGTTATAGTCCTGCACCGACTGGATATAGCGGTTGCGGGCCACGGTAATGCGGTTCTCGGTGCCTTCCAGTTGCGCCTGCAGATCGCGGAAGCCGGTATTGGCCTTCAGGTCCGGATAGTTCTCCGACACCACCAGCAGGCGCGACAGCGCGCTGCTCAGACCGGCCTGCGCCGACTGGAAGCGGGCAAACGCCTCCGGGTCGTTGACCAGTTCCGGCGAGGCCTGGATGCTGCCCACCCGCGCCCGTGCCTCGGTGACCTGGGTCAGCACTTTTTCCTCGTGCGTCGCATAGCCCTTGACCGTATTGACCAGATTCGGCACCAGATCGGCACGACGCTGGTACTGGTTCACCACTTCGGCCCAGCTGGCCTTGATCTGCTCGTCATTGGCCTGCAGCGTGTTGTAGCCGCAACCGGACAGGCTCAGCACCCATGCGGCGATCAACAGTTTCCATAGCGTGCGCATTTATCGACTCCCGGAATTGGCAATATCCGGAAGTATTGTAGAAAAAGGGGGCAGGCAGGGTAACGGAATGCAAAAAACCACGGAAATATGCCCGTGGCTTTTGCACTGCCGGGGTCCGGTTCAGCTCGCCGCCACCCCGTACTGCTGACGATAGGCCTGCACCCGCTGCAGGTTCTGTTCGAGTTCCGGCGCGCCGGCCAGGTAGCCGAGCAGATCGTCGAGGGTTGCGATGGCGACCACCGGGATACCGAACTGTTCGGCTACTTCCTGGGTGGCCGACAGCGTGCCCTGACCGCGTTCCATCCGGTCCAGCGCAATGGCGACACCGGCCGGTTCCGCGCCGGCGGCACGGATCAGCTCGACCGATTCGCGCACCGAAGTACCGGCGGAAATCACGTCATCGATCACCAGCACCCGGCCACGCAGCGGGGCGCCGACCAGCACGCCGCCTTCGCCATGGTCCTTGGCTTCCTTGCGGTTGTAGGCGAACGGCACGTCGCGACCACGTTCGGCCAGTGCCATGGTCACGCCACCGGCCAGCACGATGCCCTTGTAGGCCGGGCCGAACATCATGTCGAAGCCGATGCCGCTGGCGTCGATCGACTGGGCATAGAAGCGCGACAGTGCCAGCAGGCTCGCGCCGTGGTTGAACAGGCCCGCATTGAAGAAGTACGGGCTCGGCCGGCCGGCCTTGGTAACGAACTCGCCGAAGCGCAAAACCTGCTCATCGACGGCGAAACGAATAAAATCCTGACGAAAATCGCTCATGGCCCCACTCCTGATCCGGTGGCGGCCGTCCAGCGCGGCCGCGCAAACGGCGCGAAGCATACCCGTGCCGGCGCCTCGCGTCACGCCGCATCCCGCCCCGCAACCCCCTTCCCGGAGATCCACTTTGCCACGCATCATCAGCGCCAACCTCAACGGTATCCGCTCGGCGGACAAGAAAGGGTTTTTCAACTGGCTGGCCGGCAGCGGCGGCGACATCGTCTGCGTACAGGAGCTGAAGGCCCAGGACGCCGACCTGTCGCCCCTTCACCGCCAGCCGCCCGGCTACCCGTTCAGTGCCTTCCATTGCGCGGAGAAGAAGGGCTACAGCGGCGTCGGCATCTATGCCCGCCAGCAGCCGGACCGGGTGATCGAAGGACTTGGCCTGCCCGAGTTCGATGCCGAAGGCCGCTATCTGCGCGCCGATTTCGGCCCGCTGAGCGTGATTTCGCTGTACCTGCCGTCCGGCTCGTCCAGCGAAGAGCGCCAGCAGGTGAAATTCGCCTTCATGGCCGCCTTCCTGCCGCAACTGGAAGCGCTGATCGCCGAAGGCCGTGACCTGGTGCTGTGCGGTGACTGGAATATTGCCCACAAGGAAATCGACCTGAAAAACTGGAAGGGCAACCTGAAGAACTCCGGCTTCCTGCCCGAGGAACGCGCGTGGCTGAGCGACGTGTTCGACCGCGTCGGCTTCGTCGACGTCTGGCGCCGGCTGTATGCGGACATCCCCGGCTACACCTGGTGGTCGAACCGCGGCCAGGCCTATGCCAAGGACGTCGGCTGGCGCATCGACTACCAGATCGCCACACCGGCACTGGCCGCGCGTGCCACCTCGGCCAGCGTCTACAAGGACGAGAAGTTCTCCGATCACGCGCCGCTGATCGTCGACTACAGCTAACGCCGCAACGCCGCGCGATATTGCGACGGCGTTGCGCCAAGCGCGTCGCGAAAGCGCCGCGTCAGGTGGCTGCCGCTGGCAAAGCCGCAGGCCGCCGCCACCGCGGTCAGCGGCAGGTCGCCGTCGCGCAGCAAGCGGCGCGCGCGGTCGAGCCGGCGCGCAATCAGCCAGGCGTGCGGTGGCAGGCCGAAGCTGGCGCGAAACGCACGGGCAAAGTGGAATTCGGACAGCGCGCACAGCCCGGCCAGTTCGGCCAGCGTGATCTCGCCATCCAGCCCGGCATCGATATAGTCGACCAGCCGCCGGCGCAGCGCCGGCGCCAGCCCGCCCCGGACCGCGCCCGGCCGCCAGCCGCTGTGCTGGCGCACCAGGTGCAGCAGTGTCTGCTGTACCAGTTCGTTCGCCGCCAGCCGCATGGCATCCTCCGTCCAGTCGATGGCGTGGATGCGGCGACACCAGCCTGCCAGCACGGCATCGTCCAGATAGGTCAGGTCGGCCAGCTGCACCGCGCGGGGTTCGCGATCCATGCTGGTCACGATCAGTTCGGCCAGCCGGGTCGGCGAGAAATACAGGTGGACGAAGTGCAGGTCGCCGTCGATGACCCATTCCGACGCATGGTCGCCCGGCAGCAGGCACAGTCGCCCCGGTGCGCCATAGTGGCCGGGCTGGCTGCGCCGCCAGGTGCCCTGCCCGCCGGACAGGTACAGCGACAGCGTATGACTGCCCGGTTCGCTGTAGCAGGTCTGGTCGTCGTGGTTGCGCCATTCGGCCACGCCGATGCCGTCGCTGAGCATGGCGGCGCGTTCGAGCGTGGCATGCGAGCGCTCGGACAGGATGGTGAAGATCTGATGGTCCAGCGACGAGTCCATGTGCGGCAGTGTACTGCCGACCGACCGCGCATGCTGCCGCGCTGCAACAAAAGCGCAAGAACGTGCAAGCAGCAACGGCCATCACTGGTGATGATGGAAACATTCCCGTCTCCGGATGTTTCATCATGAATGCCCTGCTTTACCTGTCCGTCGTGCTGATCTGGGGCACGACCTGGATCGCCATCAAGATGCAGCTCGGCGAGGTGCCGGTCAGCCTGTCGATCGGCTGGCGCTTTGCCCTGGCCGCCGCCGTGCTGTTCGCCATTCTCGCCGTGCGTCGCCAGCTGAAACCGCTGCCGCGCCAGGCCTGGGGACTGGTATTCGCCCAGGGCCTGTGCCTGTTCTGCGTCAATTTCCTGTGCTTCTACCATGCAGGGGACTACATCACCACCGGACTGGAAGCGGTGGTGTTCTCGACGGCTGCGCTGTGGAATGCGGTCAATGCACGCCTGTTCCTCGGCCGCCGCATCGCCCCGAACGTGATTCTCGGCGGCGCCGTCGGCCTGCTCGGCCTGCTGGCGCTGTTCTCGCCGGAGTTCTCCCACACCTCGGGCATGCGCACGGCCATCGGCCTCGGCCTGAGTCTGGTCGGCACCCTGTGCTTCTCGGCCGGCAACCTGCTGTCGGCGCGGCTGCAGTCACTCGGCCTGAAGCCGCTGTACACCAACGCCTGGGGCATGCTGAGCGGTGCGCTGGTGCTGCTGGTCGGCAGTGCGGCGGCGGGCGTGCCATTCGTGTTCGACCCCAGCCCCGGCTATGTCGGCGCGCTGCTGTATCTGGCGATTCCCGGCTCGGTGATCGGCTTCACCGCCTACCTGATGCTGGTCGGCCGGCTTGGCCCGGAGCGCGCCGCCTACTGCACGGTATTGTTCCCGCTGGTGGCGCTGAACATTTCGGTGTTCGCCGAAGGCTATGTATGGACACCGCTGGCGCTGGCCGGCGTCGCCCTGGTCATGCTCGGCAACTGGCTGGTGTTCCGCCCGGCGTCGGCCGGGTCCGGCTGGCCGCTGTGGCGGCGGGCGAAGTCCGGCTGCTAGCGCAGCAGCCCCCACAGCATGTCGGTCGCCATGACCACCATCAGGGCGGCGAACACCTTCTTCAGCCGGCTGACCGGCAAGCGGTGCGCCAGCGCCGCGCCCAGCGGTGCCAGCGCGCTGGTGATCACGCACAGCGTGATCAGGCCCGGCAGATAGATGAAGCCGGCCGACCACGGCGGCAGGCCGGGTGCCTGCCAGCCGCTGATCAGGTAGCCGATCGCGCCGGACACCGCGATCGGCCAGCCGAGCGCGGCACTGGTCGCAATCGCCCGCGGTACGGCGATCTGGCACCAGACCATGAACGGCACGCTCATCGAGCCGCCACCGATGCCGACAAAGCTGGAAACCAGCCCGATCAGGCCACCGGCGACACCCATGCCGGCGGTTTGCGGCAGAGTACGCGTGCCCTTCGGCTTCTTGTCGAGCAGCATCTGCGCCGCAACCGCGTACGCATAGACGACAAAGAACCATTTGAGTTCGCGGCTGGGCAGATAGCCGGCGACCTGGGTGCCGGCCAGCGTGCCGATCACCATCCACGGTGCCATCCGGCGCACGATGCTCCAGTCGACGGCACCGCGCAGATGATGGGCGCGCACGCTGGACATGCTGGTGAACACCATCACCGCCAGCGAGGTGCCGAGTGCCAGGTGCTGGACATGGGTATGGAAACCGCTGGCCTCCAGCGTCCACACCATGGCCGGCACGATGATCAGCCCGCCCCCCACCCCCAGCAGACCGGCCAGAAAACCGGCAATGACACCGACGCCGGCCAGCGCGGCCAGAATGGACAGATCGGGCACTAGCGCCACCTTTCGTGAATCAGTTTCCAGTGTGCCGGATCGACCGGCATGGCCGACAGCCGGCTGCCCGGCGCCAGCACCTGCAGGGTCGCCAGCTCGGGCACGGCACGCAGTTCGGCCATGGTGATGACCCGCGGATAGCGGGTGACGAACGACACGTCGACCGAATACCAGCGCGGCTGGTCCGGCGTGGCTTTCGGGTCGAAGTAGCGGCTGTCGGGATCGAACTGGGTCGGGTCCGGATAGGCGGCCGACGCAATGTCCATCTCCCCGGCCAGGCCGATCTCGCGGCAGCTCGAATGCCACAGGAACGCCCGGTCGCCGGGCCGCATGCGATCGCGGATAAAGTTGCGCACCTGGTAGTTGCGCACCCCGGTCCACTCGCCACGCCCGTCGCGGGCAAGGTCGTCGATCCCCCAGCAGGCGGGCTCGGACTTCATCAGCCAGAACATGTCATTTCACTATGCGGAAGGAATCGATTGTGCCTGCGGCGAACGGCAGGAACAAGCAGGCGATCAGCGGGCGGGCCGCCAGACGCGCTGTTCGGTCAGGACCCGGTCCAGCGGCAGGTCGTGCGCCTCGCGCGGGATGGCGTCGGCGCGCTGGCAGGCAAACGCGCAGCCGAACAGCCACGGACGGGCGTGGCGGCGCATCAGCGGAGACAGGGTGCAATCGTAGTAGCCGCCCCCCTGGCCGAGCCGGTAACCGGCGGCATCGAAACCGACCAGCGGCATGAATACCGCCTGCAGGCGCGAGGCCGGCACCACCGGCCCGAGCGGTTCGACGATGCCGAGCCGGCTGACGCGCCAGCGGGTGGACGACGTGAGTTCGACGAAGCCAAGCACCCGGCCGCGCGCCGGCACCACCGGCCAGAACACCCGGCAGCGGCGCGCGAGCGCGCGCGCAATCAGCGGCGCGAGCGAAAGCTCGCTGCCACTGGCGTGATAGACGGCGATTCGACGACCCGGCGCCAGATAGGACTGGGCCCGGATGGCGACCCGGTTCGCGGCGGAAAGCCGGTAACGGGGCGTCAGCATCAGCCGTTTGCCGCGCAGTTCGCGGCGCAGGGCGCGCTTGGCTTCCGTCAGGGTCATGGGGAGGGAGAAGAGGGTAGCCCCCGCAGGTGCCGATTAGACTTGTCATCCCGAACCTGAGGTTCAGGTGGCCACCGGCAGCGCATTTCGGGCGCACCGGCTAGCGGCACGACTCGCCCACGCGCAATCAGCTGGCAGCCTTTTAACATCTATTGGTTCAGAGAATTTAAGCCTTCCCGAACACCGCAGGGGACTAAAGCTGTAAGAGATCAGAACAAGTCGGCCTGGGCCTGTATGGCGCGCTGTGCCGTCTCGTCGATGGATTCTATTTTACGTTGAATCGCTTCCATGTCCAGCGGATTTTCGACCCGTTTCAGCATCAGGTCATGGGTCAGATTCAGCGCGGCGAGGATGGCGATGCGCTCGCCGTCGACCACCCGGCTGTTGTCACGGATGGTGCGCATTTTCTCGTCGAGGATGCGGGCGGCGGCCATCAGGCTGTCGCGTTCTTCGGACGGGCAGGAAAAGGTGAAGCGGCGGCCAAGCAGATCGAGGCCGACGGTGACGGTATCACTCATTTATCGATCTCCGGCAGTCGGGTCAGGAGGGCTTCGATGCGCGAGCGCGTGGTATCGAGCCGGGCAGTCAGGTCGGTATTGCGCGCTTCGGCATCCTGCGCGCGCTGTTCGGTCACCGCCAGCCGTGCGGACAGGTCGACCAGCCGCTGTTCGGCGGCGGCCACGCGTTCGTTCGCGGTGCGATTGGCCTGCTCGAGCGTCTCCCGCTCTGCGCGCAGGGCGCGATTCTCATTGCCGAGGCGGGTGGCCAGTGCGGCCAGCTCGCTCACGCTGGCCTGGAGTTTTTCGAGTTCGGTATCCATATCCGGGGCACTGTAGCGTGGCCGTCCGACAGGGTCAAATCCCGACCGGTCACGACCGGCTGCGGGCACTGTCCAGCACGCGGCAGACCGCGCTGGCGCCGTCGGCAAGGCGCGGACCCGGCCGGCTGACCAGGTCTTCCGGCAGGCCGTACAACTGCCCGTTCGCCACCGCCGGAATCGTCGTCCAGCGCTTCCACGCCGCGAGCCGGTCGACGTCGCCCGGCACCAGCATCACCGCCGGTCGCGCCGCCATCACCGCTTCGACCCCGACCTGCGGTACCCGCGGCGCCAGCGCGGCAAACACATTGCGGCCGCCGCACAGCGCGACCAGTGCCGAGATGAACTGGCGGCCGTTGACCGTCATCAGCGGCGACACGTTGATCTGGATGAAGACCGGCAGCGGCGTCAGTCCGGCATGGCGTTCGCGCAGCGCGGCGATTCGGGTCCGGAACGCCGCGGCCTGACGACGGCCGCCGTCACTGAAGCCGCTGAGGATGCCGAGCTTTTCCATGCTGGCCGGCACGGTATCCAGCGAGTCCGGTTCGGTCAGATAGACCGGGATGCCGAGCGCCCGGATTCGCGCCAGCTCGCGCGGGGCATTGCCGCTGGCCCAGCCGACCACCAGATCCGGCTTCAGCGCCATGACCTTCTCCACGCTGACGCCGCTGTAGCCACCGACGCGCGGCAGGCGGCGGGCGGCATCCGGCCAGTCGCTGTAGTTGGTCGCCCCGACCAGCCGCCCGCCAGCACCGATCGCGTACAGCATTTCCGTCGCATGCGGTGCCAGTGAAATGATGCGCCGCGCCGGCTGCGGCAGTGAAACGCGGGCACCGGTATCGTCGCTGACGCTGACGCCGGCCGGTGTTGCCATGGCCGGCAGCGGACACAGGCAGAGCAGCAGGGCCACATGCAGGGCGCGGCCCATCATCGCGGCTCTCCGCCCTTCAGCGCCAGCGGCAGGCCGGCGGCAACCAGGGTGACCCGGTCGGCAATGGCGGCAACCGACTGGTTCAGCCAGCCCAGCTCATCGACGAACCAGCGCGTTTCTGCGCCCATCGGCACCACGCCGAGGCCGATTTCATTGCTGACCACCACCACGTCGCCCGCCGCCGAGGCCAGCGCGTCGAGCAGCGTGGCCCGCGCCTGCGGATAGCGTTCCGCCTCCCCCGGCGCCAGAAAGTGCGCCAGCCACAGCGTCAGGCAGTCGATCAGCACCAGCCCGTCCGGACGCGCGGCATCCTGCAGCGCGTCACTCAGGGCCACACCGCACTCGACCGCCCGCCACGACGCCGGCCGGCGTGCCTGGTGCATCGCCACCCGGTGGGCAAACTCGGCATCACCGACACTGGCGGTCGCCAGGTAATGCACCGGGCCGACGTGGGCCAGCGCCAGTTTCTCGGCATGGCGGCTTTTGCCCGAACGGGCGCCGCCGGTGATCAGATGCAGCATGGAACCTCCTGCCGGGGATGCCGGACGCACGGTCTTACTTCGGTTGCCAGTTCACGCCGACCAGCCACTCGCGGCCCGGCTGGTTGAAACTCCGGATCAGCGTGTAGTCGCGGTCGAACACATTGTTGACCCGCGCGTACAGCGTGGTGGTCGGGGTCAGCCGGTAGTCGGCATACAGGTCGACCAGACCATAGCCGGCCAGCGGCTGCTTGTTGGCCGGATCGCTGTAGCGCGAGCCGGCGGCGGTCAGGGCACTGCCCAGCGTGACCGGGCCGATGTCGCGGCTGACGTCGACGCTGCCGAACACCCTGGCGCGCTGCGACAGCTGGTTGCCATTGCTGCGATCCTCACCGTCCTGCCAGTTGACGTTGGCGGCGATGCGGGTACCCAGCAGGGTGGTGCTGCCTGCCAGCGCCAGACCGCGGATGCGGGCCTTGTCGACGTTCTCCGCCGTGCACGGACCGCTGCCGCTGCACACATAGCCATTGATCATGTCGTCGATGCGGTTCTCGAACGCCGTCAGCCGCAGCATGCCGTATGCCCCGTTGTACTCGGCACCGACCTCCCCGTTGCGGGCCGACTCCGGCTTCAGGTTCGGGTTGCCCTGGAAACCATAGGCCAGCGGCCAGTACAGATCGTTGAAGGTCGGCACGCGGAAAGCGGTCCCGTAGTTCGCGGTCAGCTTGATGCTGTCGGTCAGCCGGTAGCCATAGCCGAGCGAGCCGGTGGTCTTTTCACCGAACTGCGAGTTGTCGTCATGACGCAGCGACGCATTCAGCAGGTGGTCGCCGAAATTGCCGCTCCAGCCGGCGAACACCGCCTTGTTGTTGCGTTCGTTCCGGGTATAGGCCTGCGTGCTGTCGACCTTCTGGTTCAGGTACTCGGCACCCAGCACCACCCGGCCGGCCACGCCGAGGTCCAGGTCGTTCTGCCAGGTGTAGGTATCCTGGGTGGTCTTGTACAGACCGGAGCGATCGAGATTCACCCCGCTGTAGGTCTCGTAGCGATCGACACCGTTGGTCACGGTCAGCGTGCTGGTCCATACATCGCTGAAGCGGTCTTTCAGGTACACGCTGTTGCTCTGGACGCGCTGCTTGTTGTAGTCGTCGGCCAGCGGCGTGCCGTTGTCAAAGTCGGCCTTGCCGAAGGACTGGAACAGCTTGATGCCGATTTCATGGCCGTCGACGATCTGGTGCGACACATTGGCGCTGTAGCTGAGGTTGCGGTAGCCGTCATCGTCCGGGTTGTAGCTGAACGTGTTCTGCGCATTGGTGGCGGAGAAGCCGCCATCGGTCCCGCGACCGGCCACGTTCAGCGAGAACGAGGTATCGCCGACCACGCCGCCGATGCCGCCGCCGACGCGCCAGGTGCCGTCATTGCCGACGCCGGCGCTCAGGTACGGCTTCGGTGCGCCCTTGCCCTGTTTGGTGAAAATCTGCACCACGCCGCCGATCGCATCAGCGCCGTACAGCCCGGATACCGGGCCGCGTACGATTTCGATATGGTCGATCAGTTCCAGCGGGATCTGTTCCAGCGCGGTCTGCCCCGAAGTCGCCGACGATACGCGCACGCCGTCGATCAGCACCACCGACTGCTTGGAGCTGGTACCGCGCAGATACAGCGCGCTCGCGCGGCCATCGCCGCCGTTGCTCGCATACTCGACGCCGGACTGGCGCGCGAGCAGCTGCGGCAGGTTCAGGCCGCCGGCACGGGCGATTTCCTGCTGGCCGATCACGGTCACGTCACGGGTCTGTTCACGGCTGTCGGTGGCGGAACGGTTGGCGGTCACCACGATTTCGCCGGCGGTGGTGGCGGGTTCGTCAGCGAACGCATTCGCCACTGCCAGCGACGCCAGGCTGGCGACAAACCATTTGCTACGGATATTGCACTTCACGAAAAACACTCCCTGGAAACGGATCAGGAGTGCGAGAAAGACAGGCGCATGGCCTTTCAGAATGGACAATCGGCGCGGCCCGGCCTGATGCCGGTCGCGCTGTCGCTGTCATACCGCCTCCCCGCGATACTCCACTGCAGATTGCCTGGGCCGGTCTCCGGGCTGGGTTCCCGCGGCCTCGCCTTCCCACCCTGTCGGGCAGTGGCGCGTGAAGCCGCTTGCATGCGAACCATACCGTTGCGGGGGCAGCGCCGGCCTGTCACCGGCTTCCCGTTTCATCCGCGCCTGACGGCGGCGGACACCCTGGCAAGATGGAGCCGGATTATAGCGGCGGCATGCCGGCATGACAGCCCGCAAGATCAAATTACGCCGTAATGCCGATTGAAGCGCTGCCGGCGCAGCGGTAAGGTCTCGCGTTCGATTTTCGCCGCCCCGCAAGACGGGACGATTCCCTTCTCTCTTCCGGAACCCCCTGATGCCCCATCCCGATGCGTCCGCCTTCGATGCCGCCGTCGCCCGCCAGGCGCGACTGACCAAACCCGCCGGCAGTCTCGGCAAGCTGGAAACCCTCGCCTGCCAGTTCGCGGCCTGGCAGGGCCGCGCCATTCCCTCGCGCCTGCGCCCCGCCATCACTGTCTTTGCCGCCGACCATGGCGTCGCCCGCAGCGGCGTCTCGGCTTATCCGGTCGAAGTCACCGCCGAGATGGTGAAGAACTTCGTTCGCGGCGGGGCGGCAATCAGTGTGCTGGCGCGGGAAATCGACGCGACACTGGAAGTGGTCGATGTCGGTGTGGCGGCAGACTTCGATCCGGCCATGCCGATCGTGCATGCCAAGGTCCGCTACGGTTCGCGCAATCTGTGCGACGAACCGGCCATGCAGGAACAGGAATGCGAACAGGCGATCGAAGCCGGCCGCGCCGCCGCCCGCCGCGCCATTGCCGCCGG
The DNA here is from genome assembly GCF_003269145.1 of Microvirgula sp. AG722. Lineage (NCBI taxonomy): Bacteria > Pseudomonadati > Pseudomonadota > Betaproteobacteria > Neisseriales > Aquaspirillaceae > Microvirgula > Microvirgula sp. AG722. The sequence continues at coordinate 7,964 of NZ_QLTJ01000015.1, read as the reverse complement.
TGCAACGCTGCTGATCGCCGGTGAGATGGGCATCGGCAACACCACCCCGTCGGCCGCGCTGATCTGCGCACTGAGCGGCGCCCGCCCGGTCGATGTGGTCGGGCGCGGTACCGGTGTGGACGACCAGGGCATGGCCCGCAAGCGGGGAGCGGTCGAAAAGGCGCTGCTGCGCGCCCGGACTACCGACACGGCGGCCGGCTGGCTGGCCGAGGTCGGCGGGCTGGAAATCGCCGCCATTGCCGGTTACTACCTCGAAGCCGCCAGCGCCGGTGTACCGGCACTGGTTGACGGCTTCATCACCGCAGCCGCGGCCCTGGTCGCCTGCGGCATCGATATCGACACCCGCGACTGGCTGCTGGCCTCGCACCGTTCCCGGGAACTGGGTCATGAGCTGGCACTGACCGCGATGGGGCTGGAGCCGCTGTACGACTTCGGGCTGCGCCTCGGCGAGGGATCCGGCGCGGCGCTGACCGTGCCGATGCTGCAGATGGCGATCCGGCTGCATGCCGACATGGCCACCTTTGCCGAAGCCGGCGTCAGCGACCGGGACCACGAATGAAGCGCATTACCTTGTGGCGGCACGGCGAGATCGACGCCGCCGGCCTGCTGGTCGGCCGGCGCAGCAACCCGCCGCTGACCGGGGCCGGACGCGACACCATGCGCCGGGGCTGGCCGGCGCTGACGGCCATGGCACCGGTCACGGCGATCGCCTGTTCGCCGCTGCAGCGCTGTCTGGCATCGGCAGAAGACTTCGCCGCCGATGCCGGTCTGGCGCTGCACGTCGATGCCGGTTTTGCCGAAACCGATTTCGGCGTCTGGGACGGCGCCCCGCTGGACGGCCTGCCGGCCGACTGGCAGGCCGAGTACAGCAACGGCCGCTTGCTGCCGGATGGTGGCGAAACGCTGGCCGGCTTCCGCACCCGGGTCATCAGCGCATTCGATAGCTGGGTCGAGCGCCTCGGCGACGGCCACGCCGTCCTGATTACCCACGGCGGCGTGATCGCCGCCGTGCTGGCCGCGCGGCTCGAACTGTCGCTGCCCAGCGCGCGACGGCTGTTCGTCTCGCGTGGCGGTTACGTGCAGCTGTCGCTGGCCGACGGCTGCCCCGACTACCTGATTGCACTGGCCAACCCGGCAATGGGTTGAGCCGGCCACCATGGCGCCGGCGTCCGGCTGACGAATGGCGTGCCCGGTTTGGGGGCGGTGACGCGCAGCCTATACAATACCGCTCCGTTTCCTGGCGCCGCCGTGCGCATCGAATGGCCCCCATGCACGCCATCGGCATTCACGCATTCTGGCTCTGGAGCGCAGCCGTCGCCGGTGTCGCGCTCGACTACCTGCTGGGCGAGCCGCGCCGTGCCCATCCACTGGTCGGCTTCGGCCACCTCGCCGGCTGGCTCGAACGAACCTTCAACCGCCCCGACGGCCGGCCCGGTTCCCGGCTGCTGCTCGGTGCGTGCGGCTGGTGTGCGCTGGTGCTGCCACCGGCGGTCGCCGCCCAGGCCCTCGTCATGGCACTGCCACTGCCACTGGCACTGCTGGTGCATGCCCTGCTGCTGTATTTCACCCTCGGCGCGCAAAGCCTCGGCGCCCACGTCCGCCCGATCGCCGCCGCCCTGGCCGCCGGCGACCTGCCGGCCGCACGTGCGCTGACCGCCCGCATCGTATCGCGTGATCTCGACGATGCCGATGAGGCCGCCGTCGCCCGCGCCGCGGTCGAATCCACGCTGGAGAACGGCAACGATGCCATCTTCGGCGCATTGTTCTGGTTCGCCGTGGCCGGCGGCCCCGGCGCGCTGGCCTATCGGCTGGCCAATACCCTGGACGCCATGTGGGGCTACCGGACACCGCGCCTGCTGCATTTCGGTCGGGTGGCCGCCCGTGCCGACGATGTGCTGAACTGGCTGCCAGCCCGGCTGACTGCCATCAGCTATGCCCTGCTCGGCCACAGCCACGACGCATTCGCCTGCTGGAAAACCCAGGCCCGGCACTGGGACAGCCCCAACGCCGGCCCGGTGATGGCGGCCGGCGCCGGCAGTCTCGGCGTCTGTCTTGGCGGCCCGGCCCGTTACCACGGACACATCGAAGACCGCCCGCCGCTCGGCTGCGGCGAAACCGCCGGCGACCATCACATTACCGAAGCCTGGCGGCTGGTGGTACGGACCCAGCAGGCCTGGCTGGCGTTCGGCGCCATCCTGCCCGCGCTCACTCTGGCCTCCCTGCTATGACGATCTCTCCCCCACCGCATGGCGGCAGGCTGCGCGAAGCCGCGCGGCACTTCGACCGGCCACTGGCCGACTGGCTCGACCTGTCCACCGGCATCAATCCGTGCAGCTACCCGCTGCCGCCGCTGGATGTCGATGTCTGGCGCCGGCTGCCCGACGACGACGACGCGCTGCCGGCCATCGCCGCCCACTACTACGGCGCGCCGCCCGCAGCCCGCGTGCTGGCCGTCGCCGGCAGTCAGGCCGCCATCCGCACCCTGCCGCGGCTGTTGCCGCCCGGCCGGATCGGCATCGCGCCGCTGACCTACAGCGAGTACGCGCCGGCCTGGCGCCGCGCCGGACACGAGGTGGTGCCGGTCGACCTCGACGGCATCGAGGCAGCCCTGCCGACGCTCGATGTCCTGCTGGTGGTGAATCCGAACAACCCCACCACCGAGCGGGTCGCGCCCGGGACACTGCTGCGCTGGCGTGAGGCCCTGGCCGCACACGGCGGCCTGCTGCTGGTCGATGAAGCTTTCATGGACGCCTCGCCGGCGCACAGCATTGCCGCCCATACCGGCGCACCGGGCTTGCTGGTCTGCCGTTCCGTCGGCAAGTTCTTCGGCCTGGCCGGGCTGCGCGCCGGCTTCGCGCTCGGCGAGCCCGCGCTGATCGACCGGCTGGCAGCCGAACTCGGCGCCTGGGCGGTCAGCGGTCCGGCCCGTGCCGTGGTAGCGGCCGCGCTGGCCGATACCGACTGGCAACAGGCAATGCGCGACCGGCTGCAGCGCCAGCAATCGCGCCTCGTCGCCCTGCTGGAACAGCACGGACTGAAAGTCGCCTCGACGCCATTGTTCTGCTGGTGCCCGCATCCGGACGCCCCCGCCCGGTACCACGCGCTGGCGCAGCAGGGCATTCTGGTGCGCTGTTTCCCTGCCCTCGGTGGCCATGGCCCCAGCCTGCGCTTCGGCCTGCCCGATGACGCCAGCTGGGCGCGGCTGGATGCCGGGCTGGCGCATGCCTTTTCGACGCCGGGTGCCGGTGCCGCTCCCCTGACTCAAGGATGACCCGCCGATGCGTGGCCTGATTCTCGCCGTACAGTTCCTGACCCGCCTGCCGACCCCGCGCCTGGCCACTTTCGATCCGGCCTGGCTGACGGAATCCGCACGCTGGTTCGCCACGGTCGGGCTGATGGTCGGGTTGCTGCTGGCGGCAGCAGCCGGTGCCGGCGCGCTGATCGACCCGTGGCTGGCCGCACTGGCGGTGGTCGGCGTCTGGACCTGGGTCACCGGCGCGCTGCATCTGGATGGTCTGGCCGATCTGGCAGACGGACTCGGCGCGGCACACCGCTCACCGGAACGCTTCCTGGCCGTGCTGAAAGATCCGCATGTCGGCAGTTTCGGCGTGGTCGCGCTGGTCATGCAGCTGGCGACCAAGCTGGTGCTGGTGATGCTGCTGGTGCAGACGGGCACGCCGTGGCTGGCCTGGCTGCTGCTGCCGGCCTGGGCCCGGCTCGGCGCGGTGTACTGGTCGGGGACGATGCCGCAGCTGGCGGCCGGCGGGCAGGCGGAACGATTCGGCTGGTGCACGCACTGGCCCAGCTTCTGGCTGTCATTCGCGGCGCTGGCGGCCGCGTCGGCCTGGTTTGCACCGGCGCTGCTGGTGGCGCCACTGCTGTGGCTGGCCTGGCGCCGCACACTGATGGCACGGCTGGGCGGGGTGACCGGCGACTGCCTCGGTGCCGGCATCGAACTCAGCGAATCCGGGCTGCTGCTGGCCCTGTTGCTGGTGGCGAAATGGCTGCCGGACCTGGTCTAGTCCGGCAGCCGGGGTCTTACAGCTTGCCTGCCAGCTTGCGGTTGCGCAGCACGCACAGCAGGTCGACGGCGATATGCGCCGCCGAAATGGCGGTGATTTCGCTCTGGTCGAACGGCGGCGACACTTCAACCACGTCCATGCCGACCAGGTTGACGTCTTCCATGCCGCGGATGATCTGCAGCGCCTGCGCACTGCTCAGGCCGCCCGGAACCGGCGTGCCGGTGCCCGGTGCAAAGGCCGGGTCCAGGCAGTCGATGTCGAAGGTCAGATAGGTCGGATTGTCGCCGACGATGGCCTTGATCCGGCGCAGCACTTCGGCACAGCCGATTTCATGCACGGTCGGCGCGTCGAGCATCTGCATGCCCATGAAGTCGTCGTTCCAGGTGCGGATGCCGATCTGCACCGAGCGCGCCGGGTCGATCAGGCCTTCCCGGATCGCCTTGTAGAACATGGTGCCGTGATTCAGGCTGTCCGGCTCATCGTCCGGCCAGGTATCGCAATGCGCATCGAAGTGGATCAGCGACAGCGGCTTGCCGTATTTTTCCGCATGTGCGGTCAGCAGCGGGTAGGTGATGTAATGGTCGCCGCCAAAGGTCAGCATCTTCGCGCCGCTGTCGATAATGGTGCGCGCATGGTCGACGATGCTTTTCTTGATCGTCAGCGGATTGTGCGCATCGAACCAGCAGTCGCCGTAATCGATCACCGCCAGGTCATCGAACGGGTCGAAGCCCCACGGGAACGGTTTCAGTTCGGCCAGTTGCACCGACGCGGCACGCACCGCCGCCGGCCCGAGGCGGGCGCCGGGACGGAAAGTGGTCGCCAGATCCAGCGGCACGCCGCTGACGGCGACGTCGACACCGCGCAGGTCGCGCGTGTAGTTGCGGCGCATGAACGACAGCACGCCTGCGTAGGTATTTTCGATATTCGAGCCGTACAGGCCCTGACGGCGCATCGCGCCATCGCCAAGAATGTCAGTCATTCGGTAACTCCCGGTCCAGAGAGTACGCCGGCCACCGGGTCACGCAGGACCCTGATTCGCCAGCGATTCCCGTCCATCTTGCGCAGCCGACGGGTGAAGGCTGCCGCGCACCCCGCGCGGAAAACGGCGGAAGTGTGCCCGACCCCGGCCGGCGGGACAAGCGGCATGCGGACCGGGCCATGACAGGAAAATATCTGCCGCCGGAGGGTGCCCGCTCATAGAAAAAATAAATCGCCATTTGCTTTCGCTGTTGTCCGACAGCGCATAGCCTGTAGCACAGTTGTTCATTCCCGCCCGGGGAATCGTCCTGTCCGCAGCGGGCAGCCGACGCGTCCCCCTCCTTGTCGCGTGGTCCGGTTTCCAGACCGGCGCCTGACGTCCCGTGTCCCACCGCGACCAACCGCGGCGCCATGCCGCCAGGAGGCCTGCGATGAATCATCTCGCCGAACTGCTGCCGGCCCTGCCGGCCTCGTTCAACATACTGACCACCTTTGGTGCCCTGCTGGCGGCAGGCATTATCGGTGCCCGCCTGTTTGTCCGTACCCTGCGCCTGCCGATCCTGTCGGCCTGGGTCCTGACCGGCTTCATTCTCGGCCCGGCCGCACTCGGTCTGGTCAACCAGGCGCAACTGACCGATCTGCAGCCGCTGGTGGAAATCGGGCTGGCACTGATCCTGTTCCAGCTCGGGCGCCGGCTCGACGTCGGCTGGTTGCTGCGCGAGCGCTGGCTGGCCATGACCTCGCTGGCCATCGCCATGACCCTGTTCGCCGCCGTGGCGGTGGCACTCGGCGCCGTCGGCCTCAGCGTGACCACCTCGCTGCTGATCGCCGCGCTGACGCTGGCCGTCTCGCCGGCGACGCTGCTGCTGACCATACGCGAGCTGCGCGCCGAAGGCGTGGTCAGCGAGCGGGCGCTGAACCAGACCGCGCTGATCCACCTGCTCGGCTGGCTGGCGCTGGGGCTGACCCTGGCCGGCTGGCAGGCACACAGCCAGCCGCTGACCGCCTCACTGCTCAGCCTGCTCGCACGCAGCGTCGCCGCCCTGCTGCTCGGGCTGTTCAGCGCCTGGCTGGCGGTCCGGCTGGCCGACTGGCTTGGCAAGCTCGACGGCTACCAGCCAGTGATTCTGGTCGCCCTGGTCACCGTCACCATGGGCATCTGCAGCTGGCTCGGCTGGCCGGCCGCCGTATCGCTGCTGGTGTTCGGCAGCGCCACCCGCCGCATGGACCGCCAGTTCGCCCTGGCCGAACCGGATCTGCTGCCTTATGGCAGGCTGCTGTATGTCGCCCTGTTTGTCCTCGCCGGTGCCGCGCTGGAACCCCGTGCGCTGGCCGTGGCCTGGCTGCCGGCCGTGGTCGTGCTGGTGGTCCGGCTGGCGGTGCCGGTAGCGATGATGGTGCTGCTGGCCCGGCCCAATGGCGTCGACTACCGGCAGGGCGTCGCCATCGGCGCCACACTGTGGCCGGTCGCCGGCGCCCCGCTGATCGGCATCGGTATGGTCGGCCAGTTCAACCCGGTGCTGGCCAGCCAGTTGGCGGCCATCTCGCTGTCGATACTGCTGCTGTCCGAACTGCTCGGGCCGATCGTCATCCGTCAGGCGCTGCGCGTCTGCAAGGAACACGGGGAGAACACGCGATGAGACTCGAATTCACGCCATCGACGCCACTGACTTTCGGTATCGAGCTGGAACTGCAGATCCTCAACCGGCGCGACTACGCGCTGACCCGGGGTGCCGCCGACATGATGCGGCTGATCGAGCGCCAGGGCCCGGTCGGCGACATCAAGCCGGAAATCACTGAAGGCATGATCGAGATCGCCAGCGCCGTCCACACCGACGCCAATGCCATGCTCGACGAGCTGAAAACCATCCGCAAGCAACTGCTGGGTGCCGCCGACAAGCTCAACCTGGCCCTGTCCGGCGGTGGCACCCACCCGTTTTCGCGCTTTGCCGAGCAGCGCATCTATCCGAAGGAGCGCTACAAGCTGGTATCCGAGCTGTACGGCTATCTGGCCAAGCAGTTCACGGTATTCGGCCAGCACATCCATATCGGCTGCCCGGACGGCGATGCCGCCTGCCGGCTGACACACCGGCTGGCAGCGGTGATTCCGCATTTCATCGCGCTGTCGGCCTCCTCGCCGTACTGGCAGGGCAGTGACAGCGCCTTCGCCTCGTCGCGTCTGAATGCGGTCAATGCCTTTCCGCTGTCCGGCTCGATGCCGTTCGTGCTCGACTGGTCGTCGTTCAACGACTATTTCGAGCGCATGGCCGGTTACGGCATCGTGCGCTCGATGAAGGATTTCTACTGGGACGTCCGGCCCAAGCCGGAATACGGCACGGTGGAAATCCGGGTCTGCGATACGCCGCTGTCGCTGGAACGGGCGGTTGAGCTGGGTGCCTATGCGCGCACGCTGGCGGCTGCTTTCCTGGCCGACGACAGCACGCCGAGCGCCGACGTCTACCTGACCTACAGCTACAACCGCTTCCAGGCCTGCCGCTTCGGCCTGCAGGGCGAGATCATCGGCAGCGACGGCAAGGTCGCCTCGCTGAGTGCCTCGATCCTGACCATGCTGTCCCGGCTCGCGCCGCAGGCCGGGCAACTGGGCACGCAGCCGCAGCTCGATGCGCTGGCACAGCGGGTGATTCGCAGCGACAGCGATGCGGACTGGCTGCGCCGCCAGTACACCGAAACCGAGTCGTACTCGCACATGGCCCGGCTGGCGTCAGCGCAATGGGAGAACCGCTAGCCAGCATTGGCTATTTATCCTGAGAAGCAAAGAAGCCCCCGTGCATGGCACGGGGGCTTCTTTGCGTATCCGTCACGATCGCCACGCACCAATGAAAGAAGCCCTCGTACAGGGTACGAGGGCTTCAGTATAGGACCTGGCGGTGACCTACTTTCGCATGGGCAAGTGCCACACTATCATCGGCGCAAAGCAGTTTCACGGTCCTGTTCGGGATGGGA
>NZ_QLTJ01000014.1:0-87740 GCF_003269145.1 Microvirgula sp. AG722 | reverse complement strand
CTGGTGGCGACGCTGATCTTCATGCCGACCATCATCGTCTATACGCGCTGGGCCTACAGCGTGATGCGCGGCAAGGTCACCGCCGCCTATGTGCGTGAGCACGATCACAGTGCCTACTGAGGAGCATTTATATGTGGTATTTCGCTTGGACTTTAGGCATAGGCTTTGCCGTGCTGCTCGCCATCCTCAATGCAATGTGGGGCGAGCATGAGGATGCGCGTCAGGCATCTCTGGCGCCGGCGAGTGATGATGACTGAACATACCGATGCGTCATCGGCGCTAGAACCTGGCATGCAATTGCCGCTGCTGTTGCTGGCTTTGTTGATCATGCTGTCCATGGTGGCTTATCCCGCTTTGCTGACACTGCATGACGGCCGCGCCGACCATGTGGCCGCACTACTGGTGTTCTGGTCGATGAGCGCGGGGTTTGTGCGCGGCGTCGGTTTCGCCCCCCAGGCGAAACTGCCGCGCTGGCTGCTGGGCACGACGGCGTCGATCACGGCGCTGCTGTTGGCAGTTTTGCGTCTGCTGTAGCAGATTGTTCCGAGGTTGGCCCGGCCCTAGTGGCTGGGCTTTTTTTATTGTGGCTCACCAACTTGAATCGCCCAGGGCTTCCGACTGCAGGTCAGTTTATTGTGTAAGAACAAACCTTGCTCGCAGTGGAATACTCGCTGCACGCTTGTGATAGTCCTTTCCGCCCTTCACTGCGCAGAAGGGTGTCGATTCGCGGCCAGCCGCAATGCATATGGGGACTGTGATTTCGCGGATACGCATCGTGAGCGCACTCTCGTCTAGTTGGCGAATAGTCAAATCACCACCAGCTAGATATTTATATCTAAATGACATTTTTTGTATTAAAAAAAATGCTGTAGGCACGCTGAGGGGCGGCTGGCATACCAAAAATCGAACAGGTTGCTTGGATAATAGCTTTCTCTTTGCATTACTGTTGCGCTGAGCTTGCCCTAGTTTCATTATTCCAAGTGGGCAAGATCTCATATCCGTAGAAATACTGAAGTACTTGTCCCGGGAATGGAAATCGACGTAGCTAAAACCAAATTTGAGCGCGATCATGAATTTTTTTGACAACATCTCCATGCGGGCAAAGTTCATTGTCAACTTCCTCGCCAGTGCTAGCATACTGATTGCTGCCATTTTTTTCTGCATCTGGCAGATTCGCATCATCGGTCAGAATACTGATGCCATTGCGAGCAACTGGTTGCCATCGGTACAGGCTGCAGGAGAAATCAGCCAGCTGCGGCTACGCTATCGCGTCCGCAGCCTTGAATTCATGCAGCCGAATACGCCAGAGGAGCATGCAAAAATTGCTGGTTCGATGACTGAGTTGAATGGAAAACTGGAGCAGGCTTTTAAGAAATATGAGCCGCTGATCAGCAGTGCAGAGGAGAAACAGGCCTATGACGGGGCAGTAGCAGCTGCCGTCGGCTATCGTGAGGTCGTTCAGCAGGCGGTTCACCTTATGCAGTCCGGAAAGGAAGATGAAGCGCGGGTCTTGAGCAAGGGGGAGTGGACCAAGCGTGCCAACCTACTGCGTGACCAAACCGATGCGCTGATCAGGATCAACTCTGATGGCGCCAAGGGGGCTGCGGCGGTGGCGGCTGAGAGTGCTGCAGCCGGTATCCGGGATGCGCTGATGGCGCTGCTGCTCGGGGTCGTGATGGCGCTGGCACTGTCCTGGCTATTTGCCAAGAGGGTCACAACCCGCTTGGGTCAGACCATCGTAGCGGCGCAGGCTATATCCAGCGGCGAACTCCATACCACCTTGCCAGCTAGCAGCCGGGATGAGGTGGGCAAGCTCATTGATGCGATGGGCAGCATGCAGATCAGTTTGCGAGCCATTATCAAACAGATCTCGCAGTCGGCCGGCCAATTGGCACATACAGCGCACAGCATGAGTGAACAAATGGAGCGACTGGAGCAGGCTTCTAGTGCTGCTAACGAGTCGACCTCGTCGGCCGCTGCCGCAATCGAGCAACTATCGGTCAGCATTGACCACGTGTCCGCGAACGCCCGTGAAACCGAAATCGATTCGCGTGGTGTGGCCGAATTGGCGCAGCAGGGCCGGACCACGGCTCACGATGTATCGGCCAATATTCTTTCCATCTCCGGTGAAATTAGCACTGCATCGAACCAGGTAGTGTCACTGGCGGAACGCACACGCAATATTAGCGGTATTGCCGACACCATACGTGATATTGCCGACCAGACCAACTTGCTGGCGCTGAATGCCGCGATCGAAGCTGCTCGTGCAGGCGAGGCGGGGAGAGGATTCGCGGTGGTTGCGGATGAAGTACGTAAGCTGGCCGAGCGCACTGCGTTGGCCACTAACGAGATCTCTACCATTATCCAGGCTGTAGTCAAGGAAACGGCGACGGTCTCCGAGGTCATGGATCATGTAAATCCGATGGTCGAAGCCGGGGTCACCCAGGTAAACCAGCTAACAGCTTCGCTGGGTGATATCGACGACCGCATGGAGCGTGCGCTGGAGCGTTTCCGTAACGTGGCAGAAGCGGTGACTGAGCAGAGCCAGGCCGGCACCAATCTGGCCGGTGACGTTGAACGGGTGGTGGGCGTGGTCGAGGAGACCCAGTCGACGGTTCAGTTTACTCGCGAGGCGGCGCGGCAACTTGAATCGCTGGCGCTTGGCTTGCAGAAGGAAGTTGCTCGCTTCTCGATCTGACGCATTCCCTGTTTTTTTCAGGTGTCGGGCGCGCTTTGCCGGGATTTCGGGGAGGCGCGCCGTCGTTTTCGTGGCAGTCGTTCCTGCCCAGATAGCCTAGTATATCCCTGCATCTCTGTTTTATGACAATGTCAAATATGTGTATATGTTCCGTTGTGGTTTTTTGAGTGCCACATGGCTTTACCGTCTGATACGGAAATGAATCGTGATTATTAGCGATAAATTAGGTAAAATTTTCTGTACATGGATGGCGTTTGTATACGTGGCGCTTGCCGGCGATTTTTTTGAGCCCATTCTGGTTCTGTCACCCCACGCCGATATTGCTATCCGTGTCATGTTATTATTTCAATAAATGGAAAATTCCGTGAAGATTACTGCAAAAGTTGTAGCTATCAGTGTGGTTGCATTTGGAGTGTTTGTTTACAAACTGGATGTATTGCCATCATTCAACAATGTCGTTTCGTCCTCGGCATCCACACCGGGGCAGTCACCCGAAGACGAGGCACAGCAAGCCAAAATGGAACCGTTTATCCAGTGCATCAATGGGGTTGATTCCATCTGGGGTGAGCGTTACCAGATCTATCGTGGGATGTATGCAGACTTTGTACGCGGCGGTCCCACGCCCAATCTTCGCGCCCGCTTCTACCTGACCATGCATGGCGACCGCTATCAGGGGGCCAAGACCTGCATTGCCGGTCTGGAAAAGGGCATTAAGGCAACTCCGGCCGATCCGGAACTCGACAAGGCCGGAGAGGCCTATCTGCAGACCTTGCGCGAACTGCTACCGCTGATTACGGAACTCGACACCTACTACGACCAGCAGTCCTATCGCGACGACAACAAGGCGAGGGGCAAGGCGCTGGACGAACAGATCGGATCGCTGTTCGAGCGCCTGTTCTCGGCCTCATCACAGATGCACAAGATCATCAGTGGCCGCAATCTGGATATGCAACGCAAGATGCTGGCAGCCATGGAGAAGGAAAACGGCAAGGACATCTGGTGGCAGACCGAAAACGTGATGCTGCAGGCCCGTGTCGCCGTCGATGCCATCGAGGCGCTGTCGACGTCGGGCAAGATGTCCGCAGAGAGCGTGCAGGTGGTCGAAACCGCTTATACCAAGGCTTATGAAGAAGCTAAGGCATATGGTGAAGCCAATCGGCCTGCTGCAGGAACTGCCAAGACGGCTGCAGACCCGTTCTGGTTTGACATTGCCAGCACCGCCGACAGCCTCGCATTGTCGATCAAGACCCTGCGGCGCGATCAGGGAGACGGCAAAAAGAACGTATCGCGTGATCTGGACGATATAACCCGCAGCTTCAACCGGCTGGTCGAGCGCTACAATGAGCGCAACCAGATGCGTCAGCGCTATATTGCGTCGACCGGAAGATAAGCGACAGCGCCGTGCCGGATGCCAGAGGCGCCGGTCGGCACAATTAGATTCACTGCAACGAGATGGTTTTTCGGGAGGGGTCAAGGGCGCCGTAATAATCACAACAAACAGCTCATGTCTGTAATGGATACTCCGATAAACACTACGGGTTTACTTGAACACCGTCATACCAGACAGGGCATACCATGCGCGTTTCCACCCGACTCATTGTCATTCTTCTTGCGAGCTTTCTCGGCCTGCTGTTGCTAGCGGGCTTCTCTCTCTACAGCATCCGGAGCGCGCTTTCCCACGAAAAAGAAACGTTCATCGTCAGCCAACTGAAAGCAGCGGAAGGCATCCTCAAGCACTACGCCGACCAGGAAAAGCAGGGCAAGCTCACCCTGGCGGAAGCCCAGGCCCGCGCAGCGCAGACGCTGAACATGATGAAGTACGACGATTTCTATTACTTCGCCCGCACCCGCGACAATGTGCTGGTCGTACATACCAAGGCCGAGCGCATCGGCAAGGTTGATACCGGCAGTAAACTTCCCGACGGGCGCACCACGGTCGACGCCTATAATGACGCGCTGAAGGGCGGCGTGACCTACGGGCTGACCGAGATCCTGACGTCGCGCAAGGGCAGCACGCAGGAGTTGCCGAAACTCAATGGCGTCTACCGCTTCGAGCCATGGGGTTGGGTTGTGGGCACTGGCATGTTTACCGACGACATCGCCAAAACCTTCTGGGCCAGCGCGTGGGTGCTGCTGGGCATCGGTTTCGCCGTGCTGGTTGTGGTTGCGGGTCTGGCGCTGACCATGTCGCGGCAGATCGTCGGCGCACTCGGTGGTGAACCAGCCTATGCAGTTCAAGTAGTCGAGGCGATTGCCGGCGGCAATCTGTCCACCGAGATCCAGACCCGCGGTAAGCCGCACAGCCTTCTGGCTGTCATGCGCACCATGCAGACCAGTCTGCGCGGCATGATTGAACAAATCTCTCTGTCGTCCCGGCAACTGGCTGAGACTGCACGCAGCATGAATGAGCAGATGGGCAAGCTGGATGTCGCATCGACGGCGGCCAACGAATCGACCTCTTCGGCAGCGGCGGCCATTGAGCAACTGTCGGTCAGTATCGATCACATATCCGAGAACGCACGGGAAACCGAGGTCGATTCGCACGGTGTGGCCGAGCTCGCCCAGCGGGGCCGGACCGTCGCCCATGACGTGTCGGAAAGCATTTGCTCGATTTCCGGTGAGATTGGTACCGCATCAAGCCAGGTGGTGTTGCTGGCCGAGCGCACGAGCAATATCAGCGGTATTGCCGATACCATCCGTGATATTGCTGACCAGACAAACCTGCTGGCGCTGAATGCGGCGATTGAAGCTGCACGTGCAGGAGAGGCGGGGCGAGGATTTGCCGTGGTTGCGGACGAAGTACGCAAGCTGGCAGAGCGAACGGCGCAGGCGACTAACGAAATTTCCACCATTATCCAGGCTGTAGTCAAGGAAACGGCGACGGTCTCCGAGGTCATGGATCATGTAAATCCGATGGTCGAAGCCGGGGTCTCCCAGGTAGACCAGTTGGCCTCTGCTCTTGGCGAAATCAATGACCGTATGAGCCGGACTTTGGCACGCTTCCGAAGTGTTGCGGAAGCGGTTGCAGAGCAGAGTCAGGCCGGCACCAACCTGGCCGGCGACGTCGAGCGTGTAGTCGGTGTGGTTGAAGAAACTCAGTCGACAGTGCAATTCTCGCGCGAAGCAGCCAGCCAGCTCGAATCGCTGGCGCTTGGCCTGCAGAGGGAAGTTTCCCGCTTCTCGATCTGACGCACTCTCGGCTTTTTTCAGGAGTTAGGGGGTGGATCACTTTGCTAAGGACCAGACATGAAGTATCCATTCATCTCCCGTCATCGGACGGTCTGGTCGGTCAGTGATTTATGCCTGGCGTTGGGCGTGTCGCGTAGTGGCTTCTACGAATGGCATGGCCGCTCGCCGAGTGCTCGCCAGTGTACCAATGAGCGGCTGATCAGCCGTATCCGGGAGAGCTTCCAGGCGAGTGATTGCACCTATGGCAGCCCCCGAGTATGGCGTGATTTGCGCAATTGGGGCGAACGCTGTGGCCGACATCGCGTGGCACGGCTGATGCGGGGAGCCAAGCTGGTGGCACGGTCCAGGCGGCGCCGCTGCCCCACGGATACGGGGCCTCGCTCTGCGCACATGATCGCCGCCAATCTACTGGACAGGGACTTTACGGCCAGCGCCCCCAACCAGAAGTGGGTCGCAGACTTCACCTATGTCTGGACAGCAGAAGGCTAGCTCTACGTGGCTGCGGTGATGGATTTGTATTCGCGCCGCATCGTCGGCTGGTCGATGAAAGCCAACATGACCTCGCAATTGGTGACCGATGCGTTGATGATGGCGTTGCATCGTCGAGGCCGTCCGCTGTCATTTTCAGAAGGCAACTGCACGGAATGTCAGGAGCCGATTGCACTGCAAGTACCGACAAACTCCTCACTGTTTGCTGGCTGGCAAGCAAAACGTCATTTTGTTATTTCGACTATTGTTGTATTGTTAACGTGTGGAAAAAACACAGCCACCACGATCTTTGAATCGCTGTCATCTGGCTTGCGGCTGGATGTGTACCGGCTTCTGGTGCGATAGGGCACTGAGGGCAACGAGCACGTGCGAGGCGAATCCACTTGTGCTGCAGGTTGGCGTTGATACCGTGCGACAGCGTTACCGCGGCAATCGAGGCGTCGGGCTGGGTACACTAGGCGACGATTCGGGCCTTGAGGGATTTGGGATAAGAACGCCGTTGGCGTAAAGAGGAGAGATCAGTCTTCGGCATGGTGTCCACCAAAAAGAGGTGGACACTAAGCAGGACTGAACATGGCCTCAAGAGGCGTTGGCCGGGCGCTTACCTTACAGCGACAGCGGGAACTCCACGCCCAGACGAACCTGATCAATGTTGTATTCGCCCTGCTTCCGGTGCGCTTCGTTGTTGCGGTGCACGCTGTAGCGGACGTGGAAGGCCAGGCCTTTGGCCGCGCCGTCCCTGACCGTGTAGCGTACGAGCATGTCGCGTTCCCAGTGCTTGCCGTCCTTGCCATAGTAGGCATAGGCACCCCGGGGGTCGGCCTTCGAGCCATCGATATCACTGCCGCGCGTGTAGCCGATGCTGGCGCTTAGGCCGGGGGAGAACCATTCGCCAAGATCTACTTCGTATTTAGCTTGCCACGAGGCTTCGTGCGGCCCATTGAAGTCGGATATCTGCATTGCATTGTCCAGCCAGATAGAGCCGCGGTTCACATAGTCGAACGGAGTGTCACCATGGACTTTCTGGTAGCCGATGCCGAATTTGTGTGCACCTAACGCATAGGTGCTCATCAAACTCCAAGTCGTGTTATCCACTTTGCCAGCATAGGCACTGCCAGTGTCCGTATTGCGGTAGATATTGAGGTTGTAGGACAGCGATTGTCTGTTGGCCAGTTGCCAGCTATAGGTGCTGCCAAGGTAATAGGTATTCCAAAAGTCCTCGAAATTGCCCGCGTAGGCCGTCAGGCTGAGGGCCTTTATTGGAGCACTCCAGGTACCGCCAACAAAGCTGAACGAATCCCCACTCCGGGTTGCGCGCGTAATGTAGTTGGCGCGCAGCGGATTGTCGTTCCGGCGGGCCGTGCGGTCAGACCAGCCGGTAAAGTGACCGGCCTGCAGCGACAGATCCGGAATGTTCTTGCTGGTCAGCAGCCAGCCTGTGTTCGTTTCGGGCAGCAAGCGTGTATCGGACGAGTTGAAGATCGGGTTTTTTGTGCGCATCTCGCCATATTTCAACGTGGTGGACGATGCGCGGATCTTGACTGCCGCGCCAGCGCGTCCGTAGTCGTCCATAGATTCGCCGTCTGCCTCGGTCGGCAAATAGCGCTCACGGCCATTGTGGATGTTGTCGCGGTTCAGGTTGACGGCGCCGTATGCATGGGCATCCACCCCGAAACCGACAATCCCCTGTGTAAACCCGGACTGATACGTTGCCATCAGCCCGTAGCCGGCTTCTACAGCCTGGTCGCTGTAGACCTTCAGCTTGCGATTGTAGAAGCGGTCGCCATGCCGGTAGTCGAGCCCCTCGTACAGGGCACGATTCAGGATCTGCAGGCTTTGTCCTTCGAGCAGCCCTTCGGCCTTGTCCTGCTCGACTGTTGCATGGACGGGAAGGGCGCACAGCAATGTCATGGCGGCAGCGCATGGCGCCAGTTTCCGGTTTTTTATCATCAGGTTTTTTCACCTTGCGGATCGGCGCCCGGTGGCACCCGTTGGTTGTGAAAGCGGCAAACGATGGCCTGGCATGAGTCAAGCCAAACAGGAATGCCTCTTTGTTGTTAGTCTGTCTAGTACATCATGACGATGAGTTTGACACATATTCTCATTTTAATGATAATAATTGTCATTATTAATTGAAAAATTATTCACATGCAAATCCAAACCGCGCTCTCTTCCGTGCTGCTGGTCACGTCGCTCGGGCTGTCCTCTTTCGCACACGCTGCGCCGCAGGTCGTCAAGGATGTACTCGGTCGCCAGGTCAGAGTGGATCTGCCGGCCAAGCGCGTTGTGCTGGCGTTTTACTTCGAGGATTACATGGCGATCGGTGGCGAAAAGGCGTTCGACAAGGTGGTCGGGATTTCGCGCGAGGCCTGGGAGGGCTGGCGTCCGGCCAACTGGGCGCTGTTCACGGCCCATCGGCCGTCCCTGAAAACCCTGCCCGATGTGGGCGAAGTTGAGGTGCAGACCTTCTCGGTGGAAAAGGTGTTGGCGCTGAAGCCGGACGTAGTGGTGCTGGCCGACTGGCAATACAAGGGCTTGGGGCCGGATGTGAAGCGTCTGGAGGATGCCGGACTGCCGGTTGTGGTGGTCGACTACAACATGGAACTGCCGGCCAATCACTACGCGAGTACGCTGCTGCTCGGCAAGATCGCCGGTGACGAAAAGCGCGCGAAACAGGTGGTAAACGAGTACAGGCACGCAGTCGACCAGGTGCAGTCGCGCATTGCCAAAGCCAGGCTGCCAAAGCCGCGCTTCTATGTCGAATTCGGCAACAAGGGCCCGGCCGAATACAGCTTCACTTACGGCAAGGGCATGTGGGGTCCGCTGGGCGCACTGGCCGGCGGCGACAATATTGCCGCACCGTTCGTCGAATGGTACGGACCGATGAATCCCGAGAAGGTGCTGGCTTCGCAGCCCGATGTGGTCTTTGTCGCCGGCACCGAGTCGACCAGGAACCCGACGTCGATGCTGATCGGGCAGGGCGTGGACCGCAAGCTGGCTGCCCAACGGCTGACGGCGTTTACCCAGCGCAACGGCTGGAGCAATCTGCCAGCGGTCAAGAACAAGCGTGTGTACGGCGTCTATCAGGGCGCCTCGCGCACGGTGATGGATTACACCATGGTGCAGTTCATGGCCAAGGCGATGTATCCGGACCTGTTCCGGGACATCAACCCGGAAGCCAATTACCTGAACTTCTATAGGCGCTATCTGCCGGTTGCCGCCAACGGCACGTTCACCGTCGGTATGTAATCCCGCCCTTCAACGGACAGGCGGCACAAGGCCTGCCTGTCCGTCAGTCATGGCATTTCCGGACCGGTTCCATGAATGATTCACTCGTGCTGGACGCGGCGCTGTTGCGACAGCGTCAACGCGAATACCGCCGCAAGCGGTTTCTACTGCTTTTCATCCTGCTGATTTTCGGCAGCCTGCTGCTGGATGTCGCCACCGGGCCTTCGCTGCTCGGGCTGGAAGACGTGCTGGTTACCCTGCTGTCCCCGTACTCTGCCGACCCGATGACCCGGGCCATCGTCATGGACATGCGCCTGCCGATTGCGCTGATGGCGTTGGCAGTGGGCGCTGCGCTCGGGCTCGGCGGCGCGCAGATGCAGACCCTGCTCGATAACCCGCTGGCCAGCCCGTATACCCTGGGTCTGGCTGCCGCTGCAGGCCTCGGTGCCGCACTGGCGCTCCACAGCGGAGGTTTCGGCCTGCCGCCGCTGATTGCCATCCCGATTGGCGCCTTTGTCTGCTGCATGCTAGCGGCCAGCCTGTTGTTTGGCCTTGCGCTGATGCGCCATGTCAGCAGCCAGACCATCATCCTGGCCGGAATCGCGCTGCTGTTCCTGTTCCAGTCGCTGCTGTCCCTGCTGCAGTTCATGTCCTCGCCAGAGCTGAGTCAGCAGATCCTCTTCTGGCTGTTTGGCAGCCTGATGCGCACCACCTGGAGTTCACTGCTGATCACCACCTGTGTGACAGCCCTCTGTGCCGTGATGCTGTATCGCGATGCGTGGAAGCTGACCTGCCTGCGGCTCGGCGAGGCGCGTGCGCGCAGCCTGGGGGTGGACGTCACTCGCCTGCGGCTGAAAACGCTGATCCTGGTTGCGCTGATGACAGCGACCGCCATCAGCTTCGTCGGCATCATCGGCTTTATCGGTCTGGTGGCCCCGCATATCGCACGCATGCTGATCGGTGAGGACCAGCGCTACCTGATCCCGCTGTCGGCCCTGTGCGGCGCCTGCATGCTGTCCACTGCCTCGGTGCTGTCAAAGTCCATCGTGCCGGGAGCCCTGTTCCCTATCGGCATCGTGACCGCCCTGATCGGCGTGCCGTTCTTTATCTGGCTGATCCTCGGGAAGGGGCGCAAGCGTGCTTGAACTCGACAACCTGACGCTGTCCATTGGCGGACAGACGCTGGTCCGCGACCTGAGTCTGCAACTGGCTCCCGGCCAGCTTCACGTGGTCATCGGCCCCAATGGCACGGGGAAGACCAGCCTGCTTCGCGCGTTGTTCGGCGAATTGCCGCTGCAGCGCGGTGATGTCTGCCTGCGGGGCAAGCGTCTGTCGCGGTTACGCGGCAATCACTGGCGCAGCCTGTTCGGCTACATGCCACAGAACACGCAGCTGGATCTTGATCTCAGCGTGCTGGAAGCGGTGGTGCTCGGGCGGCTGGACAGCCTCAGCATGCGGCTTTCCGATGAGGACATCCTTGCAGCACTGGCTGCGCTGAAAGTGCTCGGCATTGTGCATCTGGCCGACCAGTCAATGCATGCGCTTAGCGGCGGGCAGCGCCAGATGGTGCTGTTTGCCCAGGTCCTGCTGCGCGATCCGCAGGTCATGATGTTAGACGAGCCGGTCAGCGCGCTCGACCTCCAGCACCAGTCCCACCTGATGGAACACCTTTATCGCCAGACCCGAAGCCAGAGCTGGGTCAGCATCGTGGTGCTGCACGACCTGAACCTGGCTGCGCAGTTCGCCGACCGGTTGATCGTGCTGGCCGATGGTCGCCTGCAGGCTTTCGGTCCGCCTGAGGATGTGCTCGATGCCGCACTGATCAGCCGCCTCTACCGGGTCCCGGTGGAAGTCCACCGGGGCACCGACGGCAAACCCTATATACGAACCCTCAGACAAGCGAACCCGACACCATGACCCTGATTCAGAAAACCCTGCTGGCCCTGACGGCAAGCTGCTGCCTGAGCCCGCCCGTTCTTGCCGCCGAACATGTGGTGCGCATGCTGAACGCCGGCGACGGTGGCAGCATGATCTTCGAACCGGCCTTCGTCCATGCCCGACCCGGAGATACTGTACGCTTCGAGCCGGCCAACACCGGTCACTATGTGCGCAGCCTGGCTACCCCGGCCGGCGTGGCGCCGTGGAACAGTCAGGAAGACCAGCCGTATGCTGCGACGCTTGACCAGCCGGGACTGTACTTCTATGTCTGCCCGCCGCATCTGATGATGGGCATGATCGGCCTGATCCAGGTCGGCGAGGCGAGCAACCGTGATGCGGTCAGCGAGATCATGAAGTCCAGCAAGGGCCGCATGTACAGCAACAGTCAGCGTGTGGATGAATTGCTGGGACAGGTCCGGTAACCCATGCTGTGGTGTGCGGCGTTGCAAGGCTGGCGGGCGCTGAGCCCTGCTGCCCGGATGCTGGTGGGCAACGGCCTGGCTTTCAATCTGGGTTTCTACATGATGATGCCTTTTCTGGCACAGCATCTTGGGGCGCTGGGTCTGACCGGCTGGGCGAGCGGACTGGTGATGGGCATGCGAGTGTTCAGCCAGCAGGGACTGTTCCTGCTTGGCGGCATGCTTGGCGATCGTCTCGGCTACCGGCCGGCCATTCTCCTCGGCTGCCTGATTCGCAGTGCTGGCTTCGTGCTGCTAGGCTGGGCGGTATCATTGCCGGTGCTGTTCGTGGCCGCCTTTCTGACAGGTTTTGCCGGCGCGCTATTCACGCCATGCGCCCATGCCTTCCTGGCGGCCGAATGCCGTAATGATGCCCATCGTCGGCAGGCATTCGCCCTGCACAATCTGGTTAGCGAGGCCGGCATGCTGCTGGGGCCGCTGGTCGGTATGCTGCTGACCGGCATCAGCTATGCGGTCACCGGGCTGGCGGCTGGCGGGATTTTCCTGCTGCTGACCATCCTGCAGTGGCGTTGGCTGCCGCGCGATCCGGTTGATCCGGCCCGGCGTGAGCAGGGCGTCCTTGCCCAGTGGTCAGCCATGATCCGTAACCGGGCCTTCATGGCATTCACTCTGCTGGCCGCCTGCTATCAACTGCTTTTTCATCAGCTGTATCTGGCCGTGCCGGCCTATATCGGCAGCCATGGGTACGACACCGGCCTACTGAGCGGCGTATTCACCTTGTCGGCGCTGATTGGCGTCACGCTGCAACTGCCGGCCAGCGAACTGGTCCGGCGCCGGCTTGGTGTGGCGTGGGCGATGGGACTGGGGCTGGGGCTGATGGGGATGAGCTATCTGCTCCTGCCGTTGCTCGCGGCCTGGCCTGTCACGGCGGCATTGCTGCAGGCGGCTTGCCTGTCGCTCGGGTCCATTCTGTGTTTCCCGCTGTTTGCCGCGTTTCTGCCTTCCTTCGCTGACAGTCGGGCTCTCGGCGGACATTACGGTTTTTATGCGAGCGTTGGCGGTTGTGTGGCACTTATCGGTAACGTGGCGGTGGGCTTTGCTCTTGGTGAGGGGGGGCGTGTTCCGCCTCTGTGGCTGTGGCTGGTGCTGGCGGCCTGCGGTATGCTAGCGGGGGGGTTGCTGTTCCGTCTGGTCAGAAGGTGGGATGCCTCCTCCTCTTTATGAATATCGCACCTTTGCCCCTGCTGCTGCGCAATCTTTCGACCAAGTGCGTATTGCCCGGGGCTATTTTTGCGGCAAGTGGTCAGATTGTGCCTTGCTTCTTCGATACCAGATTCTAGGCCAGCCAGTACGCAAGCGAGCAGCTACGGATGCGGCTGACGGATTTCAAGATAGTGTGCAACATGGGAAAACGTTGAGACTGCGCCATGAAGAGCATTAAAGAGCTAGCAGTAAGGTTTGCGGGCTCTCCGGTCCTCAAATGGATGTCTGACCGAGCTGTTTTACTGCATGGAACGTTTCTATAGCCTATGGTGCCTGCACTCAACGCAGGGGTACGTCCACTGTAGTTAGAAGCAACAGCTTATCTGGTTAAAAACCTTGCACTGAAGTATGGGGCAATTCCATCCACGTACTCCCCCCGCTTTTTTACCTGTCATATTGGCTCTCTCTTGCATAATAAAATTTTCTTTATTTTTCACAACTAGCAAGATCTGTTCCTTGCTAAGCCTGTATTCTCCCAATGTAGTTGGGATGTGACAATTTGTCGCAGTTGTTCGTGGTGCTACTCACCTAAAATGACTGGCTTGATTAAAAGAGTAGGAAAAATTCGATGCTGAAACGGGGCTGCTTTTCTTGCTGGATATTGAGTGCATCACTGGCGCTGGGAGCAGTCGGAGCCTGGGCCAAGCCGCAAACAGTAACCGATGTGCTAGGACGAAAAATCACCGTCGACGTGCCCGCCAAACGGGTTGTGTTGGGCTTCAACTTCGAGGAATTTACTGCGGTGGCTGGTGCTGGTGCCTGGAAACACGTAGTAGGCATCAGTAAAACTGGGTGGGCTGGCTGGCGAAGTGGCAATTGGAGCCGCTACATCGAGGTTATTCCTAACCTGAAAGTCATGCCGGATGTCGGTTTTACCGACGACAACACATTTAGTGCAGAAAAAGTGATTGCCCTGAAGCCAGATGTTCTGATCTTGCCGGAGTGGAGCTATAGCTCTCTGGGGCACGCAGCTGAGCAATTTTCTGCCGCAGGCATCCCGGTCGTAGTCATCGACTACAATGCCCAGACATTGGCCAAGCACTTGGCAAGCACCCGAGTCCTCGGCGCTGTAATGGGTAACGGTGCCCGTGCCGAAGAGTTGGCCAAACTGTACGAACAGAAGTACAACGATATCATGAGGCGTGTGGCCATGGCTCATCCGGCCAGAAAGCCGAAGGTTTACGTTGAACTGGGACGCGACGGTGCCGACACTATCGGCAACACCTACCGCGACACCATGTGGGGCAAAATCATCGACACTGTCGGCGGCAATAACCTTGCGAACGGGCAGATCGCTGGCAGTTGGGGCCCACTAAACCCAGAGCTGGTACTGGCAGCTAACCCGGATTATGTCTTTATCGCCGGTTCATCCTGGAGCAATCGCCCCAAAGCAGTGAGACTGGGCTACGCCTCCAATGATGCCACTGCTCGTTCGACTTTGGCTCCCTATGCGCGCCGCGCCGGCTGGGGAGATCTGTCAGCAGTGAAGAACAACCATATTTACGCGTTTGACCATGGCCTTTGCCGTACTCTGTTTGATTTTACTGCTATCCAGTTCATCGCTAAACAGTTGTATCCGGCCCAATTCGCAGATGTAGATCCCGTGGCCGAACTACGCCGCTATCACAAACGTTATCTGCCGGTGAAATACAGCGGCAGCTGGATGGTGTCCCTAAAACCATGAGTACACTGGCATTAACATTGGCCCATGAGCAGCGACGAAGCACCCGACGCCTGCTTGTACTACTGGCGGGTTCTGTGGCTCTCTTCGCCTCCCTCGTCCTTGATGTGGCTACAGGCCCAGCCTTATTGGCACCGCTCAAGGTGCTGCAGGCGCTAATCGGTGGTGAGGTAGATCGGGCGACTGCAGTCATCGTACATAGTATCCGTCTGCCGGTGGCGCTGATGGCCTTGGTTGTTGGAGCAGCCTTGGGTCTGTCCGGTGCAATCATGCAGACCGTGCTAAACAACCCGCTCGCTAGTAGTTACACGCTGGGAATTTCGGCTGGTGCCGGTTTCGGAGCGGCTCTAGTGATCGTACTGGGTACGGCCTTGCCGATGCCGGAAACCTTGGCCATGCCGCTGGCGGCCTTTCTATTTGCCGGGCTTGCCTGCGGGGCTGTACTTCTGATCGGCAGCGTCAAAGGGGGAGGGGCCGACGCGTTCGTATTGGCTGGCATCGCGCTGTTGTTCCTATTTCAGGCGCTGCTGTCGCTGCTACAGTACCTAGCCTCGCCCGAGGCTCTACAGCAAATCGTGTTCTGGCTGTTTGGCAGCCTGTACAAGGCTACTTGGTCCAAGCTGACTACCGTTGCCATCACCCTAGGGGGGAGCTTTCCACTTCTGCTGCGCGATGCTTGGGCACTGACGGCATTGCGCCTATCGGACGAGCGGGCCCGCAGTCTGGGTGTCAACGTACCAGCCCTGCGGCTGCGGGCACTAGCTATGGTATCGGTGCTGACCGGTGCTGCAGTGGCGTTTGTCGGTACCATTGGTTTTATCGGCCTCATCGCCCCGCATATTTCACGTTTCTTGGTCGGCGAAGACCACCGTTTCCTGCTGCCAGGTTCTGCTCTTGCTGGGGCGCTGCTACTGTCGGCTGCTTCAGTGGCGGGCAAGCTTATTTCTCCTGGTGCACTGATCCCGATCGGCATCGTCACAGCCACGCTTGGTGTGCCATTCTTCCTGCTGCTGATCTTGCGTTCAAAAACGAGGTACTGGTGAATATCACAACCCAAGGGCTCTCGGTCGAACTGGGAGGACTGCGTGTTCTGCACGACATCAGCTTCAGCGCTCATGCTGGTAGCATTACTACCCTGATTGGCCCGAATGGCTCCGGTAAAACCACCTTGCTGCGTGCGTTAGCTGGCTTATTGCCTCACACAGGCCAGGTGCTACAGGATGGTATCGTTCGTTCCCCAACCCGAAAGGCCATGCTATCGCCAGCT
Organism: Microvirgula sp. AG722; assembly: GCF_003269145.1. Lineage (NCBI taxonomy): Bacteria > Pseudomonadati > Pseudomonadota > Betaproteobacteria > Neisseriales > Aquaspirillaceae > Microvirgula > Microvirgula sp. AG722. Next base: position 71,568 of record NZ_QLTJ01000014.1, on the reverse strand, counting down.
ATCGGCTATCTGCCCCAAGATTGTGCGTGCAATAGTTCACTCAGTATCTTGGAAGTTGTGCTCATGGGGCGTTTGACACGGCTGGGCTTGAGTGTAAACGAGCCTGACCGGGAAGCTGCTTGTCGGGTCCTTGATGAGCTGGGCTTGCTACCCCTTGCGAGTAGGGCGATAGGTAGCCTAAGTGGTGGGCAAAGGCAGATGGTCTTTCTGGCTCAAGCCTTGGCACGCGAGCCGAGGCTCCTGCTACTGGACGAGCCAATCAGCGCACTCGATATACAGCACCAGTTACAAGTGCTGGAGATGATTGGCGTTCTGACTCGACAACGGAACCTGACTACGTTGTTGATATTGCACGATCTGAATGCAGCATTACGGCATGCTGACCAAGCCGTTCTGCTCCGGCAGGGTAGAGTGCTAGCATCTGGTCCAGTACACACCGTGTTGCAACCTGCCCAAGTGGGAGAGGTTTTTGGGGTGGAGATGATAACGGCCTTGGCTAGCGATGGGGTGCCGGTGCTGGTCGCTCGTAGGCAAAAGCAGGGTTTGAACAAAATAGCGCAGGTTGATAATTAGCACTCTTATCTATCCAGGATAATGTAGCCATTAATAGCAGCCGGCACGGGCTACTTGCAGTAAACGGTACATGGTTGTCAGCTGCCAAGTATGTCGATGCCCGTTCATGAAGCGGTACCTTACTCGGATTTACTGGCAAAGTAACGTGTGGATTTTTATAATATCTTTCTCTTCTTCTGTGCAACGCAGTTGCGCCATCTGGTGAAGGCTTTCGTGTAATGATCCAGTAAAAATTTGCTCTTGATTTGCTTGGCGGCTTGTTTCTCTGAGTTGTCCGGGCTCACGGCTTCTTCTTTGAATTCAGAGCTGAACTGCTGTGTGCTCATGAATATCTTTCTATGCTCAAATCATAGGGGAGGGCAGCATACTGCGGTCGGGGCAATCCGCCATGCCATCTTATCTGTGCGGAAGGGTGCAAGCAGGCTTGCGGGGGCTTTTTCTAGAAGAAAGTTACAAAAGAAATTTTGCATACGTCAGCTTCTCTGTGTCACCGTAAATCTGTGTAAAGCCAAATTGCTAGTGCCGAACGTTCGCACGTGTCTCGCCTGATGCGGGCAGCCAAGCCCTATGGCATCTTCCAAAATGGCTTCGCGTATTTCAAAATCTGGTTTGGTCAAGTACGCTAGGACCCTTGTGATCAAAATATGGCGCTTCCTGATATCTCGGCGATCAATCATGCCGATTCCTGATTCAGGGAAGTTGTCTGCCTCTCTGTTGCTATTCCAATATGTGCCAATCCCTTCCGTAATGTTTTTCATCCAGTAATCTCCAATGGCATCTCCGTAGTAAACCGCATTCCGTACTCGTGCTCCGTCAAAGATGAATAGGCAGTGATAGTGATAAGATTTGTCGCTGGTCCATTCTAAGCGCCAGATCATACCGACGTAGTACCTAAAGATGCTGGGTTTGCTGCGTCTGTTTGCGATCATTCTCTTGAAGTAATCACAAAATTCGATAAAGTGCATGCTTGATTGATATTCAACTCGAATGCCTAAATCAACTCTAACAAATAGCATCTTTGAAGGGCCATGCTCCCAGAGAGCGTTCAGATAGTCTACGCCACTCTGAAATGTGGCTGGCTGTGGTTTTGGATGGCACTCTGTTAGTAACTCTTCGAATGAGTAGGAACTATTTGCTTCTTGCGACCACATTGTGGCTTCTCCTGTAACTAGTGCTCAAGATGTTTATCTTCTTGATGGTTTGGCAGGCAGATATAAACTTTATTAAACTAAAGAGAGTTGTAATGATAAATATATACCAAAACCGAGATTGTGAATTCACATGCTTTGAGTGTGGTGATTTTAAGTTTATGTCTGTGTTAGCCTAGTTTTTATAACTTTCCATAATATACAGACTTGTTTTTAATTGATAAAAAATCATGTGGTGAATGCGGTGTGAAATTTTTATGATCATTGCGACACGCTATTCCTGCTACAAGTAGCAGGAATAGCAACTTTATGTAATAGATCGGTGCTTAGAAATTATAATTTCCCTTGTAAAAAGAAAGTGGGATTATTAAGTGACTATTTGGTCCTGGCTCAACGAACTCAGTATAGTATATGCGATTGTTTGTTCTACCGAATCGTGATTCCCTGTAAACGCGAATGGCCCCAGCCTTTTCTAGGACAGAAATGGCTTTGCTCATTCTTTGGTCCCTCCTCATTTTGCTTGGGCCAAACTTGAGAATGTAATTTTTTTCTATTGGACGGGTGGACCTTTCCCATCTTTCATCTAGCCATGTCCCTAACTCTTCTGCATCTATCTGTTCTTGAGGGATTGGTACAAATATATTTATATATTGCCTTGAAAACCATAGGCAGGTGGCGATGGCACTGTCTAGCGTTTTTACTAGGATCGGGCCTGATGTGCCTTCGATGACATGGAAAAGTGCAGCTACCCTAGCAATATTTTCTGCCAGCTTTGAAGCATGGCCCTTTGCTTCAGCATATAGGCCACCCTTTGCGATTTCAGCCTCTATCCAGTCAGAAACATCCCTCCATAAATTTTGCGCATCATCTGAAAACTCAACCACGTTCTTTTCATTTTCAGATTTTTCAAGTAGGACTATATTTTGCTCCAGTATTTCGGTTAGACGGTCAGTAAATTGCTTCTGATGTTCTTGTAATGGAGGGGTGTGTCCCTGAAAACGTTGCCCCTGAGTTGATGTGGGTTTACAAACGAGGAAGCGCGCCCATAGACCTGCTCCTGTCGTGACATCTCCTTGCTGCTTCATGTAGGCCTCAAAGGGGGCTGGTTGCACCATGACTGATACAGTCAACCGGCAGTCATGAAGGCTATAATTTTGCCCTCCTTTTGCACGATTAACGGTAATGGTGTCACCGCTCCACATGGCATTCAGCTTCGGGAAGTCGCTGAACGCTTGGCTTTTCAAGATGCTTGCTCCCTCACTTGATATCAGTCCCACCGATGGTAGGTCTGTGCTGAGACTGGAGAATAGGGCGGCTGAGCTCGTGTCATCGAATAGCATCTTGAATGAGCGAGGTGCCGTGGGCTTCTGTGCTGCGAGCTCTTTCAGTAGTTGTTCTTCTGCTACGGTTTCCTCGTTGTTCTGCATTTTCTTGGCTATGGCTTTCAGGAGCGCCCGTTCTTTGGTTTCCCAAATGCTGGCTTGAACCTCCCACTCTCTCCTCCGTATTTGATAACTTTCATGTTTAGCTATCTGAAAAGCTCGGATGGGAGCTAGAAAAATGTTCTCTGTCGTGGATTTTCGTTCACCTGACTCTGCGATGCAGAGCAGCATCAGGGAGGTGGGCACGCAGGACCCTGTTGGCATACGAACATTTGTTCTTCCCTGGCAGACGAGTGATAGAGCACTGAGAGCACTCGACACAATCAGAGGAATTGGAGCCTGTATGATGAGCTGTACTTCTGAGACTGCCTCTCGAAGTAGCTGAGGTAGCTGGCGAATGGGGAAGCGAGGCGTATCAAAATCCAAATAAAAATCATTCGTCATTTTTTTGCCCCTTATCCATCACAAGTGCAGTAACTTGCTCGATTGGCCAACGCAGAGATCCACCAATCTTCTGGGGTTTAAGGCCGGATGGATATGCGCCTGTAGATGCCCACTTGCGTAGCGTCTGGGGTTTGAAATTCAACATCTCTGCTGCTTGATTCGTGGTCAATAGCAGGCAATTGGTGCTGAGGTACTTCTCGATGGGGGAGTTCATTGCTGCACCTCCAGAGGGGAGGCGAGCGGCGCGAAGAGGACGCGAGAGAGGGGGGAGGCTATTGGCTGGAGAGGGTGTGGTGCAGGACCATCACTGTCTGATGACCCACCTGAACTGCTGCTGGACGCTTTAGTTCCCACACGAGATCTACGGTGTGCACGCGCAGTCGAGCTTCTGCTACCTGTACGAACTTTCAAGAATATAGGCGCAATTTTGCTCAACTTAGTTTTAAGTTTACGAAGTTTGAGCGAGTAAATGACTTTACGTAATAGTTCCAGTTGTTGGGTAATTGAATTAAATGCGCTATTAAGTAGCTCTGTTGCGCGAGGCGTGTGTCTGTCTGGCACACACATAAGCGGATCGATTTTTAAAAAAGAGTCATCCCAATTTTCTTTGTGCGGCGCTATTTCATTCAAAAGGGCATACGACTCTGAGATTGCGGCGTGAAGCTCAGATTCCATTGACATTTTCTCCTGTTCTATAGACGAAAGCTTGCATTTCATGCAAGGTCGATACAACCACGAAACGGTGGTTGATACCTCCAAGCTCAAGTTGGAGCTCTTACTTGGCCTGATCCCGTGGTGCTTTGTCAAATTTTTGTTGGTTATGTCATTGTGCTATTTTTGAAATGACAACAATATCAATTGGTTACTTGCTAGTAATGCCTTTGACATTTTGCGATATCTGTGCATTGGTTAGGATCCATGTTTCGATTCTTATGTGCCACATACGTAGCAAGTCCAAAGGACGACGACGATAGTGCTTCTCTGCTAGAGCGCTAGGCTTATGCCCCATGATCTGGGCAACGATGCCAACCGGGCATTCAACCCACTCGGATAGTGTGCCAAACGAACGGCGCAAGCCGTGTAGGGTGAGGGGCGGTAGCCCTGCTGCAGCCAGCGCCTTGTTGTGGCCGATACGAGGTTCCACGATGTGCCCACTCGCTGCGGTCGTACTGCTGAATACCCACTCGTTCTCTCGTGAGAGACCTTGCAGCAGACTCGCCACATAGGGAGTCAACGGGATGGTGCGTTCTCCTTCAACCTTGTCACGGATGGTCAAGCTGTTCCATTTGAAGTCGACCTCACTCCAGCGCAGCGCTGCCAACTCTTCACGGCGGGCGCCAGTGAGCAGGAGAGCTTGCAGGTAGGCTGACTGAATCGGGTTGTTGAGCTCACGAATAGCTTTGAACCAGGCGGAGAGCTGCTCGCGCTGCATGCAGTCATCTTTTGTTCTGGGCGTAGGCAGTGCTGTCCGAACTTTCTTGGCGTGAGTGGCATTGTCGGGAATTAGCTTGGTGAACTCTGGCTGTTCTTCGCACCAATTCACGCATGCGCGCAGCAGGCGAAAGGCGAGGGCTGCTGTAGTCGGTCGAGTGACGCTTTCCGTTTGTAGCCAGGATTCCAGCCGGTCGGCATCAAGGTCAGCCAGCCGCACATCCAGCAGTGAGGCGAGGGGGCCGGCAATTGTGACTTTTGCTTTGGAGCGGACCCGAGGAAGCCCTCCTTCGTGAGCCAGGCTTTCGTGGGATCTCTTGTGTTTGTCGCTCCAGCGATGAGCGTTGGCTGCGATATAGCTCGGCCAAACTTCGCGCAAGGTGACGCGCTGGCGTTCTACACGTGCCTTTCTGGCGGCTGATTCCGCCTTTTTGTCTTGCTTCTCGTCGCGGGGGTCGATGCCAGCATCGCACAGGGTTTGTAGTCGACGTGCTTCTTTGCGCGCACTGTTGTCCTGGCTTTTGGCGGGAGCATCCAGGCGCCAGCTGTCTACACTGCCAATTGTGACGCGTACTGTGTTTGCATGAATCCTACTCTGAAAGATGTAGGCTTTGGCGCCGCTCTGTGTAATGCGGAGTCCAAGACCCGGGGCGTCGGTGTCCCACAGAAAGGCTTGGCTTTTGCCCGGTTCACAGCAGGCCTTCTCGACAAGGCCGATGGTGAATCTGATTCGGGCCATATGCGTATCCTCCGTGCTTACATCGTTTTCATGTAAGCGCTATGTAAGCAAAAACGATCAATGTTGGTCAACATTGATCGACAGGTTGCGAAGTGGGGTATGATGGTATTTCGATGTTTATAAAGGTGTTTTTTGCTTTTATCTACGCGCATCGATTTTCGTCAACACAAAGAAGCTAAGATTCGTAATCAGTAGGTCGAGTGTTCGATTCACTTCAACGGCACCAAAAAAACACTGATGTACCAATGGGTTAAACGTTGCCGCGTTTAACCCATTTTTATTTTCGGCTCGACTGTAGGTGATTTTGTACCTTCGAGCCTCCTCAAATCGAATCCGGCCGCTTGGCATGCTCGCGCAGATGAGCGGGCGCCCGATGCAGTGCAGCGGGCGTCAATTGCCGGGTGGCTCCGGCGGTTGTTCTGCGGTCCAGGTGTCAACACTATTCAGGACGGGTGATGACGGGATGCCGGTATCCGCCACCATCACCAGGACATGAACGCCTTTGTAATTAACGTGCTCAACGGCCTTGAAACCATGACGACAATAAACGCCACCGGTCAGGTTCTCGGTTTGCAAGTACAGCTTGCTTATCTCTGCACCACGAGCACGGCTGAGAATCTCTGTTATCAGCAAGGAGGCGACCCCCTGTCCGCGAGCTTTTTCAACGACATATACCCCACCCAACCAGTATTCGTACTCGGGAAATATCGCCATTTCACGGATCTTGAGCTCGGCAGCCCCCACCCATTCACCGGCCTGGCGGGCCAGTACGATCAGCGGCGCCCTGTCGACATGAGTGGCAGCCATGACCTTGGCCAGCACCTGATCTTGAGTGTAATGGCCGCTGTCGCGGCACCATTCGTCAAAATACCATGAGGCAACCATGCCTGCGGCAGATGGCTCATCAGCCAGTAACAGCAACTCCATAAATCCTCTTTGCGCATAAGCCATGACCAGCAGGGAAAGGATGACCACGGCGAGGTACAGCCCCGGATAGTGCCGGCGGGGGGGCTGGCCGCTGGAAGCGAGTCTCCATGGACCCGCTTGCCCCGGACAGGATTATCAAATGGATATCATAACCAGCCGGGGAGCGGAAGGCCGTGGATGTCTGGAAAGACCGGCGCGGCCCCATCAATTGCCCGGGCTCCTGATGGACGGTGAGCAGGCTGTGCGAAGGCGCCGGGAGCAAAGGCGCGCGTTCCCGCAGCGACTCACTGGCAAGGAGGCTCACTCCCGCCGTTTGTCCGCAAAAAAACCTGCTCCGAAGAGCAGGTTCAGACTGTCCACAAACGCCGTCCACGATGAACGGACGAGCGAAGCGAGGCTTCCCCGCAGCGGCAGGATTCAATTCAAGGGGGTGATGCACGAGCGGCTTGCTCCCTGATCGTCATGCAAGTATGTGATCCGGCTCAGGCTTCAATAATCGGTGTAGCCTTTTTCTCCTGGTGTGTAAAAGGTAGAGAAATCAGGCGCCACCAAGGCCTGTCCTGACTTCAGCCTGGCTACCAGATCCGGATTCGAGATAAACGGACGACCGAAAGCCACCAGGTCGCCACGCTGTGCGTCGAGATCGGCATTGGCCCGGGCGACATCGTAGCCTCCTGAGAGAATGTATTGCCCGTTGAACGCGGCACGAAGCCTGGCCTTCAATGCGGGGCTGACTTCCGGCGCCCCCATGGAGCTGTGATCCACGACGTGGATGTAGAGCAGACCGAGCGCATTCAACTCGTTGATCAAACGCAGGTACAAGTCATCCATCTCGGCATCCGGCACCTGGGCGTTGAAGACGCCATACGGCGAGATACGCATGCCAACGCGCCCGGCACCAATGGCAGCAACGGTTGCCCTGGCGACTTCAACCGCGAAGCGGATGCGGTTTTCGACCGGGCCGCCCCAGCGATCGTGGCGCAGATTGGAAGCCGTATTGAGGAACTGGTCGATCAGGTAGCCATTCGCCGCATGCAGCTCGACGCCGTCGAAGCCGGCCTGCATGGCCAGATTGGCCGATGCCGCATATTCGGCGATGCTCTGGGCAATGTCCGCCTCGCTCATTTCGAGTGGCTCTGGATGCTGCCGCATTCCGTCGGTGTCGGTCCACATCTCGCCGGGAACGGCGACCTGCGAGGGAGCCAGAACGCTGGCGCCGGCCGGCATGTTGGCGGGATGGCTGACCCGGCCAGTGTGCATCAATTGCACAAAAATCCTGCCGCCGGCCTGATGGACACCATCGGTGACCCGTCGCCAGGCCTGCACCTGCTCTTCGTTGAACAGTCCGGGAATGCGTGGGTAACCCAGACCGTTGGGCGATGGTGACGTGCCTTCGGTAATGATCAGCCCGGCATCCGCCCGCAGGCGGTAGTACTGCGCCATCAGTTCATTAGGCAGGTTTCCGATCGCGCGGCTGCGTGTCAGCGGCGCCATGACGATACGGTTCTTCAGCGGCAGACTGCCGAGCCGGGTGGGGGTGAATAGTGCGCTGCTCATCAAGGTTTCCAGTGTGTCGGGTTTGGATCAGGCGGGATTGAGACAAGGGCGCTTCGCCCGACTGCGGTCAGAGGGCAAGGAGTCGCGGTGCTGGCTGGCTGGTTTGCATCGCAGCGAACAGCTCGGCACGTGCCGTATCGAATCGCTCCCAGAGGCCGGCATCAGCCATGGATGGCAAAGTGACCGACTCGCCCTGGTCGAAACCGGCTAGTGCGGCGTCGACAAGATGCTCGGCAGACATCACCGTTTCTTGTGGCAACGCGGCCAGCGGCACGCCGGAGATATCCCAAAGATCGGTGGCGGTGGCGGCAGGCAGCACCACTTGAACCCTGATTCCGGTATTCGCTAGCTCCTGCTGCAGGCCGCGACTGAAGTTGAGCACGAAACCCTTCGTGCCGCTGTATACGGCGCTGACCGGCAGCGCATCAAGTGCCAGTGCCGAGGCAATATTTATAATGATGCCGTCGTTGCGCGCCTTGAACGCTGGCAGCACGGCATGCGTCAAGCGCGTCAGCGCCGTGATGTTCAAGGCGATTTGCGCCAGCGAGTCTTGCGGCGGCGCTTCGGCAAGCTGGCCCAGTCTGGCAATACCCGCGTTGTTTACCAGTACCCGGATGGCGGAATGATCAGCGAGGACGGTTTCCAGAGCCGTCAGGTCGGTTTCTTTTTCAAGGTCGGCCACCAGCGCTTCGGCCCTGATGCCATAAGCCTGCTCAAACCTTGCGCCGAGACTTTGCAAGCGGTCGCCACGTCGGGCGACAAGCAGCAGGTCATAGCCGCGCCGGGCAAGACGATCCGCGTAGATGGCGCCAATACCGGATGAGGCACCGGTTACAACCGCGACTTTTCTGGATGAGTTCATGGTTTTTCTCTGTTGGTCAGGTGAGTAAAAAAAGGGGCTCGATGGGGACTGCTCATCGCATTTTGACGACGACTTTCCCCCTGGCATGGCCTTGGGCAAGATAGGCCAGCGCCTCTTTTGCCTGCTCGAACGGGAATACCTTGTCGATTACCGGCTGGATGCGTTCCGTCTCAAGCAGTTGGCCAATGTGGTCGAGTTGGGCGCCGTCCGGACGCACGAAGAGAAACGAGTAAGTGACGTCCCGCTTCTTTGCCTGGCGCATGATCTTGCGGCTCATCAACCCGAATACGAATGCCAGGAAGAAATTCAGCCGTTTCGCACGAGCGAATGCCGCATCCAGCGGGCCGACGAGAGAGACGATCCTGCTTCCCGGTTTGAGGATGGAGATGGATTTTTCAATCACATCACCCCTGACCGTACCAAGCACTGCGTCATAGCCATGCAGGACCTTCTCGAATTCCTGCTTCTTGTAGTCGACCACCTCGTCTGCGCCCAGACCGCGCACCAGTTCGATATTGCCCGTACTGGCGGTGGTTCCCACCCTGGCGCCAAGGTGCTTTGCCAGCTGGATCGCAAGCGTGCCGATTCCGCCCGACCCGGCAGGGATGAAGACTTTCTGGCCGGCCTGGAGATTGGCGCGTTCCTTCAGCGCTTGCCACGAGGTGAGGCTGACCATCGGCATCGAGGCGGCTTGCACGAAGTCCAGATTGGCCGGTTTCAGCGCGGCAACGCTCTCCGGCACGACCGCGAATTCGGCAATTGACCCTGTGCCAAGGTCAAAGACGCTGGCGAAGACGGCGTCGCCTGGCTTGAAGCGAGTCACGTCGCTGCCAACCCCGGTCACCACGCCGGCCAGATCGCTGCCCAGGGTGGCCGGAAGCCGGAAAGGCAGGACCGGTTTGAACATCCCGGTCGGAATCATATTGTCGATCGGGTTCAGGCCGGCGGCGTAAACCTGTACCAGCAGCTCGCTGGCTTTTGGCGTGGGGCGGGGAACTTCGGTGAGCCCGATCCCGGACGACTTGCCATAGCGTTTGAAAGTGAGTGCTTTCATGGTCTGACTTTTCATCCTGCACTGCCCATCAGCCACGCCGCTGCGGCTGCGCAGATGTCTGAAAATGCTCCGGTTACCGGAGCGATACCTGCATTGCTCGTGCTCATCAACCAAGTCTCCGTACCGGGTAGATTGCCTGTCATTGAAGTGTTAGTATCAAACTGATACGAACACTACTACCAATCTGAAAACAAGTCACTATCAAAATAGTATGAACAACGAAAATAGTTGCAATGACCCATGCCCGATCGCGCGCAGCCTGGCAGTCGCCGGTGACGCATGGAGCATACTGATCCTGCGGGACGCCCATGCCGGCCTCACCCGCTTTGACCAATTCCGGAAAAGCCTTAGCATTGCACCGACGATGCTGACCCGCCGGCTGGCGGCATTGACGGAGGAGGGGCTGCTGGAGAAGCGGCGCTACTCGGAGCACCCGCCGCGCGAGGAGTACCTGCTGACTGCTGCCGGTCGCGATTTTCTGCCGGTACTGTTCATGATCGGCGCATGGGGACGCCAATACCGCGGCGGGGGCAAGCTGACTCGTTTCCTGGACGCGGAAACAGGCAAAGAAATCAAGGCAGTCGCTGTGGATGAAGGCACGGGGGCGAAGATCGGGACTCGCCCCATGCGCATGGTCACGCCTGATGAAAGCTGACAGCCGATCTGGCGAACCGGATGGCTGCCTTGCGTATTCACCGATGGCGGCCCATCTTCATGCGGGTTCCTTCTCTGAGGGTCGACTGACGCTGCTGGGCCGGATCCTGAACCAGATGGAATACATCGCCGGCAGGAATACCAGGGTCAGGATCGTCCCGGCGAAGGTGCCGCCGATCAGTGTGTAGGCGAGCGTTCCCCAGAATACCGAATGGGTCAGCGGAATGAACGCCAGGATTGCCGCCAGCGCCGTCAGAATTACCGGACGGGCGCGCTGCACGGTCGCTTCGACTACGGCACGGAATGGATCCAGCCCTGATTTTTCGTTCTCGCGGATCTGTCCGATCAGGATCAGCGTGTTGCGCATCAGGATGCCCGACAACGCAATCAGGCCGACCAATGCATTGATGCCGAAGGGCTGCCGGAACAGGAGCAGGGTCGGCACCACGCCGATCAGGCCCAGCGGGCTGGTGAGGAAGACCATGACCATTCCGGAGATTGAACGCACCTGCAACATGATGATGAGCAGCGTGATGGCCAGCATGATCGGGAAGATTGGCAGCATCGCCACGGTGGCCTTGCCCGACTCCTCGATGGATCCTGCTTCTGCGATGTGATAACCCTCCGGCAGCTTTTTCATGATCGGCTGGAGTTGCTTTGTAATGGCCGCCGACACGTCCGGTGGCTGCAAGCCTTCAGCGATATCGCCTCGTACGGTGATCGTCGGTGTGCGGTCGCGCCGGCGCATGACGGGCTCTTCCATGCGCACCTCGATCTTGCCCGCCTGCGACAGCGGAATGCGTTGCCCATGGGCGCCCGCCAGCGTGAAATCGCCAATCCTGGCCGGGTCGAGCCGGACATTTCCGGCCGAACGTGCGACGACCTGCACCGTGCGGATGTCCTCGCGCACCGTGGTGACGGGCACCCCGGTCAGCAGGAATTGCAGCTGTTGCGCGACGGCGCTGGAAGTCAGTCCCACCGCCTGCAGCCGGTCTTGCTGCAAGGTGAAGTGCAGCGTGGGCACACGTACTCCCCAATCCGTGTTGACGGTGCGCACAAGCGGGCTGGCATCCATGACCTGCTGTACCTCGGCGGCGACTTTACGCAATACCCCGGGATCAGGGCCGGTGACACGGTAGGCCACCGGAAATGGTGAATAGGGGCCAAATACGAGCTGGGTGACGCGCAAGCGTGCCTCGGGGGCCAGTCCATTGGCGATGGCCTGCCGCAGCCTGAGTTTCAATGCTTCGCGCTCGTCCTGGCTGTCCGTGCGTACCACGATCTTCGCAAACGACGGATCGGGCAGTTCCGGTCCCATCGCGAAAAAGAAGCGTGGTGCACCCTGGCCGACGTAGGCGGTGACGATTCTGGCTTCCTTCTGCCTGGCCAGCCAGGCTTCCACCTTCGCTGCCGCTTTGCTGGTTTGCGTGATCGACGTGCCATAGGGCATCTGCATCTCGACCAGAACTTCAGGTCGGTCAGAAACCGGGAAGAATTGTTTCTTGACGACAGCCATGCCGAGCACCGACAGCACGAAAAGGCCGATCACCGAACTGGCGACGATCCACTTGCGGGCAATGACGCGCCCGAGCAGCCGGCGGAAGCGGTTGTAGCGTGGCGTGTCGTAGATGCCCTCGTGACCGCCTTCGGCCGCCTTGAAGTCGGGTAACAGCTTGACACCCAGGTAGGGGGTGAACACCACCGCGACCAACCACGAGGCGATCAGGGCTATGCCAACGATCCAGAACATATTGCTGGTGTACTCGCCGGCCGTGGACCGGGCGAAGCCATTGGGCATGAAGCCGACTGCCGTGACGAGCGTGCCCGACAGCATTGGTGCTGCGGTGTGGCTCCAGGCATAGGCCGAAGCGGCGACCCGGTTGTAGCCTTCCTCCATCTTCACCACCATCATTTCAATGGCGATGATGGCGTCGTCCACCAGCAGGCCCAGCGCCAGGATCAGCGATCCCAGTGTTATGCGATCGAAGTTCTTGCCGCTCGCCAGCATCACGGCGAAGACGATGGCCAGCGTCAACGGCACGGCCGCGGCAACCACGATGCCCACACGCCATCCCATGCTCACAAAGCTCACCAGCAGGACTACCAGCACTGCAGCGAAGAACTTGACCATGAACTCATCGACCGCTGCGCTGATGTTGACGGCCTGGTCAGTCACTTTGGTCAGGCGCATGCCCAGCGGTTGTGCTGCGTTGATCGCTGCCACCTCGCTGTCCAGGGCCTTGCCCAGGTTCAGCCCGTTCCAGCCATCGCGCATGACGACGCCCAGCAGCAGGGCTGATTCGCCGCCGTTACGGATCATGAACGTTGCCGGGTCTTCGTAGCCGCGCTTGACCGTGGCGATGTCCGACAGTTTCAGCGTGCGGCCTTGTGCCACCACCGGCGTATCCTGGATTTTCTGCAGCTGGTCAAAGGCGCCGTCCAGGCGGATGAACACCTCCGGTCCCCTGGTTTCCACCGAGCCGGCTGGCGTCAGAACATTCTGGCTGTTGAGGGCAGCGAATACGTCCTGCGGGCTGATGCCCAGTGTGGCCAGGCGGTCATGCGAGAACTCGACAAAGATCCGCTCGGCCTGTTCGCCAACGATATTGACCTTTTTCACGCCCGGTACATGCAGCAGACGCTGGCGCAGCGTTTCCGCATCGCGAACGAGCACACGCTGTGGTTCACCCTTGGCCTTGAGTGCGAACAGGGCGAATGTCACATCGGAGTATTCGTCATTCAGAAATGGCCCCATCACGCCAGGAGGAAGATTTTGCACTTCATCGCCGACTTTCTTCCGTGCCTGATAGAACTCCTCTTTCACTTCCGATGGCGGGGTGCTGTCCAGCAAGGTCAGCGTGGTGAAAGCCAGCCCGGGGCGGGTGTAGGTCTCGCTGCGGTCATACCAGCGCAGTTCCTGCAGGCGCTTTTCGATTTTCTCCGCGACCTGGTCTTGCATCTCCTGTGCGCTGGCGCCGGGCCAGGCAGTAGCGATAGTCATCACCTTGATCGTGAATGATGGGTCCTCGGCACGTCCCAGCCGGAAGAAGGAGACGGCTCCCGCCAGCGAGATCAACAGAATCAGGAATAGGGTAACGGCACGTTCGCGCACGGCGAGCGCCGACAGGTTGAAACGGCCCTCGCTCACGGCTTGACTCCTTCTGCGGCCGTGGCGACGGCATTGTCAGCAAGCCGGACCTGTTGTCCTTCACGCAGCAGATGCGCACCGAGCGCGACGACCCGGTCGCCTTGCCTGATCTGGCCGTCAATGCGCGCGCCATCATCACTCAGGTGCAGGACGGAGACTGGCCGCCAGGTTACCCTGGCTGGCTTGCCATTAATTACCCAGACGCCAGGTCCTTTACCCGCGTCGAACAATGCTCCGATTGGTACCTGCATGCCCGCCGTGTTTACTGCATGCCCATCCGGGATCTGTATTGTCACCGTGGCACCCAAAGGCGCATTGGCCAAGTCGCCATCCAGCACATAGCGTGCTTCGAAGGTGCGGGTGAGTCGATCTGCGGCATCGGAGAGCTGACGAAGTCTGGCGGTAGCGCTGACCCCTTCCTTGCCGAACAGGGTGGCTTGCCCGATGGAGCCTGCCGCAGGGCGCAGGGTCTCCGGCAACTGGATGACGGCCTCTCGACGACCGGTGCGAGCCAGACGCACCACGACCTGCCCGGCGCTGACGACTTGGCCGGGCTCGGCCAGCGTTTCCATGACGACCCCGTCACCATCGGCCACTAGCTCCGCATAGCGGCTGGCATTGCGGGCCACGCTGGCCTGCGCTTCGGCTGCGCCGAGCTGGGCCCTGGCTGCATCTGCCGCCGCTTTGACCTGGTCGTAGGCTGAAGCAGAAATCGCACCGGTTCCACGCAGGTCACGGTAGCGGGCCTCGTCTTGTACTGCCTGCTGCGCCCGCGCTCGCGCCGCGACTACCGCCTCCTGTTGCGCATGGGCGGCAAGTTGCAGGTCGACCGGGTCAATCCGCATCAGCGGCTGACCGCGTTTGACGGTTTGCCCTGTGTCCACCAGGCGCTCCAGCACCTTGCCGGAGACACGGAAGCCGAGATCGCTCTGTACCCGGGCGGCTATGGTGCCAGTGAATGAACGTGATTCAGGGGCAGTCGCCCGGGCGATGGCCGTACGCACAAGCGGCGTGACGGTGCGGGGATCTGTCTGTGCCTGTTCGCCACAGGCGACCAATGCAAACGGCAAGGCACAAATGACTGCAGGGATGGCAAGGCGATGCCGAAGCATGAAAGTCCCTTTGACGAAGTGATCGGGACTTTCAGTATTGTTATTGTGACCAATTTAGTCAATGGTCACTGTCTGGGTGTATCGTCACGGCGACAGGCTGCGCAGCACCAGGCTGGAGAGCTGCGCGGGGGCCTCCTCTGCGTTTTCGATGTTGTACTGCAGCTGCAGCGGATGCAGATAGGGGCGCATGACCAGGTAAATCGCCTTGGCGGTTTCATCGAGCGGCGTCTTGCGCTCAAAGTCCCCGCTCAGCCGCCCCTGCTGCACGACATCCTGCAGCAAGTTCTGGATGCGCTCCTCGTAGGCGACCGTTGCCTGCCAGTGTTCGCCTGCAGCCGAGGCCGCAATTTCATAGAGTTTGCGGTCCTGGAAAAACAGCCGCAGGCTTGCATCCACAATGGCCTTGAACATCCGCCGCAGTTTCTCGGGCGGCCGCCCGGTTGCATCGACTGCTGCTCTGACGTCGGCCTCGATCTCGCGCAGACAGTTGGCGCAGATCATCTCGCCGATGGCTTGCTTGGATTCGAAGAACTTGTAGATATAGGCCTTGGAAAAGCCAATGGCTTTGGCGAGGTCGGACACCGTGGTCTTCTCGTAGCCGTAGTGGCTGAAGTGCTCGGTGGCGGCGGCAACAATTTGATCGCGGACTTCGTGGTCGGCCGGGCCGCGGGCGGAAGGAGGGGAAGTATGGGGGCTCTTCATGGCTTGTAGCTTACAGGGGTGCTCAAAAATTGACAATGAGTGACCAATATGTAATATGGTCACCATAGTTCATTCTGACCCGGAGCCTGTCCGTGCTAGCCAAACGCTCTCTTGCCTTGCTCATCGCCGCCAGTTTATTGGCCGGCTGTGCTGCTGGTCCCGATTATGCCCGGCCCAACATGCCGATGCCTGAACGGTATCTGGGCGCTGCCGCAGTGGAGCAGCGGCATGCGTCCACCCGTGCCGACCAGGCTGCATGGTGGACAGGTTTCGGTGATCCGCAACTGAGTCGATACGTCATGCTGGCGTTAGCGCAAAATCTCGATCTCGCGCAGGCATCCGCCCGCGTCATTCAGGCGAGGGCGGGGCTTGGAGCGGCCAATGCCGCGCTGCTGCCGGCTGGCCATGTCGGCGGCCAGGCTGCCAGAGCCTACCAGTCCGTTGAAACGCCCCTGGGGCAAGTCCTGAATTCGGGACCGGGTTTCGACCGGTATGGCAATGCCTATGAGGCCGAACTTGGTGCCAGCTGGGAACTGGACTTGTTTGGTGGCTTGCGCCGTGGACGAGAAGTGGCACTGGCCGAGTATCAGGCTTCGGAAGCCGGCAATGCGGCTACTCGCCTGGCAGTGGCAGCGCAGACCGCCGACATCTATATCGAGATCCGCGGGTTGCAAACCCGGCTGGATGTTGCCCGTCGACAGGTGCAGAAGCAGCAGGTGCTGCTTGAAACCATCCAGCTGCTATATGGCAAGGGGTTGGTGGCCGAACTGCAGGTGAGCCAGACCGAAGGGGGGCTTGCCCAGGTCCAGTCTTCCGTGCCAGTCCTTGAAGCGGGACTGGACGCAGCCATGAACGCACTGGATGTGATGCTGGGTTCGTCACCCGGCACGCATCGTGCCGAGCTGGCCGAAGCTGCTGCCATCCCTGTTGCCCCGCGCATTGGCGCTACCGGATCACCGGGCGAGTTGCTCCGGCGCCGGCCTGACCTGATCGCGGCCGAGCGCCGCCTTGCTGCAGCGAATGCACGTATTGGCGTTGCCGTTGCCGAGTATTACCCCAAACTTTCCCTGAGCGGGTTGATCGGCAGTGCAACGGGCGTGACGGCGGGCAATCTGTTCACTGGCGGTGCCAGCCAGGCTTCCGGTGTGCTGGGGCTGCGCTGGCGCCTGTTCGATTTTGGTCGCATCAACGCGCAGATTGACCAGGCCAGGGGCCAGGAGGTTGAGATGCTGGCCGCGTATCGGCTTGCGGTGCTGCATGCGACTGAGGACGTGGAGAACGCTTTCACGGCCCTGGTCAAACGCGAGGAACAGGCGGCAGTCCTTGCCCGGGGAGTGGACTCGCTCAGCCGGGCCCGGTCGGCTTCGTTTGCTGCCTATCAGAAAGGGGTCGTTAGCCTGATCGAGGTCCTGCAGGCAGATGAAAGCTTGCTGCGTGCCTCCGACGCACAGGCTCAGGCGCAGACGGAATCGGCACGTGCAGCGGTTGCTGCCTTCAAGGCGCTTGGCGGCGGTTGGCAGACGGGGCTGAGTACAGAGGCTGACATGGCGGGCTTCAATAAAACTTCCAGAGCAGGGGGCGCGGTCGCGTGCAATCGTACCGGGGCTGCTGCTGGCCCACGCCGTGCTGCATGGGCCAGTGGGCCGTCAGAGCAGCTGCATAGTCGAAGCGAGTACGCCCAAAGCGCTCTTGCAACACAGCGCTCACGGTTTCGCCGGGGCATTGCATAAACGTGCAAGCTTGTCGTTCTGCACGCTATGCTGCGCATACATCGCGCCAGGCGCTTGAATGACCACTCAAGGGGGCTGTATGGAAACGCAAGAAATACATCGGGGTCGTCTGATCGACCACATCCAGTTGGTAGTTCAAGACCTTTCTGCGAGCCAGGCCTTTTACGCAGCCGTTTTTGCTTCTCTCAATGTGCCCATGGGAGGCGCGGGTGACGGGTACTTCTGGGCAGACGAATTGTTCGTGACCGCCATGGATAGCCCGGCGGCGCTGGGGGCGCTGACGGGGCGTCACCACCTGGCATTCCAGGCGCAAGACCGGGCGATGGTCGACCGTTTTTACCAGGCCGCGCTCGCGCATGGTGGCGAGGACAATGGCGCTCCCGGGGAGCGTGCCTATCATCCTGGCTACTACGCTGCCTTTGTCCTGGATCCGGACGGCAACAATATTGAAGCGGTCTATCACGGTGAAGCGACGCGCAGTGCTGCTTCAGTGTCGATCACTTTTTAATCCTGGCGTGTTGATTGCCACCGGGCTGGTTCTCCGGGGGGCAGGGCGCCGTATCCCGCCTGATGGACTGCCCCTTGCCTCTCCAATGAAGGGTAATATTGACGCGCGGCGTCTTCTATATTGAACCACACTTGATTTCTTCCATTGTTTTTTGCCATGTACAGACAGGCATCTACCCTTTTTATCAGATCATCGGTGGATTCATTTTTCTCAAATTTGGATACTCCAATAGAAACCGTTATTGAAATGGGTGGGTCAGATATTAATTCATGGTGCTGAATGTCGGTTCTGATCCTCTCTGCAATTTCCAGTGCCATTTCCAAATCGGCATCAGGCAGAATGGCGATAAATTCTTCACCGCCATACCGGGAAAGCACATCTGATGATCGTAAATTGGCTTGTACCCGCTGGCCAAAATGAAACAAAACCTTGTCCCCGATGGCATGGCCATGAACATCATTGATTTTTTTGAAAAAATCAATGTCAAGCATAATCAGGCAGGAATTCGCTTGTCCGCAATCTTTCTTGTGCTGGAAATTGATCAGCATTGAATTGAGTGATCTTCGATTCGCCAGATTGGTCAAGGCGTCATTGTTTGCCAAAATCTCGACTCTTTCAAGAGATTCTGCCAGGTCCCTGGTGAAAATATTGTTTTCCAGTTGCAGTTTGATCCCGAGGATAACCTTGGTCGATAAAACATTCAAATTGTAATGTAAAATCAGCAAGTATACCGTAAACCCTATTGAAAATTCTGATGCTGCAAATACCTCTGCGCCCCACTGCAGCGCAGGTGGTACAGAGAAAGCCCAAAATCCAGTTGCAAAATATCTGAATGCGGACATGCATGTTACATATACAGGCGCATTGATGGCGGCAACCCCGCATAAAACAACAACCAGCCAAGAGTCAACGAGTTGATTGTAAAGAAAGAGAAGCGGCACCATGGCGCCCCAGGCAATCCCATCCGCTGCTGATAATAAATTTAGAAAAGCGGTAATTTTTTTATTGCTCAATCTTGATGATTTTATGTAAATAATTATCCCGTGAGAAATGAGCCATTCTATTAAGAATATCAAAACCCATGTGGCTATATTTCGTGTGGGGATGTAACCGTAGGATAGCCATACAACCAACCCCCATCCGAGTGGTGTCAAGAACAGGGTCTTTTGCAATGACTCTACGCATTGACCAAGGGCTTTGGTTGTAGCGTCCTCGTGCACAATTTTTGCGTGAGTGGCATTGTTCATAAATATTTATAAATATGAAAATTAATGATATTCATCATTGCGTCATTGCTTTCATTTGTATTTGAATATGGTGCAAGGCAATGATGATGTTCTCTCCGCAGGCCGATCACCACGCCCCTGGGGTTCTGGCTGTCAATGTGTGCGGGCCGGAACTCGCGGGGCGTCGGATTGCATGGTGAGCTGTGCGGTCTGAATGGATTTTCACCCTGTCGCCCGGTTTCGGTCTTTTCGCGCGAATCCCCAGGTGACAGGGACCAATGCACGTTCAGGCATTCATCCCGGAAACTTCCGTTGCCTGCTTTGGCGAGGGGAGGGGCTGCGAGCTTTCCTGGGCTGGAGAAGTCCAGGGGCACCTTGTGTTCATGCGCCCGGTAAGCCGGCGCATGCAGGATGAACCTGCTGCCATGGTCAATCTGGATGCGCTTTGGCACAGCACAAAGTGCTTTCAGATGGTTCATCGTCAAGTCATTCAAGGTGGGGATTCCCCGTCGTTCCAGGCGAGCCGCCGCCGCACCATCATGCCTTGATCGCCGGGGGGCGCCTCAGGGAGCTCCATCTTGTGGCAGGTCCCGGCCATTGATGGACTCGCAGCCAGCAGGGTCCCCGGCGTGTTGACGACTGCCGTCTTGTCAGCATTGCTCCCACCAGCCAGGGCATGCCAGCCGGGCTGGCGGGTCGGCTTCGCATGGGTGAGCCTGCAGAAGTTCTCAATGACCAGTCCGGCTGGGTGCATTCTGTCGCCCTTCTAAGCTGACAAGTGCCTGTCTTGGCAGGGTGTGCCGTTTCAGCATATGTCATATAAATTTCCAATGCCAGTTGCTACTACCCGGGCATCGACCGGGCTTCTGTCTGTCGGGCGCCATCGACGGGCATGTCGCGTCATCAGTCTGACGCCTGATCGTAGCGACGGCTGGCCGCTTCCAGTGCGTCGATGTCGGCGCTGCACAACTGTCGCTTCAGCGTATCGAATTTCGCTTCAGGCCAGTCATAAACCTTGAGCGCCAGCAGCCGCTCGATCACTGCCGGCGAAAAACGCGTCCTGATCGGCTTCGCCGGGTTGCCGCCCACCACGGCATAAGGGGCGACATCGCGCGTGACCACACTGTTGGCCGCGACAATCGCGCCTTCTCCGATCGTCACGCCGGGCATGATCATCGCGCGCATGCCGATCCAGGCGCCGTCGCCAATCACGGTCGGCCCCTTGCCCTGGCAGGACTCGTCCAGAAAATCGGCAAAAGGATACAGGCTGAACCAGTCCGCCCTGTGCGTGTGATTGCCGCCGAGCAAGATTACCGCCTCCGCACCGATGCATACGTAATCACCAAGATAAAGCGGGTCGATGTCCCATTGCGGCTCCCACGCCTGCAGGCTGTATTCGTCGCCATACAGATAGCGCACCACGGATTGTTCAAAGCTGCCGCTCCACGCATCGCTGTAATAGCTGTGCGTGCCCTTGATGTGGATGTTCGGGTTGCGAACGGTCTGGTAAATCAGTTCGACTTTTGACCAGTGTTTTTGATGTTGCATACAGGTTGCCATGGCGATGCTTGATACTCCGGATTGTCCCCTCCCGCACTGGAAAAGCAAGGGTCGGTGGCGGCCTGATGCGTGATGGCCGGGACCAGGAAGCATGTCAGGGTGCTGGCCGGTGCAGGAAGTATCCGGTTTTCCATGGAGGTCGCGACTGGCGCGACATCATTATTCGATATGACGAGCAGAAGCGGGGTGGGATAGAATTTATGCCTCTTTACCCCCTCGGCCGACTGGCTTCTGACTGGATTGAAAATGAGTTCTGGAAATAAAATCATGAAAATGATTGCTGGTGGCGCACTGCTTCAATGCTGCGCGATGGCGGTTGCCGATGAACTGCCCCCGGATGAAAAAACACCAGAGCTGGAAAGCCCGGCCAAGGCAAGAATAAGAGTTTTTGGCCGGAATAGCGTTTATGTGGATCTGTTCAAGAACAGTGAATGCTATACGAAAAAATTCATTGGCACGGCGCCGAACCAGATTGTGGCCTCCGGCGGATTTTCCGACACCATGGGCTCTTTTTTTGGCACGGTCTCGAATGTCACCATTGGCATGCCGGAATCGCCCACTACCAGAAGAATCAACGACATCAGCTTTTTTGGCGCGCGCGCGTTTTTCAAAGAGTATGAAATCGAGGCCGGGCAGCCATTGACCATCAGCAGCGGCATTGTCGATCCCCATGCCTCTTGCCGGGTGACAGCCAGCTTTATCCCCCAGCCCGGCAAGGATTACGAGGCGTTTTTCCAGATCCGGGGTTCAGCCTGCGTTCTGCAAACCAAAGAAATCGTGACGACGCCGGATGGCACCGATCTGGCCGGGATTGCCGGCCTGAAGCGTGCGTTCATCTGCAGCGAAAACAAATAGGGCAGCCGGATGGCCATCCGGGTTGTCGTGCCCGCAAGGCCGTTCAATGCCCTACAACCCGTTCTCCCCGCACGCGACCACCGTCTTCGTGATGGCCAGTACCGGCCAGACCTCTTCCACGCTCACGCGACGGTCGGCATCGACCAGTGTGCGCGCGTGCTTTTCCTCGCCGGTCTGGCGGGTCACGGACTGCCAGCAGACGTCGCCGGTTTTCTCGACCGTGCGACCCAGCTGATAGGGGACGGTCAGTTCCATGATATTGGCCTCGTCGCCATGGGCGATCTGCCGGTGAACCGTGAATGTCCGGGTTTCAGCGTCGGCAGGCGCGCCGGCACAGGCCTGGCTGGCCAGAGCCAGAACGGTGGCAAGCAGCGTGATCCGCGTCGACCTCATCATTCCTCCGCTGTGGGGCAAGGCACCGGCATGTCCTTATCCGCGCCGTGCCGGCTCGGCCTCATGAATGAACACCGTATACGTATCCGCCGGATGCGCGACCCGGGCCAGGTCCAGTGCATGGCCGATGGCGCCACGGTGATAGGTACCGTGGTTGATGATGTGGAACAGGATCTCCTGCCGGCTCATGCAGCCCTGCCTGCCATCGGCAAACGTGAACGAGAGCCGCTGCTGCCGTTGTGCCGGCGTCAGGTCTCTTGCCTGACAGGAAAACCATTCGCTGGATGCCGCCAGCCTTTGCGCCAGTTCCTGCAGATCGGGAACCGTGTCGGTGTTGGTCGCGCGGTGCGGGGCCGGGGTGCCGGCCAGGCGGGCCCTGAACAACTCTTCCACGATGACCATGTGGTTCAGCTGCTGGGCCGTGAAGGCGGCGGCTTCGGGAAACGCTGCCCGGTCAATGCGCGCCATGGCCGCCAGCGTGCGGCGGTCTGACCATTGTTTGTAATCGAATGCGCTGACCAGCATGGGCCCCTCCGGCGATGAAATCGGCAAGAGGCCGATTATCGCGCGGGCAGCGGCGGGTTTCCATGCCGGAAAGGTATTCAGGCGGCGAGGCGTATGCCAAAACTGACGAACAGGCCGCCGATCATGCCGTGCAGCAGGGCCTTGAGCTTTTTCTGACGCGAAAACACCCTGGCCAGACTGGAGCCGGCCAGAATCAGGATGCTCAGGTAGCACATGCTGAAGGCCTGCATGATGAGCCCGAGAACCAGGAAGCTGATTGTCGGATAGGCATAGTCCGGGTCAACGAACTGCACGAAGAATGACAGGAAAAACAGGATCGCCTTGGGATTGATCAGGCTGATCATCAGTGCCTTGCGGCAACTGGTCCCGAACGGGGTGTGCTCGCGGGCGGCGGGGGCTTCGGTGACGTCAGCCTGGACGGTCTCCGTGCGTTTGCCAACGAGTGAGCGCATGCCGTTGAACAGCATGCCGATGCCGAGATAGCACAGGTAGGCTGCGCCAGCCAGCCGGACCACATTGAACAGGAACAGATTGGCATGCAGCACCGAGGCGGCGCCCAGGGCGGACAGCGACATCAGCACCGAGTCGCCGATAAAGATACCCAGTGCGCCGCCGTAGCCGCTTCTGATGCCGCTGCGGGCCGCGGTGGTCAATACGTAGATCGAGTTCGGGCCCGGCACCAGCACAATGGCGAGCACGCCCAGAATATAGGAAAACAGATACATCACACCAAACATGGCAAGCGCTGGACCGTATGAATGGCGCCGGAAAGGCGCCTTGCGGCAAGCATACGCGCAGTGCCGCTCATGCGGTCTGCACATGTCGCGAGGGTGACAGGTGCTGACTCCCTTCTGTGGAATCCGCTGCCGGGGATGGCAGAAACGCCCGGATTTGATCCAGGGCCAGAACTTGCGGACGAATATCAGTGACTATCCATTACCGGCATGAGGCGCTCCATGGCCGTCAGCAGGTCGGCGGAGCTACAGTCGAGCGCGCGGGCAATCCTGAGAATGAGGATCAGTGACGGCATGTGTTTGCCGCGCTCGATCTTGCCCATGTGCGAGCGTTCAATGCCTGCCAGCTGGGCCAGTTTCTCCTGGGCGACACCCTGTTCCATTCTCAGCTTGCGAACGACGTTGCCGAATGCCTGTGCGGGGCCGGTTTCAAATGTGGTTGTGCCAGGTGGCCGGCCATGCCGGGTCATGAGCTTTTTCATATTAAAAGCGTCATGGATTGTTAACCCTGCCGCAACGTTAAATTTAACTCTTTTATCCCGTCATTCTTCAACATTTTTATACCCTGCCGGTTTGTTATGCAAAGTGCGAAAGTTTTGTTGAATTGCGTATCCGCCTGGGATATGCTTTAAAAACTGATACCCGATACCCTGTCGACAATATACATGCAGATTGTCGATGCTTTTTTGCGTCCATTACAAGGTGGTGTGCCTGTTTTCCGGACGATTTCCGCATTTTCCCGGAAGGGCGGTGTGCGTTTGCGGCATGGGGATGGGGTGCCCTGTTTCTGCATCAAGGAAAGTGAGCTGTTCATGCGTGACAACCAGCCGGTTACCTCGAAAGAGGTCCTGTATCCTCGCCATGCGCAATTGATCACTACGACGGATTTGCAGGGTGACATTACCTTTGCCAATGACGATTTTGTTGCCGTATCCGGTTTCAGCCGCGAGGAGCTGGTCGGGCAGCACCACAATATCATTCGCCATCCGGATATGCCTGCAGCCGCATTCAGGGACATGTGGCAGACAATTCAGTCCGGCCGTTCATGGAAAGGCATGGTCAAGAACCGCTGCAAGAACGGCGACTATTACTGGGTTGATGCCTATGTCACGCCGATTCTGAAAAACGGGCAAGTGGTCGAGTACCAGTCCGTGCGCACGCAGCCGGACGAGCAGGCCCGGGCCCGGGCCGAACGGCTGTACCGGACATGGCGTCGGGGGCGGCAGGCATGGCGGATGCCGGGGCAGAAGAGCGCCTGGGGAACCCGCATGGCGCTGGTGGCCGGCATGCCGGCCACGGCGCTGGCCGGGCTGGCCGCCAGTTCGGGAGACCTGCTGATGGCCGGCAGCGCACTGCTGGCAGCCGTGGCGTCCGGCGGCGGCGTCATGGCCCTGCTGACGCCGTTTCGCCGGCTGGTGAACGAGGCCAGTCCGTGGGGCGAGGGTCATCCGGATCTGGCCTATCTGTACAGCGGGCGCCGGGATGAGCTGGGGCGCATCCGCTATAGCCTGCTGACACGGACCTCGGAAATGCGTGCCATCGTCGCCCGGCTGGAGAATACCTGCCACTACCTGCTGCGCTCGAAAAAACGCAGCGACGCTTTTGTCGAGCAGTCGAATCAGGCGATTCTTGGCCAGGGCCAGCATGTGGAGCACATTGCCAGTGCCATGGCCAGCATGCTGGATGGTCAGCACCAGGTCGCCCAGTCGTCGGCCCGGGTGGCGGAGGCCTCGACCGCATCGCGCCAGGCAACGCTGCAGGGGCGGGAACAACTGGAATGCATGGTGCAGGCCATCGACCGGCTGGCTGCGTCGCTGGACGGGACGCGGGCCACGGTCTCGGCGCTGGAACAGCGCAATCAGCGCATCAGCAAGGTCATCGACGTGATTACCGATGTGGCGGAGCAGACCAATCTGCTGGCACTGAACGCCGCGATCGAGGCGGCCCGGGCCGGGGAGGCCGGCCGGGGATTCGCGGTCGTTGCCGACGAGGTCCGCAGCCTGGCGCAGCGCACGCAGGAATCGACCCGCGATATCCGCGACATCATTCTGGGGCTGGTGACGGAAACCCGCGCCTGTGTCGAGGCGATCAGCGGCGGGGTGGAAACCTCGCAGCAGACGGTCAGCCTGGCCGGTGAAACCGATCGCGCCTTCGGCATGATCCTGGAGTCCGTGGGCAATATTCATGAACTGGCAGCCAGTGTCGATCGTGCCATGGCGGAACAGTCCGTACTCAGCGAGCAGACCAGCAGCCAGATGCGGGTACTGCGGGAAAGTGCAAACCGGGCCGTCGATGCCAGCCGGGAAGCCGGAAACGAAGCCGGAAAACTGGGCCGGCAGGTTGATAACCTCAATTCTCTCGCCGGGCATTTCATTGCCAGTCTGAGCAAATAGGTGCAGTCTGTTCCCCCCGCAGTTCTCCCTTAATAAAGAAAGCACTCTCGCGAGTGCCAGAAACCGGTGCGGTTTCCGCATAGCGCCATACCATGCCCTCATTCCCGGCTGATCCCGTCATCGCATTACTGCTGTCCGCTCTGGTCATTGCCCTGGTCGTGGTCATGCTGGCAATCAAGCGACTGTTTTATTACCGCCGCCTGTTTCTCCGCGAGGAGGAAAGCGAGTCGCGCATGCGGGCCATTGTCGAGACGGCAGTGGACGGCATCATTACCATCAATTGCCGCGGCATCGTCCAGGCATTCAATCCGTCGGCCGAACGACTTTTCGGCTGGTCGGCCGGTGAAGTCATCGGCCACAATATCAAGATGCTGATGCCGGAGCCGGATCAGTCGCAGCATGACGGCTATCTGGCCAATTACCTGAATTCCGGTGCCGCCAGAGTTATTGGCGTGGGACGGGAAGTGACCGGTCTGCACAAGGACGGGCATTCCGTCCCGATGAGGCTTGCCGTCGGCCGGGTCGAGCTGCCGGGCGAACCGCTGTTCGTCGGCTTTGTTTCCGACATGACCGAGCGCCGGGCGCTGGAATCCTCGCTGCGCGAGGCGGCCGAGCGTGCCGAACAGGCCGCTGCGGCAAAGGGGATCTTTCTGGCCAATATGAGCCATGAGATCCGCACCCCGATGAATGCCATCATCGGTTTTACCGAATTGCTGCTCGGCGGTGAGCTGTCTGATCTGCAACGCCGCCACCTGGGAACCGTGCGCCAGTCGGCCCGTTCACTGCTGGGCCTGCTGAATGACATCCTGGATACCACCAAACTGGAGAAGGGCGCGTTCCGGCTGGAACAGATCCATTTCTCGCTGCAGGCGCTGGCGACCCAGGTCATGGCGTCAATGCGACTGGCTGCCGAGGCCAGATCACTGGAACTGACGGTGCATTTTCCGCCGGATCTGGACGAGTACTGCGTGGGCGATCCGCTGCGTGTCCAGCAGATCCTGACCAACCTGGTCGGCAATGCCATCAAGTTTACCGAGCGGGGCCATGTCGGCCTCGATTTCCGCCGCGAGGATGGCTGGCTGTTCATCGAGGTGCGGGATACCGGGATCGGCATGAGCGCCGAGCAACTGGCGAGGATTTTTGCGCCATTCACCCAGGCCGATACCTCGATCAGCCGCCGCTTTGGCGGCACGGGGCTGGGGACGACCATTGCCCGGCAACTGGCCGAGCTGATGGGCGGGACGATCGAGGTTGAAAGCGAGCCGGGGCACGGCAGTGTCTTCCGGGTGGCGCTGCCGCTGCCGGCCGGTTCGGCACCGGCGGAAAAGGCACAGACCATCGGCACCATGAGTCTGCCACCGCTGCATATTCTGGTAGCGGATGACGTGGCACAGAACCTCGAATTGCTGACCCTGATCATGGAGCAGGGCGGGCACAGGGTCACGACCGCGCGCAATGGCGAGGAGGCCCTCGAACAGTTCATGGCTGGCCGGTTCGACATTGTGCTGATGGACGTGCACATGCCGCACATGGACGGTCTGGAGGCCGTGCGCAGGCTGAGAAGCTGTGAGCGGGAGCAGGGGCGGGTGGCGACACCGGTCATTGCCCTGACCGCCAGTGTCCAGGACACGGACCGGGAGGCTGCCCGCGAAGCGGGAATGGACGGCTTTGCCATGAAGCCGCTGGATGTACCCCGGCTGCTGGTGGAGATGGCCAGGGTACTGGGACTGCAGCAGCCGTTTCTGTCCCCCCGCACCGCTCGTGCCGCCGTTCCTGCCAGGACGCCGCTGCCGCTGGCCGACGAACCGGCCGGGTCGGCGCGGCCGGCACCTGCTGCCCGGACCCGGGCCGACCCGGTGCCGCCGTCATGGCCCGACGCTTCGCCCCGGGCGGTCCAGGATGCGGTCCGGACCCTGCTCGGCTACCTGGCCCGTGGTGAACTGGACGACCCGTCCCTGCAGGCCGTCTGCGAGGGATTCCGGGCGCAGGGCGAGCAGGAGCGCGGGCAGGCGCTGAACAGTGCCGTCGATGCCTTCGATTTTGATCTTGCCGAACAATTGCTCCGGGACTGGCTGGCCCGCCTGCCGTCCGACCAGGCCGAATGCCACTCATGATGCGACAGAACGATGCCAGACCGACCCTGCTGCTGGTCGACGACGAGCCGGTCAACCTGCAACTGCTGCGCCATACCCTGCAGGACGACTACCGGCTGCTGTTTGCCCGGGACGGGAACAAGGCGCTGGCACTGGCGCGGACCGGACAGCCGGACCTGATCCTGCTCGACATCATGATGCCCGGCATGTCGGGCTACGAGGTGTGCCAGACGCTGAAGCAGTCAGCCGCGACGGCTGACATCCCGGTGATATTCGTGACGGCGCTGGCGGAGGCGGCCAACGAACAGCATGGCTTTGACCTGGGGGCCGTCGACTACATCACCAAGCCTTTCAGTCCGGCCATCGTCAAGGTCCGCGTCCGCAACCAGTTGTCCCTGGTGCAGGCCGACGTGCTGCGCCGAACGCGTTTGCAGATTGTGCAGTGCCTCGGAATGGCCGCCGAATACAAGGACAACGAGACCGGGCTGCATGTGGTCAGGATGAGCCACTACGCCCGGGTGCTGGCGCTCGCTGCCGGCTACAGTCCGTCCGCCGCGGAGGAACTGCTGCATGCGGCGCCGATGCACGATGTCGGCAAGATCGGCATTCCCGATGCCATTCTGCAGAAGCCGGGCAAGCTGACCGACGCCGAGTGGCAGATCATGCGCCAGCACACGGTCATCGGTGCGCGGATCATTGGCGAGCATGACTCGGGCCTGCTGCGGATGGCCGCCATCATTGCCCTGAATCACCATGAGAAGTGGGATGGCAGCGGCTATCCGCAGGGATTGCGCGGCGAGAACATTCCGCATGTGGCGCGAATCGTTGCCATTGCCGACGTGTTCGATGCGCTGACCAGCGTCCGCCCCTACAAGCAGGCCTGGCCGGTCGAAAAGGCGCTGGCGCTGATCCGGGACGAAAGCGGTCGCCACTTCGATCCGGAACTGGCCGCGCTGCTGCCGGGCTGCATGGATGACATCCTGCGCATCAAGCAGCAGTGGGCCGAGCATGAACCGGCGCGCACACCGGCGTCCGTGCTGCTGGTCTGAGCCGGCGCCGGCGTCTGGCAGCCGAACTGCGTCTAGCATGTTTACCTTTTCAATGACACCCCCCTGTTTGCGGATAGGCAATTGTCATTGAGGCGGATTGCTTTGCATAAACAATTTTATTCCCTGATTCAGGCTGGATATCGATAAAGATTGCGTGCTCTGAAGCGCAATTTTTATCAAAAAACGCCCGACGCCGTGGTCAATAATGCTCTTATGCAATAAAGACATCCTGAATCGGGTATTTTCCGATGATTTTCATAAAAACCACGAGTTGTCTTTGGATGAAAAAACACATGGCGACTTGTGACAAGTGGGTTGAGGCACGTCAAATCACGACAGGTACACTCTCCGATAGACTCAATTCCGTTAGTAGAAGAAACGTCTGGTAAAAAATAAGCAGAACATTCTCTGACAAGCGCGCACCCCGTCGGCAATATGCCGCACCAGATGCGCACCTTCCCATAGGAAAGCCCCTGGCCCGGCATTAGCCCCGCCTCGGCACAACTTTTGATGCGGAGTTCCTAATGGCTTCCCTGAGCATAAAAAGACCGATGCGTTTTCCAACCGCGTTCACCATTTTATTTGCCATTCTGCTGCTGGCGATAGGTATGACCTGGATTATTCCTGCCGGTTCATATTCAAGACTGGCCTATTTGTCAGACAGTCATACTTTGCAAATTACCACTCCGCACGGGGTAACGGAAAAAATACCTGCCAGCCAGCAAGCGTTGACCAAACTGAATATCAATATTGGTCTCGACAAATTTGCCGATGGCACCATTCGCAAGCCGATTGCCATTCCGGGTACGTATGAACGTCTGCAGCAGCAGCCAAAGGGTCTGGGCGACATTACCGTCAGCATGGTCAAGGGCACCATTGAAGGGGCCGACATCATCGTGTTCATTCTGGTGCTGGGTGGCCTGATTGGCGTGGTGAACAAGACCGGTGCCTTCGATGCCGGGCTGGTGGTGCTGGCACAAAAGACCAAGGGCAACGAGTTCCTGTTCGTGATGCTGGTGTGCATGGTCATGACGCTGGGGGGGACCACCTGCGGTCTGGAAGAGGAGGCGGTGGCTTTCTATCCGGTACTGGTGCCGATTTTCCTGGCGCTCGGCTATGACTCCATTGTCTGCGTCGGCGCGATCTTCCTGGCCGCCTCGATGGGGACCACGTTCTCGACCATCAACCCGTTCTCGGTGGTGATCGCGTCCAACGCGGCCGGCATCACCTTTACCGATGGTATCGGCTACCGGGTGTTTGGCTGCATCGTTGGCGGTCTGGCCGTTATCGGCTACCTGTACTGGTACTGCCGTCGCATCAAGGCCGATCCGTCCTTCTCCTACACCTATGAAGACCGTGAAGCCTTCCGCGCCCGCTTCCTGAAGAGCGACAACAACGGTGAAGTGGTGCCGTTCACCACGCGCCGCAAGCTGATCCTGACCCTGTTCGTCATCGCCTTCCCGATCATGGTGTGGGGTGTGACCACGGGCGGCTGGTGGTTCCCGCAGATGGCGGCTTCGTTCCTTGCCGTTGCCATCATCATCATCTTCATCTCCGGACTGGGTGAGAAGGAAGCGGTCGACGCATTCACCCGCGGCGCATCCGAACTGGTGGCCGTGTCGCTGATCATCGGTCTGGCCCGCGGCATCAACATCGTGATGGAACAGGGCATGATCTCCGACACCCTGCTGGACTATGCGTCCAACCTGGTGTCCGGCATGCACGGCACGGTGTTCGCGGTGGCGCAGATGCTGGTGTTCTCGCTGCTGGGCTTTGTCGTACCGTCGTCGTCCGGCCTGGCCGTGCTGTCGATGCCGATCATGGCACCGCTGGCGGATACCGTTAACATCCCGCGTTCGGTGGTGGTGTCGGCCTACAACTGGGGCCAGTACGCGATGCTGTACCTGGCGCCGACCGGTCTGGTGCTGGTCACCCTGCAGATGCTGGGCATCCAGTTCAACAAGTGGGTGAAGTTCGTCTTCCCGATGGTGGGATTCGTGCTGGCCTTTGGCGGACTGATGCTGGTGGTGCAGGTCATGATGTCGTAGTAGCGTGAGCAAACCCCGGGCCTGACAAGCCCGTCCCGAAGCCAGGTTCCCGCGGAACCTGGCTTTTTTTGTGCCCTGATCCGGTTCCGCATCCTGCCGGCCGCGGCGCGCGCAAAGTTGTTTCAACGCAAACAGGCAGTCCAATTTGCCATGCTATATATGTAAATATTTCCCGCAATAATGGCTATTGCGTATTCTGTCGTCGGAAAGCAACGGAGGCGCGCGATGCGCAGTAACCTGCCTGTAACGCAGCATGAGCTTTTTCTTCAGCCCAGACGTCCGATCGTGACCAAGACGGACCCTGGCGGGCTGATTACCTATGCGAACCGGGCCTTTATCGACATCAGCGGGTTTACCGAGGAAGAACTGATCGGCCAGCCGCACAATATCGTGCGCCACCCCGACATGCCGCCCGAAGCGTTCGAAGACATGTGGCGCACGATCCAGGCGGGTCATTCGTGGCGGGGAATCGTCAAGAACCGGAGCAAGTGCGGGGGTTTCTACTGGGTGGAAGCCTATGTGACGCCGTTGACGGAAAACGGACAAACCGTCGGTTTCATGTCCGTCCGCACTCCGCCAACGCAACAGCAGAAAATCGATGCGGAAAAATGCTGTGCCGAAGTGAAGGCAAAGCGCGCCCGCTTCCCCTCCACCAGCCTGAAGCAGAACTGGGGCCTGAACCGGTACCTCTGCGTGGGCCTGTTGCCCCCCTTCGTCGCACTGATTGCCCAGCTGCTGGTGCCGGACGAAATCACGCGGGACATCCTCAACCTCGGCAGCATCCTGTGGCTCGGAATTTCCGCCTGGCTGCTGCACCGGAGCATTACCGTCCCGCTCAACCGGACCCGGGCGGGTCTGGTCAGGCTGACCGAAGCCAACTTCAGCCACTCGTTTGCCAAATCCGGGTGCCGTGAAATCCAGCAGATGCAGGCATCGCTGGAAACCATGCGGATCAATCTGCGTGCAGTGATCTCTGACGTGGTGGCCGGCGCCGGCACCGTCAACGCGGCGGCCACGTCCACATACAACCAGTCCGACGCGCTGCAGAAGAGAGGTGAGCAGACGCTAGAAGGAGTCAGCCGGATTGCTGCCGCGCTGGAGCAACTGGCGGTGTCCACTTCCGAGATTTCGTCCTCTACCGGTGCCGGTGCTGCGCATGCCAGTCATGCCAGCCAGCTGGCGGAGAACGGCGAGGACAACATGAAAGTGACGGAGGAGGCCGCCCGGACCGCCTCGCGGGAGTTCAACAGCACCCGCGACTCCATTTCCCTGCTCAAGCAGTCGGTCACGGAAATCGGCTCCATCACCTCCCTGATCCGCGATCTGGCCGACCAGACCAACCTGCTGGCGCTGAATGCCGCCATCGAGGCGGCCCGCGCCGGTGAGCAGGGGCGTGGTTTCGCCGTGGTGGCGGACGAGGTGCGCAAGCTGGCCGAGCGCACGACCGGCAACACCCGCGATATCGAGCAGTCGATCGGCGTGCTGACCAGCCAGACCGGGCAGGTCACCAGCAATATCGAGGCGGCGCTCAGGCAGGTGGTCGAGATCGAGCAGGCGATCCAGACCGTCAGCAACAGCCTGACCGAGATCCGGGATGCCAACCAGGGCGTGGCCTCGGCATCCGGCAGTGTCAACGACATGCTCAAGCAGCAGTCCGCTTCCGCCGCCGAGGTGGCCCAGAACATGGAGCTGATGAGCTCCATGACCGAGCAGAACAGCCAGAGCATTGCCACCGTGAACCAGGTCGCGGGCGAGCTCCGCACCACGGCGCATGACCTGCAGCAACTGGTCAAGCGGTTCGAGGCGCACCTGTAGGCCGGCTGAAGGGCGCATGAGCCCGTCCGGCCGTGGCCGCGCCATGACCGTGCCATGAGATTTGCTTCTTTGAATACCCTGTTCCGTTACCCATAATGACTGTCAGGCGCTGACGTCCAAGTGCATGGGGTGAGGCGATGGAAAAATGGGTAGAAGATCTACTGGAAGCGTCACCGACCGGCATTGCGATTCTGGATCGCCAGCTGCGCTATGTGCATATCAACGGCCGGCTGGCCAATTCGAACGGACTGGCCGTTCAGCAGCATCTCGGTCGTCGTCCGCGGGATATCCTGCCGGCCATCGGTCCCGCACTGGAAGACATCATGAACGAGGTGATGACCAGTGGCACCGCGCGCTGCCATTTCGAGGCCAGTGCGGAAATCCCGGCCGGCTCCGGCTGCATGACTTTCTGGGATGCCAGCTATCACCCGCGTTTCGATGACGACGGCATCGTGTGCGGCATCATCGCCATGGTGGAGGATATCTCGCTGAAGAAGCAGGCCGAGCAGGTCATGCGCAACGGCAGCGAACGGGTCCGCAAGGTGCTGGACGCACTGTTCACCTTCGTCAGCGTGCTGGATGTCAATGGCGTGCTGCTGGAGGCCAACCGGGCGCCGCTGGAGCAGGCCGGGCTGGCGCTGTCGTCGGTGCAGGGCAAGCCATTCTGGGAATGCTACTGGTGGAACCATGATCCGCTGACACAGGCCCGGCTGCAGGAGGCCATCGCCCGGGCGGCGGGCGGCGAGACGGTGCGCTACGATGTGGCCGTGCGCATGAAGAACGACAGCCGCATGACCATCGACTTCATGCTGACGCCGCTGCGGGACGGCAGCGGGCATATCGTCAATATCGTTGCTTCCGCCATCGACATCACGGCCAGAAAACAGAACGAGCTGGCGCTGGAGATCAGCGAAACCTATTTCCGCCAGGTCGTGGAATCCACCCCGGACGGGCTGATGATGGTCGACGGCCGCGGGCAGATCCGCCTGATCAACACCCGGATGGAAGAACTGTTCGGCTACACGCGCAATGAACTGGTCGGCGAGTCGATGGGCAAGCTGCTGCCGGACGATGTCCGCCACCTGCACGTTGACTATGTGCAGGGTTTTTTCCGCCAGCCGTCGGCGCGCAGCATGGCCAACCGCAAGCCGCTGTTCGCCCGGCGTCAGGATGGCTCGCAGTTCCCGTGCGAGATCGGGCTCAATCCGATGCAGGTGGGCGCCGAGCTGCTGACCCTGGCCTGCGTGACCGATGTGTCGGAACGCTATTACGCCAAACAGATGCTGGAAAAGGCCCTGCAGGAAAAGACCGTGCTGCTCGGTGAGGTCCACCACCGGGTGAAGAACAATCTGCAGGTGATCTCCAGCCTGCTCAGTCTGCAGTCACGCAATGCCACGCCGGAAGTGCACAAGGCGCTGGTGGACAGCCAGAACCATGTGCGCTCGATGGCGCTGATCCACCAGCTGCTCTATGAGCGCAATGACTTCTCGCGCATTCCGGTGTCGGTCTATGTCGAGCGCCTGATTCATCTGCTGCGCGATGTCAGTGCGACCTATGGTGCCCATATCAGCCTCACTTTCCGTCGCGAAGGCGAGGAAGCGTTTCTCGAACTGCAGAACAGCATCCCGTTCGGGCTGATCCTGAACGAAATCGTGATCAATGCCTGCAAGCACGCCTTTGAACCCGGTTGCCCCGGCTCGGTGGAAATCGTGATGCTCAGCGGAGAGCAGGTACAGGTGCAGATCCGGGACAACGGCAAGGGCATTCCCGACGACGTGAAGCTGGGAACGGCCTCCACCCTCGGTTTCCAGTTGCTGCCGCTGCTGGCCGAACAGTTGAAGTGCACGTTGACGCTGCGGTCCGGGCCGGGGCAGGGCAGTTGTTTCACCATGGTCATGCCAGACCTTATCCGGGAGTCGTGATGGGCTATCGCATCCAGATTGTGGAGGACGAGCGCATTGTCGCGCTGGACCTGAAAATCGCCCTGCAGAGCCTGGGCTTTGACGTGGTGGCCTGCTGCGCCTCCGGCGAGGAAGCGATCGTGGTTGCCGGCGAGGCCCGGCCCGACCTGATCCTGATGGACATCCATCTGGAGGATGGCATTTCCGGCACTGAAGCCGCGCTGATCATCCGTCAGGAACTGGGCATTCCGGTGGTATACCTGACGGCCTTCGCCGAAGAAATCATCCTGCAGCAGGCGGAAAAGAGCGCGCCGTATGGCTATCTGCTCAAACCGTTCGAGTTGCGCGAGCTGAATGCCACCATCCGCATGGCGCTGGCCTGCCGCATGGCGGAAGTGGAAGTCCACAAGCAGCGCAAGCTGCTGATGCTGGCGGTGGAAACAGCCCAGCTGGGTATCTGGGAGTGGGACAAGCAGCAGTCGCTGTTCACCGGGCAGGGGTATTTCGGCAAGATCACCGGACTGGACATGGCGCCGCGCCAGGAAGTCATCCCGCCGTTCCTGCGCCTGCTGGAGCATGCCGACCAGGGCCGGCTGAACCAGCTGATCAAGGACCGGGGGCGGGTGGATATGGTCACCGCCATCACCCCGGACGACGGCGAAGTGGTGTGGGTGGAAATGTCGGTGCAGGAGTACGAGCCGCAGTGGCAGGAGAACGCCAAACAGATCGGCGTGCTGCGCGACATCACCGAACGCATCAAGTCCGAGCAGCTGCTGCAGCAGGCCGGGGCCGTGTTCCAGTCCACGGCGGAAGGCATCGCCGTCATCGATGCCGAGCGGCTGGTCAAATCGGCCAATCCGGCCTTTCTGCGCATGACCGGATTCTCGCTGATCGAAATCCTCGGCATGGACATCGACGAGTTGCTGCACGTGAAAAAGCACACGCCCGATTTCTACCACAGCATCGCCCAGATGCAGGATGTGGGCTGGCATGGCGAGGTGATGTGCCGGCGGAAGAACGGCGAGCAGTTCCCGGCCTGGGAACATATCTGCCAGGTGTCCTACGACAACGAGTTTCCGTCCCACTTCATCATCGGCTGCACCGACGTCAGCTCGATCAAGAAGGCGGAGATCGAACTCAACCGCATGGCCTTTCACGATGCGCTGACCGAACTCGGCAATCGCTATCTGCTCAATGAGCAACTGGCGATCGAACTGCGGCGCGCCGAGATCAACGGCAGCGAAATCGGACTGGTGTTCATCGATCTGGACGGTTTCAAGCTGATCAATGACGGCCTCGGTCATGCCACCGGCGACCTGTTGCTGAAGGTGGTGGCACAGCGCATTCGCGAAACCATCCGCCGCTCGGACATTGCGGTGCGCTTTGGCGGCGACGAGTTTTTCATTGTCTGCCCGCACAGCAGCGAGGCGGACTGCAGCATCGTGGCCAGCCGTCTGCTGGAAAAGCTGGAACAGCCGATCGTAGCCAATGACGAAACCATCGTCGTCACCTGCAGCATCGGCATCGCCATGTACCCGCAGCATGGCACCACGGCGGAAAAGCTGCTCAGCGCTGCCGACAGTGCAATGTACGAGGCCAAGGAATCCGGCAAGCGCCGCTTTTGCACTTTCAACCAGTCCATGGCGGAAAAGATTCACGAACGCTTGCGGCTGGAGCAGCGACTGCGGCAGGCGGTGAAGGAGCGCCGCTTCCTGCTGCATTACCAGCCGCTGGTCCGGATGACGGATGGCGCGCTGATCGGCTTCGAGGCCCTGCTGCGCTGGCAGGACGGGGACCGGCTGATCCCGCCTGACACTTTCATTCCGGTCGCCGAGGAATGCGGGCTGATCCAGGAAATCGGCGGCTGGGTCCTGCAGCAGGCGTGCCAGGAGGCGCGGCGCTGGAATGTCCGCTACGGCCACCCGCTGAAAGTGGCGGTCAACGTGTCGGTGATGCAGTTTGTCGAGCCGGATTTTCTGCAGGGGATCGAGGACGTGCTGGCCACCTCCCGGCTGGCAGCCTCCCTGCTCGAACTGGAAATCACCGAAAGCGTGCTGCAGTCGCTGGAGGACAGCAAGCGCATTCTCAAGGCGCTGAAATCGGTGGGCGTGTCCGTCGCCATCGACGACTTCGGTACCGGCTTCTCGTCAATGGCGGTACTGAAGGATCTGCCGGTCGACCGGCTGAAGATCGACCGCTCCTTTATCTGCAACATTCCCGAACTGGCCCAGGATACGGCGGTCTGCAAGGCCATCATCATGCTGGCCGGAAGCCTGGGACTGGGCATTACCGCTGAAGGCGTCGAAAAGGCCGAACAGGCCGATTTCCTGAAGGAAAACGGCTGCGATACCGCCCAGGGCTATCTGTATGCCCGACCACTGGATGCCCGTGCGCTCGACGCCTATCTGGCGCAGTATTTTTCCCGCGGGCCTGCCGGCGGTCAGAGCGGTCAGCACGACCCGTTCATCACCACGATCTGGCCCGGGGCGGAAGGCTCGCAGCCTGCCTCCTGACAAGGCAGGGCTGCGTTCAGGCACGATTCAGGCCGTGACGTTGATGACTTTCCCGGTTGTCTGGCCACTGCTGTTGACCGAAGTGGCCGGCGTCGACGATGCCGGCTTGCTGCTGTCGTTCGCGTCGCCGTTACTGTTCCGGTGGTTTCTGACTTCAGTCGAGCCGTGCTTGTGGTGAGGGGCGTGGGCAGGGGAAGTCCCGTTTGTATTGCTGACGGAGGCGGTGCTCATGAATCGATCCTTTGCAAGGTGACAACACGAAATGGCACGCTGGCCACAGGGCAGCAGCGCTCCAGACGGTGTCACTGGCCGCAAGGCCGTGACCCCATGCATTGTCCTCACCGATCATTAGGACCCGGATATATTCATAAATAAATTTGCCACCGATCAGGCCATGTCACATGGCTGGCTGCGGGCCATCCGGAAGCGGGATGGAATAGCTGCCGGAGCCCGCCATGATCCGCCGCCTGATTCAACGGGAACCGGTTTGTCTGGCACCGGATGGCGGAACGGAATACGTGCCGACCACATGGGCGACCGGGTCTGCGACACCTTCCGAATAAAGGGCGACTTCCCCCATCACCAGGCTCCTGCCGACTTTCATCAGCGCGCACTTGCCGATCACCCGCTTGTGCGATTCGGGTTTTCTCAGAAAATTGATGGTCAGGCTGGTCGTCACTGCCAGCGGCACGATACCAATGGCGCCGAGCACGGCCACATAGAGGGCGACATCCGCCACCGCCATCAGGGTCGGCCCCGACACGGTCCCGCCGGGGCGCAGATCGGCCTCTCCGGTTTCCAGCGACACGGTGGCACCCCGGTCGCCCACGTCCTCGATGACCACTCGCGTCTGTGGAAATTCAGCCGCTATGAAATCGGCGATTTCTTCCCTGCTTGCCATGTTCATCCTCCTTGCATCGCCGTACTGTGCCCTGCTGCCGGCGCCGGCGCTACTGCTGCCGGACTCCGGTCATCGACCGGGGCCTGTCTTCCCGCTGTCCGGGTCTGCGGGATGGTGCCGGTCGCGGTCAGCCAGCGGCCATCGTGCTCCGGGCAAAGTAGTCGGTCAGAAATCCGACGAACACCCGTACCCGGGTCGACTGTTCGAGCCGGGGCGGATACAGCGCCCAGATGTCGGCCGGCGCGCCCTGCCAGTCCGGCAGGACCTGACACAGGCGGCCGGATTGCAGACAGGGCGCCACATCCCACAGTGAGCGCAGCAGGATGCCGTGCCCGTCCAGTCCCCAGTTGACGGCGGTTTCGCCGTCATTGGTCGCCAGCGGACCGCCAACCTTGACCGTTTCCTGCCGCTGGCCGGCGTGAATCTGCCAGTGGCCGTAGGCATCGTGGTTTTCGCGCACCACGATGCAGGCATGCCGGCTCAGGTCGCGCGGGGTGACAATCGGCGGGTGGGCGGCGAGGTAGGCCGGTGCGGCGCACAGGATGCGGCGATTGGCGACAATCTTTCTGGCCACCAGCCGCGCTTCGGGCGGTTCGCCAAAGCGGATGCTGACGTCGAAGGCACCGGCCGTGAGGACCGGCATGCGGTCGCTCAGCTGCAGCTGTACTTCGGTCTTCGGATATGCGCGCACGAAGGCGGACACCGCCGGCGCGATATGCCGGCGGCCAAAGCCCAGCGTGGCATTGACGCGCAGCAGGCCCTGCGGCGCCGACTGGCTGCCGGCCAGTTCGCGTTCCAGCTCGGCCAGCTCGCTGAGGATATGCCGGCCCTTGTCGAGGTAACGCTCGCCCTCGTGGGTCAGGGCCAGCGTGCGGGTGGTGCGGTTCAGCAGCCGCACGCCCAGTCGCTGTTCCAGCGCGGACAGCCGCCGGCTGACCGAAGGCGGCGTCACGCCGAGTTCCTGGGCGGTGGCACTCAGGCTGCCGCACTGCATCAGCCGGGCAAAGAAGGCCAGATCGGAGACATCGCTCATTGTTGCGCTCAAGTAAAGAATGGCTTTCCCTGAGCGGAATTATATCCATTCTTCGACAGGCTACACTGGCGGCCTGTTTCCGGGAAAATGCAGGCGATGACGATGGCGCTGATCATGACACTGGGTCTGGCCCTGCTGCTGGGGGCGGCACTGGGCGCACTGGGCGGATTGCTGGGCATCGGCGGCGGCATTCTGGCCATCCCGGTACTGGTGCTGCTGTACGGCATGGACCAGCAGCTGGCCCAGGGCACGGCGCTGGTGATGATGGTGCCCAATGTACTGATCGCCTTCTGGCGCTACCGCCAGCGCAACCCGTTTCCGCTGCGCACGGCGCTGGCCATCGGGCTGACCTCCATCCTGTCCACCTATCCGGCCGCGCGGCTGGCTGTGGCGCTGGATGCCCGGCTACTGAAGCTGGCGTTTGCCGTCTTCCTGCTGTGGCTGGCGGCGTATTTTCTCTGGACCAGCCGGCCGCGTGCCGGCAACGCCAGCCCGGGGGCGCACTGGAACGAACGCTATCTGCCGGCCGTCGGCGTGGTTGGTGGCCTGTTCGCCGGCCTGTTCAGCGTCGGCGCCGGCATCGTGGCC
The DNA here is from genome assembly GCF_003269145.1 of Microvirgula sp. AG722. Classification (NCBI taxonomy): domain Bacteria; kingdom Pseudomonadati; phylum Pseudomonadota; class Betaproteobacteria; order Neisseriales; family Aquaspirillaceae; genus Microvirgula; species Microvirgula sp. AG722. The sequence goes on along the minus strand of NZ_QLTJ01000014.1, from coordinate 31,970 downwards.
GCGCCGATTCTGGTGCGCGGTTTCGGCAAGCGCCAGGCGGTGGCGCAGGGGCTGGCCCTGGCACTGGTGGTACCGGGCGCGCTGGTCGCCCTGGCCACCTACGGTCGGGCGCAGCATGTGGACTGGCGGCTGGGGGCCGCGCTGGCGGCCGGCGGCATGGCTACCGTATCGTGGGGCGTGGCGCTGGCGCACCGCGTGCCGGAACGGCGGCTCAAGCAGTCATTTGCGCTGATGCTGCTGCTGACGGCGCTGCTGATGATCGGGCAGTCCTGAGACCCGGGGGTGCCGGGCCGCTAGCGGGTCGTGGCCATCAGCCAGTCGCGGAATGCCAGCATGGCCGGGGTCGGGGTACGGGACTTCAGATGGGTCAGCCAGTAACTGCCCATGCTGACGCTGAGGTCGAACGGCTGGCAGATGCTGCCGCCGGCCAGATGGCGCCGGAACATCAGCGCGGGGGCCAGGGCAAGGCCGACCCCCTGCAGGACCGCATCCATCATGGTCAGTGAGGAGTCGAACACCACCTGCTTGTGCGGCGGTACCGGCAGCGGCAGACCGGCGGCCTCGAACCAGCGCGTCCATTCTTCCGGCCGGTAGGAGCGCAGCAGGGTCTTGCCGATCACGTCCTGCGGCGTCCGCAGACCCTGCGCCATGTCCGGCGCGCACAGCACCGAGAACGGCGCCTCGCACAGTTTTGCCGCCGCCGTGCCGTGCCAGGCCCCATCGCCAAAACGGATGGCGAAATCCAGCCCTTCGGCGGCGATATCCACCCGGTTGTTGTGGGTGGACAGCCGGAGGTCGACAAGCGGATGGCGTTCGCGGAAGTCCGCCAGCCGTGGAAACAGCCAGCCGGCGGCAAAGGTGCCGACGGCACCCACGCTCAGCACTTCCCGGAACCGGCCGCCCTGGAAGCGGTCCAGCACCCCGGCCATCCGGTCGAAGCTGTCCTGCAGCACCGGCAGCAGGCTTTCGCCCTCCTGGGTGATCATCAGCCCCCGGGGCAACCGTTTGAACAACCGGACATTGAGCTGCTCCTCCAGCTTCTTGACCTGATAGCTGACTGCTGCCTGGGTCACGCACAGTTCGATCGCCGCTTTGGTAAAGCTGCAGTGCCGCGCCGAGGCCTCGAAAGCGCGGAGGGCATTGAGCGGCAGGTGAGGGCGATCCATGCTGAGGCCAGATTTTATTGATGTCAGGGGCAAAATATCATCGTTTGTCGCCACCATCCACCGTGTATACGATGCGCTTGCCCAAATAATTAAAGGACATGACCGATGAATCTGGTTTGCCGAAACCGGCTGGCAGCCGTGGTTTTTTCCCTCGCGGCCAGCGCCGCCGCCCTGCCGGGCAACACCCTGGCGGCGGACGATCCGCTGACAACCCGAGTGGCCGCCATCGAGCAGTCGCTCAATGCGCGGCTGGGGGTCGCCGTCATTGACACCGGGACCGGCCGCGAGTGGGCGTACCGGGGCAATGAGCGTTTTCCGATGATGAGCACCTTCAAGCCGCTGCTGTGCTCGCTGCTGCTGTCGCAGGTCGATCAGGGCCGGGAAATGCTGGACCGGCGCATTGAAATCCGGCCGGACGATCTGCTTGAACATGCTCCCGTAGCCGGGAAGCATGTGGGCAAGGCCGGCATGAGCCTGGGCGAGCTGTGCGAGGCGGCGATCACCCAGAGTGACAATACCGCCGCCAATCTCGTGCTTGAGCGAGTCGGTGGCCCGGCACGGGTGACGGCTTTCCTGCGTTCACTGGGCGACAGCAAGACCCGGCTGGACCGCAACGAGCCCACGCTGAACGAAGCCCGCCCCGGTGACGAGCGCGATACGACAATGCCGGTCGCCATGGCCGGCTCGCTGAAGCAACTGGTGCTGGGACAGACACTGTCTCCCGCCTCGCGCCGTCAGCTGACCGACTGGCTGGTTGCGAACCGGACCGGTGATGCGAAGATCCGCGCCGGCCTGCCGGCCGGCTGGCGTGTCGGCGACAAAACCGGCTCCGGGGCCAATGGCAGCATGAATGATGTCGCGGTGATCTGGCCTGCCGGCCGGAAGCCGGTCGTGCTGGCCATCTTTATCACCGGAACCGGGGCATCGGTGGCGGCGCGCAATGCCGCCATGGCCGACATCACCCGGGCGCTGGTGGATACACTGCCGCACTGACCGAACCGCCCCTGAAGGCCCGGCACAAAGAGGGAGGGACTTTGCTGGCGGAATGCGCAGGTCGTCAAGCGCATGGGCATTGTTGAGCATCCGCAGCTCTCGACGAGCCACGTTCTGGATTTCCGCCGGCAGCTGTCGGGAGATCTCCCCGAGTCAGATCTTGCCGGTCTCCTTGTCGATGAGGCCGTGGATCGCCATGCGTGGAATATAACGCGGGGCGTTATCCCGTCAATGCTGGCGCAAGACGGCACGGCAAGACCGCCGCGGAGGGCAAAGTCACTGAAATCCTGCCCATGGTTAGCTTCACCGCCCGGGTTGCACACTGCTGCAACTGAACACCTTGTTCGCAACCAGGAGCTGACCATGCAAGACCGAATGCCCTCGATTGACTCACCGGACGGCCTGTTCCACGACGGCAATCCGTTTACCGGCGAGATGGGCACCATCGTGACCTCCGCACACCTGAACGATGTGCAGTCGGGCATCCAGGACCTGCAGACCGAGGCGATCACGCTGCTGGCTGCTGCCGGCATGCAGCCTGAGCCGGCGCGGAAAAACCAGTGGCTGCAGGCGCTGAAGGCGCTGTTCCTCGGCCGGGACGACAAGGCGCGCGACAGCGCCGCGCTGGACGGGCACCCGGCCGCGTACTTCGCCAGGGCCAGCGACCAGGCCGCCGGTCTGCCGCTGCTGTTTCCGCTGTGGTGCCCGAACCGCGCCGCCATTCCGGCCGGCTATGCGCCGGCCGACGGTCAGACCCTGGCGCGCAGCCTGTACCCGGACGCCTGGGCCGGCATCGCTGCCGGCAATGTGCCGGTGGCCACCGACGCCGCCTGGCTGGCCACGCCGACCGAGCGCGGCAAGTTCACGGCGGGGGATGGGGCGGGCACGTTCCGGCTGCCGGATTACAACGGCAAGTCGGCGGGGAGCTTGGGCGCGCTGTTCATGCGCGGGGATGGGGCGCTGTCGGCTGGGGCTGACGGCATGATTCAGGGGGATGCGATCCGCAATATTGTCGGTGAGTATTGCGACGATATTTTCAGACGGTCGTCCCGGGCGACCGGGCCGTTCGTCGAGGGGACGCAGGCCACAACGACTGGTGCAGGTGGTTCGACTGGAGCCTCCTACTCGCTGAAATTTGACGCGTCCCGCCAGGTGCCGACAGCTCCGGAAAACCGCCCGCTTAACGTCACCGGCTGCTGGGTCATCCGCCTGTTCGGCGCGGTGGTCAATCCCGGTGCAGCCGATGCGGCGCAACTGGCGACCGAGGTCAGCAAGCTGGGGGCGGACAAGGTGCCGTGGACTGCATTTCAGGGCTCGCTGGTCACAAACGGTTATCGGCGATTGCCCGGTGGAGATATTGAGCAATGGGGCAGTGTCTCTGTGCCGGGTGGAACTCAGGTTACGGTGACATTCCCCATTGCATTCCCATCCGCATTGTTCAATGTACAGGTCACGCGTGATGGACTGGCCGGCAATGCGCCGACGGTAAACCCGCCGTTCGACACGACCCGATGCGCGATTTTCAACGGGTCGACGACAACCCAGATTCTCTATTGGAGGGCAATCGGAAAATGAGCATCATGCTGTATTCCGCGCAGGCTGGTGGTTTCTACGACCGCGAAATCCATGGCGACGCCATCCCTGCCGACGCAATCGAAATCACCCGCGACGAGCATACCGCCCTGCTCACCGGCCAATCCGCCGGCCAGCGCATCGAGGCTGACGAACATGGCCACCCGGTGCTGCGCGACGCCCCGGCTCCGGATGACAATGCGCTGGCTGACGCTGCCCGCGCCCGTCGCGACGCCCTGATCGCCGCGACCGACTACCTGCTGATGCCGGACTACCCGGTCAGCGCCGGGCAACTGGCCGAAGTCCGCGCCTATCGCCAGGCACTGCGCGACCTGCCGCTGCAGCCGGCCTTTCCGCAGGCAATCGACTGGCCGGCACTGCCGGCAGGCTATGTGGCGGACGAGGCCGCCGCGCAAGCCAGCGCGATATAGTCCGCGACATGCCTGTCCGCCATATCTTCCAGCTGTTGCAGCTTGATATGGCGGCGCAGTTTCCCCTGTCCCTCCAGCATGTGGAACGGGTCCGGTAGCGAGGCACCGGCGCTGAATTCCAGCGTGACGTGGTTCGCATACGAGAACACGCCGCAGAACGAGCGGGTAGTGGAAAACAGGATGCCGCCATACTTGACCTCCTCGCTCACCCCGTCGTCCGCGGCGAGGGCGAGGCGCCTGACCTGCTGCACGATGGCGTGGTTGCGCTCGCTGACGAGGCAGATGTCCTGCAGCAGGGTCTGGATTCTGTCGGTGTTCATGAGTGGCCCGGGGTCGATGGCATCCGTGCATCATAAACGGGCGCCGGTGCCCTTGCCGAGGCCCGGCTCATTCCCGGAATGTCCGCTGCAGCAGGATGATCAGCACCAGAACGGCCGCCACGCCGGTTTCGAGCCGGAAAAAATCCTGGCAGGACAGCAGCATCGCCTGTTGCACCAGCTCGCCGACCAGCAGCGCCAGCCGCTGCTCCTGCCCGAGTTGCGGCAGCAGTTGCTGCAGGTGGTCCATGGCTTCCGTGAACCGCGGGGCATGCCAGGAAAAGCCTTCGGACAGTCGCTGGTAGTGCAGGGCATTGCGTGCCTGCAGAAATACGGTGCTCAGCGCCACGCCCATGGAAATGGCCAGTTGCCGGACGATGTTCTTGGTCTGGTAGGCGTGGGCGAACTGCGCCGGCCGGACCTCGCGGAAGGTGCCTTGCGCCACCGCCATGATGAACAGCGACATGAAGCCGCCGTTCAGCAGCAGGATTGCGGTCAGCTGCCACAGCGTCATGCCGGGATGGATTGTGCTGGTCATCAGCAGGCCATAGGCCGCCAGCAGCGCGCAGGCGATCAGCAGCATGATGCGAAGCCCGGGCGCCCGCCGCCGGAACAGCAGGGCGGCGTAAACGGTGGCGAACAGCATGCCGGCCAGAAAGCTGACCGAGAGCAGCTGTCCGGAAGTCGGGACATCAAAGCCCAGTGCCTGCTGCACCATGACCGGCAGGATATAGCTGTTGGCGGATACCAGCAGATAGCAGCAGAAATAGAAAAACAGCCCCAGCACATAGCGCAATTGCGCCAGCGAACGCCAGCTGTAAACCAGGCGGGCATTGCCGCCCTGCAGGCGGATCGCCACCAGTGCCGCCATGCCGCACAGCGCCAGGATCATCAGCAGCTGTTGTGCCTGGCCGAAAAAATCATACGGTGTCTGCTGGATCAGCCATTGCAATGCCAGCACTGCCGCTGCCAGCCAGGCCAGCGCGTGCGGGGTGGACGACGAGGGGCGTGGCCGTCGCGCCCGCAGACTCAGCAGACGGGTGGCCGGCAGGGCCAGGGCCAGCCACGGCAGGATGCCCCAGAAGATCCAGCGCCAGTCCAGATGGCGCAGCGCCTGACTGCCGAGCAGGGGGCCGAACGCGGAACCCAGCATCAGCGCATAACCAAAGCACAGCAGGCCGAGTATCTTGCGTTTGTCCTGCAGCCGGTCGACTTCGACCCGCGCGGCGGTAAAAAACACCGCGCCGCCCAGCCCCTGCACCGCCCGGCCGAGAATGAAGGCCGCCGGCGTGCTGGCGCAGGCGCAGAGCACGGCGCCAAGCCCGAACAGCAGCAGCGAGCCCTGCACGAACCGGCGCGGCCCCAGCCAGTAACTGCAGCGCTGGTGGTTGAACAGCACCACAATCGCCGTGCTCGCATAGGCCATGGCTGCGTAGCTGAATTCTTCAGGCGCGGCGCCGATGCCGCCCATGACGGCGCTGGCCGCGAAATTCAGCATGCCGTTCTGAATGAATTCCAGACTGGCTACCAGCATGATGGCGAACAGGTAACGGCGGGGAGGCTGAAAATGACTGCGGGAGTCGAACATGCCGGCGGGTGACGAGTAATGAATTCACCAGTGTAGGGAGTCCGGATAAAGTAATAAAATCAATACTCATCATGTAATATATTACTATGAATAATATCAATCCCGTGCAGTTGCGGCGGCTGGATCTGAACAGTCTGGTGGTGCTGCACACCCTGCTGACGACCTGCAGTGTCAGCGCCAGCGCGGAGAAACTCTGCCTCGGACAACCGGCGGTCAGCCATATCCTCAAGCGCCTGCGGCAGCGGACCGGGGACCCGCTGCTGTACCGCCATGGCCGGGGCATGGTGCTGACGCCGCTGGCCGCGTCATTGCTGCAGCCGCTGACGCAGTGGCTGCAACAGGGCCAGCAATTGTTGCAGCCGCAGGCTTTCGATCCGGCAACGGCGCAGGCAAAGGTACGGCTGGCCATGCCGGATCTGCTGGAAGTCGCCCTGTTGCCGGCCCTGATCATCCAGTTGCAGGACTGCGCGCCCGGCCTGCAACTGGAAGTGCAGGCCATGTCATCCGCCGAGGTCGGGCAGGCGCTGGAAAGCCAGCGCATCGACTGCGCGATCGGCTATTTCCCGCATCTGACATCCCGGCTGCAGCGGCAAACGCTGCTGGTCAGCCGTTTTGTCTGTCTGCACCACCAGGACCGGCTGCATCTGCCGGCGACCTTGCGCGCGGCGGACCTGGCCGATGTGCCGCATGTCTACACGTCCTATGCCGGCGACAGCGCCAGCATGGTTGACGACTATCTGCACCAGCATGGCCTGCAACGGCGGATTCTGGTCAGCATGGCCAGCCTGCTGGCCATTCCCGCCTTGCTGGAGCAACTGCCGGCGGTATCGGTGCTGCCCGACGTGATCGGACAGGTCGTCAGCCAGCGCAGCCACGGCCTGCAGCTGAAGCCGATCGCCGATGCGGACCTGTCCATCGGGGTCGAACTGTTGTGGCATCCCGGGCTGGAGGCGGACCCGCTGCAGGCATTCCTGCGGCAGCAGATCTGCCGTCAGGCTGCGCTGCTGCAGGCGTCGCTCGACCGGGCCGGGGCGGCTTGCCGCTGCGACAGGTCTTCCGGATAGCCGGTGCGCCGCAGCACGTCGGCGGCGGGCAGCCGGTATTGGGCATCCATCCACTCCGGATGGTTCGGGACCTGTGCCGAGAACGTCGACAGAAGCGCATCGGCGCCGCTCTCGGTGTAGGGCTGGTCGCGGATTCAGGTGTAGTCGGCGCGAACCGACGGCGTGAACGAGGTGTGCTCGCGCAGCATCAGCGTGCGGCCGAGGCCGATGCCGGCATGGGCGGTGGTGGCCTTGTAGCCGGCGACGCCGTCGCGATCATCCTGGTTGGCCCAGGAGCCGAACGGCTTGACCCAGACGGTGCGGTGCATTCTGTTCATGTCGGGTTCCGGTTTATTCGAACGGTATAAGCGACTGGGACTGTAATGAAAAAATGACGGCTGGAACTGAGCGAATCCGAGCAACGGCAACCCGGTTTAACACCGGAGAACAAGGGATAAAACATCGCGCCGGCGGTGAGGTCGCCCGCCCGGCCTTTTTTATCCGGTTATTTTCAGGTATCATGCTGATGTATTTCCGGATTATTAAATTATTGTTTTAATAATCCGGCAGATTTCCAATAAAAATTTGATTGCAGTCAGGTAATGAAAATCGTCAGATTGTCCAGTCGTCCGGATCTGATCCCGGAGATTGTCAAACATTTGCACGCTGAATGGTCAGCTTTCACCAACTGGTCGAATCCGGAAAAAATCAGGCAGCGCTTTCTGAAGCGCAGCCAGCCGGAAACGGGAGAAACCTGTTTTGTCGCCCTCGGCGATGAAAAGAAACTCCTCGGTACCGCCAGCGTGCTGCAGCATGAAATCAAGGAAATTCGCGAAGGCACTCACTGGATGAGTGAGGTGTATACCTGCCCGGAAGCGCGCGGCAAGGGCATCGGTACCGCCCTGATCGAGAAATGTGTCGATTATTGCCGGGCGCAGAATTTCAAGGATATTTATCTGTATACGCCGGACCAGCAGGCGCTGTACCGCAAGCATGGCTGGCGCGCCGTCAAGTCGATTGAATATGACGGCGAGCAGGTTTCCATCATGAAGCGCACGCTGGCCTGAGTCACCCTCAGCCCGGGTCGAGCAGACGCGGGCCGGCGCCTTCGCGCGACACCTCGTCGCCCGGGTTGCGCAGCGGGCAGTCGGTCAGCGACAGGCAGCCGCAGCCGATACAGGTGCCGAGCTGGTCGCGCAGCCGCTGCAGCCGCGCGATCCGGTCATCCAGCACTTCGTGCCATCCGGCAGACAACTTCGCCCAGTCCGCCGCGCTGACCGGGCGGTCGTGCGGCAGGCAGGCCAGGTGTTCGCGGATTTCCGCCAGCGGAATCCCGGTGCGCTGCGCCACCTTGATCACCGCAATCAGCCGCAGGACCGCCCGGGGATAGCGGCGCTGGTTGCTGGCATTGCGCCGGCTGGTGATCAGGCCCTGGGCCTCATAGAAGTGCAGTGCGGACACGGCGATGCCGCTGCGGGCGGCAACCTCGCCGACACTGAGTTCGCGGGCGAACTCTTCTGCCGTCATCGGCACGAAGGGCCCGGTGGACAGATCGCGTCGCACTGATCGCTTTGGCATGAAAAGTTTCCCGTTCCAGTATGTGGGCACTTTACCTCAAGCAAGGTTGAGGAAATAGAGTGCCGGCTACTGTTATGCCGAACGGAAGCCATTCATGGTCGATCAACCCGATATCTCTCCCCGTCCACGCCTTTCCCGCGCCGCGCTGGGCGCCACCCTGGTCCTTGCCCTGCTTGCCGCCGGCCTGTCCGGCTGGCGCCAGTGGCGGCACCCTGCGTCCGCTCCGCAGCCGGCGACACCGGTTGCCGTGGTCGCCACCGTGCTGCAGGCCGGCGATGCCCCCGCCGTGCTGGATGCGGTCGGTTCGCTGCGCGCGGTGCGCGAAGTGGTGCTGGCTCCGGAATCCGCCGGCCGGGTGACCGGTCTGCACTTTGCCTCGGGCACCCGGGTCGCGGCCGGCGACCTGCTGGTCCAGTTGTATGACGCGCCGGAGCGGGCCGATCGCGCTGCCGCGCTGGCGCGGGTCCGGCTGGCGCAGACCCTGCTGGCCCGCTCGCGGCTGCTGGTACCGACCGGTGCCGAGCCGAAAGAACTGCTGGAGCAGCATCAGGCCGAGCTGGATCAGGCGCAGGCCAGTGTGCAGCAGCTTGATGCGCGGATTGCGCAGAAGCAGATCCGGGCGCCATTCCCCGGCGTGATTGGCGTACGCCAGGTCGACCTTGGCCAGTACCTGAATCCCGGTGACGCCATTGCCGCCCTGGCGAATATTGACCGCCTGTACGTCGATTTCTCGATCCCGCAGCAGGCCCTGGCGCAGGTGCGGGTCGGCGCCACGGTGCGCGTGGCGGCGGATGCCTGGCCGGGGCGGGCGTTTGTCGCCACGGTCAGTGCCATCGAGCCGCGGGTCGATCGCGATACGCGCAATCTCCGGCTGCAGGCAACGCTGGACAACGCCGGCGGCGCGCTGCGACCCGGCATGCATGTCAGCGCGGCCCTGCAATTGCCGCCGGAACGCCAGGCGCTGGTACTGCCGGCGACGGCAGTCCAGCTGTCGGCGGCCGGTGACAGCGTGGTGGCGATCCGTGGCGACCGGCCCCGGCAGGTGGGAACCGCCGAGCGGGTGGCAGTCACGCTGGGCCGGCGTATCGGTGACGACGTCGTGGTGACGCGCGGACTCCGCGCCGGCGATGTGGTGGTGACCGAGGGCCAGCTGCGCATCCAGCCCGGCGCGGCGCTGCGGGTCAGCCGGCTGGTCGGCGCGGGGGGGCACTGAGCATGCGCTTTACCGATCTCTTTATCCGCCGTCCCGTCCTGTCTCTGGTGGTCAGCCTGATGCTGCTGCTGATCGGCGGCAGTGCGCTGTTCTCGCTGCAGGTGCGCGAGTACCCGAACATGGAAAGCGCGACCATTGTTATCGACACCCGCTTCCCGGGTGCCACCCAGGCGGTGATGCAGGGCTTCGTGACCACGCCGATCGCCCAGGCGGTGTCGACGGCCAGCGGCATCGAGTACCTGTCGTCCACCTCGACCCAGGGCAAGAGCCAGATCAAGGCCAAGCTGGTGCTGAACGCCAATGCCGACCGGGCGATGAGCGAAATTCTGGCCAAGGTCCAGCAGGTCAGGTACCAGTTGCCGGAAGGCGTCAACGATCCGGTCATCAGCAAGATGACTGACGGTGCGTCGGCCATCCAGTACGTGGCCTTTACCAGCGACACGCTGGGTGTGCCGCAGATGACCGACTTTGCCGTCCGCGTGGCCCAGCCGCTGATGACGTCCGTGCCCGGTGTGGCCTCGGTCGACCTGTTCGGCGGCCAGGCGCTGGCGATGCGCATCTGGGTGGACCCGGCGCGGATGGCAGCGCGCGGGCTGACCGCACCGGATGTGGCGGCGGCGCTGCGCGCCAATAATGTGCAGGCGGCACCGGGGCAGTTGAAGGGCCGCGACACGGCGATCAACCTGATGGCCGGTACCGATCTGACCAGCCTCGACGATTTCCGCAAGATGGTGGTCAGGCAGGGGAGCGGGGGACTGGTCCGCCTCGGCGATATCGCCACGCTCGAAATCGGCGGCCAGAATTACAACAGTACCGCCAGCAGCAGTGGCCGGCCGGCCGTGATCCTGGGCATTTCGCCGACGCCGGACGGCAACCCGCTGGAGATTGTCCGGGCGGTCAAGGCGCTGCTGCCGGCCATCCAGCGCGTGGCCCCGCCGGGGATGACCGTGTCCAACCAGTTCGACGTGGCGCATTTCGTCAATGCGTCGATCGACGAGGTGATCCACACCCTGATCGAGGCGGTCGCCATCGTGATCGTGGTCATCTTCCTGTTTCTGGGCTCGTTCCGCGCGGTCATCATTCCGGTGGTGACCATCCCGCTGTCGCTGATCGGCACGGCGGCGCTGATGCTTGCCTTCGGCTTTTCGCTGAACCTGCTGACGCTGCTGGCCATGGTGCTGGCCATCGGCCTGGTGGTCGATGATGCCATTGTCGTGGTCGAGAACATCCACCGTCATATCGAGGACGGGCTGTCTCCGGTGCGGGCGGCGCTGGTCGGCGCGCGCGAGATCGTCGGACCGGTCATTGCCATGACCCTGACCCTGGCCGCGGTCTATGCGCCGATCGGGCTGATGGGCGGGCTGACCGGTGCGCTGTTCCGCGAGTTTGCCTTTACGCTGGCCGGCTCGGTCATTGTCTCCGGGCTGGTGGCGCTGACGCTGTCGCCGATGATGAGTTCCTGGCTGCTCGATGCCAAAGTGAGCGAAAGCCGGCTGTCACGGCGGGTCGAAGCTGCCATGGGCCGGCTGACCCGGAACTATGACCGGCTGCTCGGGCAGACGCTGGCCGCGCGACCGGTGGTGCTGATGGTCGGCGCGGCGGTGCTGGTGGCCATTGTCGTGCTGTTCAACGGCAGCCGGCGCGAGCTGGCACCGTCCGAGGATCAGGGCTATGTCTTTGTCCAGGCCAGGGCGCCGCAGTACGCGAATATCGACTACACCCAGCGCTATTCCGGCCAGATCGAACAGCTGTTCAAGTCGCTGCCGGAGTATGCGAGCAGCTGGTTCACCAATGGCACCGACGGCGCCAACAATGCCTTTGGCGGGGTGCTGCTGACGGAATGGTCGGCGCGCGACCGCAGCGCGGCGCAGATCCAGACCCGGCTGAATGCCGACGGCGCCGCTGTCACCGGTGTGTATGCGGCAGCCTTCCTCGGCGCGGCGCTGCCTGCCGGCAACGGCGGCCTGCCGGTGCAGATGGTGTTGCGTTCGCCGGATGATTTTCCGGTGCTGTATGCCGCGATGGAAAAGATCAAGGCGGCGGCCTGGGGCAGCGGTCTGTTCGCCTTCGTCGACAGCGATCTGGCCTTCGACAGCCCGGGGGCGCGGATCCGCATCGATCGCGAAAAGGCCGGCGAGATGGGAGTGACGATGAGCGCCATTGCCGACACGCTGGCGATCCTGGTCGGCGAGAACTACATCAACCGCTTCAACTGGCACGACCGCTCCTACGACGTGATCGCCCAGGTGCCGCGCGCGCAGCGGCTGGCGCCGGACAGCCTCGGGCAATTCCATGTCCGCGCCGCCTCGGGGGCGCTGCTGCCGCTGTCCACCGTGGTGGGCTTCGACATGCACCCGGAAGCCAACCGGTTGCCGCAGTTCAACCAGATGAATGCGGCCACGCTGTCGGCGGTGCTGGCGCCCGGCGTCACCATGGGCCAGGCGGTGGATTTCCTGCAACACCAGCCGATTCCGGCCGGCGCCAGCATCGACTGGCAGGCGGACAGTCGCCAGTACGTCAGCGAGGGGAACCGGCTGACCGTGTCTTTCCTGTTTGCGCTGGTGGTGATCTTTCTGGTGCTGGCGGCGCAGTACGAATCGTTCCGCGATCCGCTGGTCATCCTGGTCACGGTGCCGCTGGCGGTGTGCGGGGCCCTGGTGCCGCTGTACCTCGGCTTCAGCACACTCAATATCTACACCCAGATCGGCCTGGTCACCCTGATCGGCCTGATCTCCAAGCACGGTATTCTGATGGTTGCCTTTGCCAATGAAATCCAGAAACACGAGGGGCTGGACCGGGTTGCGGCGATCCGCAAGTCCGCCGCCGTCCGCATGCGCCCGATCCTGATGACCACGGCGGCGATGGTGGCCGGGCTGGTGCCGCTGCTGTTTGCCAGCGGCGCCGGTGCGGCCAGCCGGTTCGCCATCGGCATCGTGGTGGTGATGGGACTGCTGATCGGCACGCTGTTTACCCTGTTTGTCCTGCCGACGGTCTATTCCTTCCTGGCCCGGGATCACCGGGCGGCGCACGACAGCCTGCGGGCGCGCGAACTTGCCGTGGCGGAGGTGGCCCATGACTGAGCGTCCGATCGTTTCCCGCCGTAGCGGCAGCGGGCTGCTGGCTGCACTCGTCATGACTGCGGCAGGCTGCGCCAGCGGGCCGGACTACCGGGCCGCGGCCGTGCCGGCAGCGGCGACCGGCGCCTTCGTGTCGCCGGCAACCCGCGCCGTGGCTCACGGGGCCGAGCTGCCCGACGACTGGTGGCGGCTGTACGAGGACGCATCGCTGGATGCCCTGGTGCAGACTGCGCTGGCAGCCAACACCGACCTTCGCATTGCCCAGGCCAATCTCGACCGGGCACAGGCGATGTTCCGCGAGGCACGCAGTGCGCAGTGGCCGGCCACGACCGTCAGCGGCAGCGCGCAGTATGGCCGTGACGCGGCCGCATCGTCCGGCCCGGGCCGGGCGCCGGTGCAATGGTCGTACAGCGGCGGTCTGCAACTGGCTTATGAAGTCGATCTGTTCGGCCGGGTTCGGCGCGATATCGAGGCGGCGCAGCACGACGCCGGCAGCATGGCGGCCGCCCGTGATGCGGCGCGGGTCGCCGTCGTGGCGGAAACCACTCGTGCGTATGTGGAGGCCTGCACGCTCGGCGAGTCGATTGCCATCGCCCGCGAGTCGGTGACGCTGACTTCGCACAGTCTGGAACTGGTCACGCAGAAATGGCAGGCAGGCTCGGCATCCCGGCTCGATGTGGAACGGGCCGGCGCCAGTGCCGCGCGGGCACGGGCGGCACTGCCCCCGCTGCAGGGGCAGCGGCAGGCGACGCTGTTCGAGCTGGCCGCGCTGCTCGGCCGTCCGCCGGCCGCCGTGCCCGGGACGGCGGCGCAATGCCTGCAGGCACCGGTGCTGCGTGGCCCGATGCCGGTCGGGGACGGTGCGGCGTTGCTGCGCCGGCGGCCGGACATCCGCCAGGCCGAGCACCGGCTGGCGGCAGATACTGCACGGATCGGCATTGCCGTTGCCGATCTGTATCCGCGCATTACCCTGGGCGCGACGGGCAGCCGGCTGCGCAACGACGCAGGGAACCAGGACTGGTCATTCGCCCTTGGGCCCTTGATCAGCTGGCACTTTCCCAATGTGATGGCAGCACGCAGCCGTGTCGGGCAGGCGAAAGCCCGGACGGCCGCCTCGCTGGCCGCCTTCGATGGCACGGTGCTGACGGCGCTGAAGGAGGCCGAACAGGCGCTGACGATCTATGACGCGTCGCTGTCGCAGCATGAGGCGCTGCGCGATGCACGGGACCGTGCCGGCCGGGCATACCGACTGGCTGATCAGCGCTGGCGGGCAGGTGCCATTGCCTATCTCGACGTGCTGCTGGCACAGGCCGACCATGTCGAGGCCCGCGCCCGGCTCGCTGCCTCTGCCCTGCAGGTCGGCAACGACCGGGTCACGCTGTTCAGGGCGCTGGGCGGGGGGTGGACGGCGGCGGCGGTGTCGCCGTACCCGCCTTCCAGCGATAGATGAAAAACAGGGCCATGCCGTGCCGGATGAAACATTTGGCATGGTAGCCGCTGGCACGGAGCCGCGTCACGGTGTCGTCGTCCAACCGGGTCATGACCATCACTGTCTCCTTGAAAGGAAGCCATTCCGACCGCGCTCGCCGCTATACCTGGAACTGGGCGATGGTGGTCAGCATCCGCTGCGCCTGATCGTTCAGGTTGGCGGCGGTGGCCGAGTTGTTCTGCGAGCTGGAATGGCTTTCTTCGGCCATCTGTGCCACGCGTTCGATCTGCTGGGCGATGCTGGTGCTGGCCAGCGACTGCTCGCGCATCGAAAACGAAATCTCGGAAATCTGCTCGACGGCACCGCTGGTGCGCTCGAGGATGCGGTTGATGGCCTCGGTCGCCTGGTTGGCCGAGCTCATGCCGGTTTCGACCTGGGTGACCACACCCTTCATCGAGGCGACCGTCCGGTTGGCGTCTCCCTGCATCGACTGCACGGTGGCGGTGATTTCCTGGGTCGAGATCGCGGTGCGTTCGGCCAGCTTGCGTACCTCGTCGGCGACCACGGCGAAGCCGCGGCCGGTTTCGCCGGCACGGGCGGCTTCGATCGCTGCGTTCAGCGCCAGCAGATTGGTCTGGTCGGCGATGTCCTTGATCACATCGATCACGGCGCCGATCGACGTGGTCTTTTCCTGCAGCTTGACGATCTGCTCCGCGGCCAGCTTGACGCTGTCCGAGGTGCTGCGGATGGCACTGATGGTCTCGCCGATCACGGCGGCGCCCAGGGTGGCTTCCTCGCCGGCGGCGCGGCCGCTTTCATCGGCCTGGGCCGAGCGGTCGGCAACGTGGTTGACGCTGACCGTCATCTGTTCGACCGCCGCCGACATGCTGGAGGTCGATTCGCTGACCTGTTCGACCGCCTGCGACATCTGTTCCGACGAGTCGGCGACCGCCGTGGCGTGCCCGCCGACTGCCTGACCGATCCGGGTCAGTTCGACAAAGCTGGTCTGCAGCATCTGCAGCAGCTGGTTGAAGCGGGACGCGATATGGGCGATCTCGTCCGTGCCGCTGTCGTCGACGCGCAGGGTCAGGTTGCGTTCGCTGGTGATGGCGACGATCTTGACTTCGAGCTTGCCGAGCGAGGCCTTGACGCTGAACGCCACCCACAGACTGGAACCGGTAATCACGGCCAGCAGTGTCAGCCCCAGCGCCAGCAGCGTCCATTTTGCGTTCTGGCCGGCCTGCACGGCATCGAGGCCGGACTGGGTACCGAGGGTCTTGTTGAACTCGACCAGCTTGTCGATGGCGGCATAGGCATCGGCGGCGACCGGCGTGATCTTGTCCTTGCTGAACTGCAGCGCAGCCGCGTTCCCTTCCACCGTGCCCTTGCCGGACAGCGCCAGGAAGTCGGCCATCGACGCCTGCCATTTCTTCAGCGCCGCCAGCGTCGCCTCGACATTGGCGCGATCCTCATCGTTGATGAGCAACGTGCTCTTGTAGGTGTTGAGGTCCTTCAGCAGCGTGTCGACATTGCTCTGGATACCCTGTTCTGCCTCTTTCTTGTCGGCGGGATCCAGGCTGGCGGCATGGATCATGGCCTGCCGGCGCGCCTCGATGTAGTGGGCCTTGACCTCTTCTGCGATGACCAGCGAGGGCTGGGCATTCTGGGTGGCATCGATGATGCGCTGATCCACTACTGCCATTTGCACATACAGCGTGCCGAGCATGGCGACCAGGCCAATGAGACTGATCGCCGCCATGCCATACAGTTTAGTCGAGATTTTCATATAGCCACCTTCAATAAGTGGGGAATGACGGGGGCTGGCCGGCAATGAGTGCCCGATGCTCAGTCACTGAGAAAAAGGAATAAGCGGGAAGGGCATTGACGTGTCACGCTACGCGCATGACATTTAATTTATCAGCATCGTTACGCTCTGGTAAACCGTTTGCTGAATATTTTTTTTCACCGCTGTCACGCGCCGTTCATAACGACCGTATTTGGGTAAAAGCCCTGTCCCTATTGGCCTGATTGTCAATTTTTATCTGCCTGACTACAGCATGCATCTTGAAACTTAGGAGCGGAACAGCTGAAATTAACTACCTGAATATTCTGTGTTACAAAATTTTCATTCAAGATCAAAAGTGAATTGCCAGTCAGCAATGGCCATGAAATCGGCCAAATGTTGAAAGTGCAAATATAACGGCCGTTACCATTGCCTGGAGGCCCTGCCGGGGAGGGCGGGTCCGGTCCCGCTGCCGTCTGCGGCCACCGCGCTGTGCATGCCGTTCAGATACAAATGGTAACGTCCGGTGCGCTAGCGCACAGACACGCGTTCCGGCCTGTGTCAGTAATGGTTTCACTCCTCCGCAAGGCATCACAACCGTCGTGCCGCGGGGTCGGAGACTGGCGCTCGGGGAACGTTGCCGTCCGTCCGGGGTCTACCTGACAGGGACGCCCGGGCGGCCCATCCATTCAGGATGGAGAGGAGAGACGTGCCGGGTGCCAGTGCCGGAAACTCAACAGAAGAGGTGTAACCATGAAAACCATGAACAAACTTGCGCTGGGTACCGTCGTCGCAGCCATGCTGCTCGGCCTTGGCGGCTGCGCCGGCATGTCGAAGCAGGGCAAGAGCACGGCAGTCGGCGCCGGTATCGGCGCGGTCGGCGGTGCGGTCCTGACCAATGGCAGCGCACTGGGCACCATCGGCGGCGCGGCGGTCGGCGGCGTGGTCGGGCATGAGGTCGGCAAGTAGCCACATGATGCGCGGCAGGCAGCGACGCCACGCTGCCTGCCGGTGACCGCCCTCATGGGCAGTTGCGGGCCGGTTTGCCGGCCAGTGGAAGTCTCCCGTTTCTGGATGGGAGGCTTTTTTGTTTGCGGGCCGGAATCCGGCGCGACGAAGAATGCAAAAGCTTGACCGATGTCGTAGTCCGGGCTTGACGCTTCAGTTGTAATCCCGCTCCTTGATGACCATGCCATGGGCGGGCTGATGAAAGCCGAGCTGATTCTCGAACTGATGGGGCGGGTTGAAACGCCACCGGTGCGGCTGGAATGGCTGATGACACTTTATGCGCAGCAACTCGAATCGCTGGCCGGGCGGTTGAGCGAAGAAGAGATTTTCCAGTGGATCGCGCTCGGTGCGCTGATCGTCGATGCGCGCCGTCGCGAGGGGGCGTCGTGGGATACCGTGCAGCACCTGCTTGGCAGGCTGGGGCGGGAACCGATGGTCTGAACCGGGCGGCGCAGCCCGCCGCGCAGGGGAGCAACGGGCTTTGCCGCGCAGGGGAAGCTTACTTCTTGTTCGAGCTCGCGGCGCCGTCTGTCCGGGGGATTGGCGACGTTGCGGTGACATCGAAGATTTTCTTGTTCATGTCGTTGAAGGTTTCGTAGATGGCGTTGGTCGTTTCCATCGTTTTCTCGAAGACCGGGACCGACTGCAGGCCGGCGAAGCCTCGCGCGGCTTCACCATTGCCACTTTGGCGGAGACTTTCCGCCGAGTGATTGCAAATCTCTCTCATCAGATTGAGCTGGAGCTGGGTGATTTTCTCTGCACATTCAATGCCGATGTTCGATGCTTTCAACATTTTCTCGAATTGCGTTTGATAAATGCCGGCCCATTGCTCAAAACTGTGCAGTTGATTTTCCATAATGCCTCCTGGTCATGATGTAATCATGTGATGAATATTTTCCCTGATCACATGTAATAGGCGCGAAATAAACCAACTCCCCCATGGCGGGCGGGGCCACCATGATCTCGCGTACAAAAAGTATAGAAAGTTTTTCCGGCCCTGCCCCAGTATTTGGCTATATGCGGCAGAACGGTCATGCATGCAGGCAATGGCGGCGTGAGCGTGGCGAAAACCCGGTTTTCGCCACGAATAATCAATGCGGGCAACCGCTCCGGCCGGAATAATGGCCGTGCGTATTACAGCCAGCGGCGTACATGCTGGCAATATTTGACGTAGTGGGCACCATGCTGTGCCAGTAAATGTCGCTCTTCGAGCCGCACCTGGACCTGCATCAGGATTTCCCCGGCAACCAGCAATGCCAGCGTTGCCGCAGACGGAAAGACCAGCAGCAGGCCGATCTGGTTGACGCGCATGGCCAGATAGATCGGGTTGCGCGACAGACGGAACAGGCCGTGGGTGACCAGTGCCGTCCTGCGCGCGTGGTCGATGCCGATGCGCCATGACGCCCCCATCTGCAGCTGTGCGAGCAGCAGCCAGCCCAGGGCGACCAGCAACAGCAGCCAGCCGGCTGCGCTGACCCATGGCGACTGCAGCGGGACGTAGGCGCCGAGCCAGTACGGAGCGGTCGGCAGCAGGGCGATCACGGATACGGTCAGGCCACTGGCGAGCAGCAGCATTTTCGAGGCGCGCGCCACGTAGCCGTAGGCGTCGGCGCCGGCGGTCAGGACGACCGGGTTGATGCCGGTGCGCCGGTAGGCAACCAGTGCGCGCCAGACCACCGACAGCAGGAAGAAAACCAGAGAGTAGATGAGCAGGGCGCTCGGCGGGAGCCAATAGTGCATGTACAGTCCGTGTTCGATGGAGTGAGGGATCGATCCGCGTCCCGCCGTTGCCGACTGTGACTCAGGCGTCCAGGCAGAGCGCGTCTTCGCGCTCGATTACCGGCGTGGCAGACAGTGTGCTCTTGACCAGTCTGATGCCATGCTGGCAATCCCCCTTGTTCCGGTAGCCTTCGCCGGAGTCGGCGACGATCTGGTGATCCTCTGCCAGCAGGCGCCAGCGCCAGTCGCCCATCTGATCCTTGTACATCACGAAGTACATAGCAGCTCCCATGATTTCGGGTTTCAGGACAGGTCCGCCAGATGGCGGCCGGGACTGTGCCGGCGGGTCGATGGTGCGGCGGGCCGAGGGGCCAGACTCGGTGAGCGGCCGTGACTGTAATAAAAATGTCAGGGCTGGAACTGAGCAAATCTGAGCGTCGGCAGCCCGGAAATGATGCATCCGGCATTCCCAGGGCACGATTTTACGGTATCAGGTTTTCTTTTGTCATTTTTTGATGGCGTTTGCATGCCGTAGTGGCATGGCTGGCCCGCTCCGCAGCGGCCTTGCCGGCCGGGCAGCGTTCAGGCGCAGGCTTGTTCGGCGACCGGCTGCGCGGCCAGGCCGAGACCGAGATGGGCGAGAACTTTTCTGGCGACCAGATGGCGGTCATTGTCGACACAGATCATGTGATAGCTGTTTTCAAGCACATCCATCCGCGCCGTCTGCGCGCCGATGCGACGGACCAGCAGCTCGGCCGAGCGCAGGCTGGTCAGTTCATCCTCGCGCGAGTGGATGATCAGGGTCGGGCTGCGGATATCGGCCAGCGAACGCTTGACCCAGCCGCGCAGCCGGTCGACCTGGCGGATGCACGACAGCGGAATCCAGCCGTAATGGAACGGATGATTCTGTGCGAACTGCTGGCAGACCATGCGGCGGATGCGGGCATTCTTGACGCCGAACGGCTCTGCCTCGACCACCCGCATCCGGTTGGCGAGTCCGCCCGGCAGGCGATAGACCAGATGGCGCAACGCGCGATACCACGGCATCGACCAGTCATCGATGAACACCGGCGGCGCCAGGGCGACCAGATTGCCGTTGTGATGGTGTTCGCGTTTGGCGACTTCGATCACCAGCAGGGCGCCCAGACACATGCCGACCAGATGCAAAGTCCGGTAGCGCGGCAGCAGCTCGCGATAGGTCGCACTCACGGCCTCGACCCAGTCCTCGGCGGTGATGCCGAGCAGGTCTTCCGGCTGCAGGCCGTGGCCGGGCAGGGTCAGGGTATGGGTGTCGACGCCGGTCTGGCGCAGTGCCTTGTAGACCGCGCCAAGATCGAACTCCGTCCCGCCCAGTCCATGGACGAGCAGTACGCCAACGGGAGCGCAGGCGGGAGCCGTGATCGGCAGCATGGAAGAATCCTTGCCGGAGTGATGAATGAGCCATGATAAAAGTCGCCGGGGTCAGGCTTGTGACGAACCTGTATGTGAATTGTTAAAAACTATGAAAATGACAATTGTGGCGTTGACGCTGATGCAGGCCTGCCAGTAACGTGATTTCCAATTGCAGCTTTATGAATGCCGTCGCGGCAGATAGTGGATATGGGCAAAATCCTGATCGTCGAGGACGATCTCAAACTGGCCCGGCTGATGGGCCGGTTTCTTGAACAACACGGCTTCGAGGTGGCGGAATGCCACCGCGGTGATGAGGCGACCGAAGCCTGCCGGCGTTTTGCGCCTGACCTGATCGTGCTCGACCTGATGTTGCCGGGACGGGACGGACTGCAGGTCTGCCGCGACGTGCGCAGCTTTTCGATGACGCCGATCCTGATGCAGACCGCGCGCGAAGAAGATGTCGACCAGATTCTGGGTCTGGAGTCCGGTGCCGACGACTATGTGATCAAGCCGGTGGAACCGCCGGTATTGCTGGCGCGCATCCGTGCGCTGCTGCGCCGGCCGTCGATGGCCGTGGCCGATTGCCTGCGCTTCGGGCCGCTGACCATCGACCGCGGCAAGCGCGTGGTCGTGCTGGACGGCGGCGAGGTGGAGCTGAGCACGGTCGAATTCGAGACCCTGTGGGCGCTGGCCAGCCATGCCGGCCAGGTGCTGTCGCGTGACGACATCATGAACCTGGTGCGGGGCATCGATTTCAACGGTCTGGACCGCAGCGTGGACGTTTGCGTCAGCAAGCTGCGACGCAAACTGAATGACGATCCGCGCGATCCGCGCCGGATCAAGACCGTCTGGGGACGGGGCTATCTGTTCAGCACCCCGGACTGGGGTGTCTGACGCATGCTGAAGTTTTTCCTGCGGCTGTACCTGTTGCTGACGCTCGGTTTCGCCGCGTCCTTGCTGCTGATCGACAAGGCGGCCAACGCCTACTTTGCGCCGTATGTCGAGCAGTTCAACCGCGAGGCGGTGCGCGGCCAGCTGTATTCGCTGCAGCAGGAATTCGAGCAGCGTGCCCCGTCGCAGCGCGAGGCTTTCCGGCGTGAACTGCAGCCGCATTACGGTCTGTCACTGTCGCTGGTCGATGCCGACACTTTCCCGGCCAGTGCCGACGAGCGGGCAGAACTGCGTGCCGGCCGTTTCGTCCCGCGCGACGAATTTGCGGAGTACCTGGTGCCGCTGGCCGGCGAGGGCAAGCCGCAATGGCTGCGTGTGGTCCTGCCGCAGGAGCCGGCGCTGAGCGATGTGCTGCTGTTCGGCGTCTATCTGGCACTGGCGGTCATGGTCGGCATGGTGCTGTTTATCTGGGTCAAGCCGATGTGGCACGACCTGCAGGCGCTGAAACTGGCCGCCCAGCAGGTGGGGGAAGGCCAGCTCGGCGCCCGCGCCCGGGTGTCGAAGCGCTCGAACATTCGTGATCTGGCGCGGCATTTCAACCAGATGAGCGAGCGCATCGGCCGGCTGATCAGCAGCCAGCGCGACCTGACCAATGCGCTGTCGCACGAGATCCGTACCCCGCTGGCCCGGCTGTCGTTCGAACTCGACATCCTGCGCCGCGAGGAAGACCCGGTCGCCCGACTGGCCCTGATCGAGGAGATGGTCGGTGATGTGCGCGAGCTCGACGACATGGCCACGGAGCTGCTGGCCTATGCGCGGCTGGAACATCGCGGCACGGCGCTGACGGTGGCGCCGGTCGAACTGCGGGCCTGGCTGGAATCGCTGGTCGAGCAGGTCGCGCTGGAAGCGTCCGCCCGTGGCGTCGAATGCGTGGTGGTGTCCTGCCCGGACGGTCAGGCTGAATTTGATGCCAGAGTCATGAGCCGGGCGACCATCAATCTGCTGCGCAATGCGATCCGCTATGCGGGACGGCGGGTCGAGTTGCGCATTGCCGCCTGTGCCGACGGCTATGTGCTGCATGTCGATGATGACGGCCCTGGCATTCCGGCCGAGGCGCGCGACCGCGTCTTCGAGCCGTTCACCCGGCTGGACGAGAGCCGTGACCGGACCACCGGTGGCTTCGGTCTTGGTCTGGCCATTGTCCAGCGTGCCGCGCAATGGCATGGCGGTCAGGTGGTAGTGACCGCGTCGGCACTCGGTGGTGCGTCGTTCGCGCTGTCGTGGCCGGCGTGCCCCGGTGCGCTGCACGACTGATCTGCCCTCTGTCGCTGCAGGTAATGACTTCGGCATGACTTGTCGTGAAAGTCTGCCGGGACGGAAAAAGGCGCTGGCGAACCCGGCAGGCCCTGCCATTCGTCGCATGCTGCCGCCCGACGCGCCGCGTGCGCTTGGCTTGCCGGCGGACGGCTGCTAGAGAGGAAAAGGGACCGGCGTTCGCCCGGCTCCTGTCTCGGGGGAAAACGACAATGAAACCGTCGATAGTGCTGCTGGCGCTGTCGCTGACCGGCTGCGCGTTCGCGAGTTACCAGAACGGGCAGGTCAGCGTGTCATCATTCGGAAATGGCTGTGCCGTGGTCCGGCACGACAGCGAAGTCGTGGCGTCCTGCGCCCGGGCCGTCGACATCGGACCGATCACCAATCCGCCAATCCAGCCCGGAGCGGCACCGGCTGAATAGGCCGCCGCCGGTCCGCCGGACCGGGAGGGTAAACCGGGTAATAGGTATGTGCTATTGACCAAAATCAACCCAAGGTCATGCTAATGACCTAAGATGAAGGTTCTGCGTTCCTGACTGCCCGGAAGGTCCGTGTTGAGCCCGAAATTCGTTTTACTCTCTTCCGCCCTGTTTCTGGCCGGTTTGCCGCCCGCGGTGTCCGCTGAAAACCTTGATGACGCCTGGCGGGCCGCGCTGTCCGCCAATCACCGGCTGGCGGCCCAGTCCGAGTCGACTGCCGCCGCCGAGCGCCAGCTCGACAGCGCCAGGGCGACGCGTCTGCCGACCCTGTCGATCGATGCGTCCTACTACGCACTCGACAATGCCCCTTCCGTGCGCAACAGCATGTCGTCGGTCGGCCTGCCGCTGCCGGGCAGCGTGACCCTGCCGATTGCCGACGACCATGGCTGGGTCGGCCAGGCCGGCATTACCCAGCCGCTGTATACCAGTGGCAAGATCAGCAATGGCATTCGTGCCGCCGAGGCCGGCCTTGATGCGGCGCGCGCCGACGAAGGTCGTGAGCGGCTCGACGTCAAGCTGTCGGTGGCAGAAGCCTATCTCGACGTGCTGCGCGCCGATGCGGCGCAAGAGGTGGCGCGGCAGTATGTCGACAGCCTGGAACACCATCGTCGCGACGTGCAGGCCCTGCTCGACAAGGGCCTGGTCGCCCGCGCCGACCTGCTGCAGGTCGATGTCGCGCTGGCCGATGCCCGCCAGCGGCGCATCCAGGCCGACAACCGCGTGTCGCTGTCCCGCGCGGCCTACAACCGGCTGCTGGACCGGCCGCTGCAGCAGCCGGTGTCGCTGCAGGACATGGATCTGCCGCGACCGCAGCGTTCGCTGCTTGAATGGCAGCGCGATGCGGCGCTGAAACGCGACGAGCTGCAACAGCTCGACGCCACCCGCCGCGCGCTGACCGCGCAGGCGAAAAGCCAGCGCGGCGATGCCGGGCCGCAAGTCGGCCTGTTCGCCAAACACCTGTATGTTCAGAACCCCTACCTGGTCAATGAGCACATCAACGCTGTCGGCGTGGCAGTGAGCTGGACGCTGTTCGACGGCGGGCTGGTGCGCAACCGCGCTGCCGCCAGCGAGCGTCAGGCCGCACGCGCCGCCGACCTGAAGGCCGATGCCGAGAGTGCGATCGCGCTGCAGGTCCAGCAGGCCTGGTCGCTGGAGATCGAGGCCGATGCGCGGCGCGGCGTGGCGCAGAGCGGCGTGGCACTGGCTGACGAGAGCCTGGCGATCCAGCGTGACCGCTACGCCAACGGCCTGGCCACCCAGAGCGACGTGCTGGACGCGCAGGCGCGCCGTGCCGATGCGCGCCGCAATCTGCTGAATGCCCGCTACGACCATACCCTCGCCGTACTGCGCCTGAACCGCGCGGCAGGGCAACTCTGATCGACTTCCGCCCGCGATGGCTGCGCGGGCGCGACGACAAGGAAACGGAATGACCGTCGACAAACGCAAAATCCTGACTGCCTCGCTGATCGTGCTGATCCTCGTGGTCGCCGGTGCGCTGTGGTATGCGCAACGCGACTCGGGTCTGCCCGACGGGCTGATCCAGGCCAATGGCCGGCTGGAGGGTGACCGGGTTGCCATCTCCAGCAAATTCGCCGGCAAGCTGCTGGCGCTGCGGGTCGGCGAGGGCGATACGGTCAAGGCCGGTCAGGTGCTGGCCGTGCTTGACGACAGCCAGATCGCGGCGAAGAAGGCCCAGGCCGATGCGGCGGTGGCCGCGCTCAGCGCGCAACTGGATGCGGCCCGCCAGGGGCTGGCGGTGCTGGAAAAGGAAGTGCCGCTCGGCATCAGTGCCGCGGCGGCGGCCCGCGACCGCGCGGCGGCCTCGTCGGCGCAGGCGGCCCGTGACGCGCAGCGCTATGCCGAGTTGCTGGAGCGGGGCTCGGTCGACCGCCATCGCGCCGAGCAGATGGCGCTGGGCGCCACGGCGGCGCGCACCACGCAGATCGAAGCCGAGCAGCAACTGGCGCAGGCCAGGCTCGGTGGCGACAAGGTAGCGGCACGACGTGCCGAGGTCGCGGCGCTGGCTGCACAGAAGGCGCAGGCAGTGGCCGCACAGACCGAAGCGCAGTCGGTGCTGGACGACCTGACGCTGAAGGCACCGGGCAGCGGCACCATTACCCGCAAGCTGCGCGAGCCGGGTGAGACGCTGGCAGCCGGCTCGCCGGTACTGGAACTGGTCGACCTCGACCGGCTGTACCTGAAGGTGTATGTGGCCGAGCAGCAGATCGGCAAGGTCAGACTCGGGCTGCCGGCGCGCATCTACACCGATGCCTTCCCGCGTGAACCGTTCAGCGCCCGGGTCAGCTTTATCGCCAGCCGCGCCGAATTCACGCCGAAGGAAGTGCAGACGCCGGACGAGCGGGTCAAACTGGTCTACGCCGTCAAACTGGCGCTGGATGCGAACCCGACCCACCGGCTGACGCCGGGGCTGCCGGCCGATGCCGTGATCCGCTGGGACGACAAGGTCGAATGGCAGGCACCGCGCTGGTGACCGCCATGAACGACAATGCCGTGACCCTGCGCGGCTTCGGCAAGCGCTATGGCAAGACCGTGGCGGTCGATGGCGTCGACCTCGATATCGCCCGTGGCGAGATTTTCGGCCTGATCGGCCCGGACGGCGCCGGCAAATCCAGCCTGATGAAGGCGGTGGCCGGCGTGCTGACCTTCGACAGCGGCAGTATCGACGTGTTCGGCACCCGCATCGACTCGGAGCGGGCGGCGGAGACCATCAAGGCCCGGCTCGGGCTGATGCCGCAGGGGCTGGGGCAGAACCTGTACGGCGACCTGTCGATCGAGGAGAACATCGACTTCTTTGCCCGGCTGCGGCTGGTGCCGGCCGACGTGCTGGCCGAGCGCAAGAAGACCCTGCTCGGCATGACCCGGCTGGACCGCTTCCGCAACCGGCCAATGAAGCAGCTGTCCGGCGGCATGAAGCAGAAACTCGGTCTGGTGTGCACGCTGATCCATGCGCCGGACCTGGTGATTCTCGACGAACCGACCACCGGGGTCGACCCGGTGTCGCGGCGCGATTTCTGGACCATCCTCGCCGAACTGCTGCACGAGCAGGGCATTACCGCGCTGGTGTCGACCGCCTATCTCGACGAGGCCAGCCGCTTCCAGCGCATGGCCATGCTGCATGGCGGGCGGGTGCTGGCATCGGGCACGCCGGCCGATATTCACGCGCTGTCCCCCGGCGCGGTGGTGACGCTGGCCAGCGACGATCAGGTCGGGGCACTGGCGCGACTCAAGCCGCAGTTTCCGCAGTCCGAGGCACTCGGGCCGCAGCTGCGGGTGTTTGTCGATGATGCCGGGCCCGGACCGGCCGGCGAGCAGGTGCTGGCCGCACTGGACGGCCTGCCGGCACAACTGCTCGACTGCAGCGATCCGGAGCTGGAGGACATCTTCGTGGCGCTGCTGCGCCGGCGCGGGCTGGCCGATCTGGGCGACGGCGAGGCCGCACCGGCCGGTACGCGGGGGGCGCGGCCGGAAGGCATCGCCATTGCTGCCGATGCGCTGACGCGTGATTTCGGTGAATTCCGTGCCGTCGATGCGGTCAGTTTCAGCGTGCCGCAGGGCGAAATCTTCGGACTGCTGGGGGCCAATGGCGCCGGCAAGACCACGGTCATCAAGATGCTGTGCGGCATCATGCCGCCATCGGCCGGCTCCGGCGCGGTCGCCGGCGCCGACATGCGCAGCGCCGGGCGGCAGATCAAGGAACGCATCGGCTATATGTCGCAGGCGTTTTCGCTGTACCTGGACCTGACCGTGGCCGAGAACATCCGGCTGTACGCCGGCATCTACGGGCTGGACCGGGTGCAGACCGCCGAACGGCTGGACTGGATCATCAATATGGCCGGCCTGCACGGCTACCAGACCATGCTGGCCGCCGACCTGCCGATGGGCCTGCGCCAGCGGCTGGCGCTTGGCTGCGCGCTGGTGCACAAGCCGCAGGTGCTGTTTCTCGACGAGCCGACCTCGGGGGTCGACCCGGTCGGGCGGCGCCAGTTCTGGGACATCCTGTTCCGGCTGTCGCGCGTCGACGGCGTGGCCATCCTGGTCACTACCCACTACATGAGCGAGGCCGAGCACTGCGACCATATTTCGCTGATGTTCGCCGGCCGGGTCGTTGCCGACGACAGCCCGGCCGGGCTCAAGGCCGACCTGACCCGCGAGGCCGGTGAATTGCTGGAAATCACCGACCCGGCACCGGCCGATGCACTGGCAGTGGTACGCGAACTCGGCTTCGCCGACGCGGCGCTGTATGGCCCGAAAATTCACGCTTTCAGCCGCGATGCCACTACCGACGGCCGCCGGCTGCGCGAGCGCCTGCCGCAGGCCTCGGTGCGGGTGCGGCCGGTGTCGATGGAGGATGTGTTCGTCCATCTGGTCACCCGGCTTGAAGGAGCGAGGACATGAACCGCCAGCGCATTGTCGCCGTCGCCTACAAGGAATGGCGCGAGATCGTTCGCGACCGGCTGTTCTTTGCGCTGGCCTTTGTCGTGCCGGCGCTGCTGATGGTGCTGTTCGGCTACGGGCTGTCGTTCGACGTCGAGCACGTGCCGATGAAGGTCATCGACTACGACCGCAGTGCTGCCAGTCGCGACTACATTGCGCGCTATACCGCGACGCCGTATTTCGACCTGATCGGCGGCACGCTGGACGAACGTGCGGTCGGCGAGCAGATCGCCCGCGGCGAGGTCCGTGCGGCGCTGGTGATCCCGCCCGGCTTCGGCCAGGACATGGCCGCCGGGCGCGCCGTGTCGGTGCAGACCTGGGTCGACGGCACGTTCCCGAGCCGCGCACTGACCATCAAGGGCTATCTGACCGCCATCAACGCCAATGCGACCAGTGACCGGCTGGTCGAGCTGCTCGGTGCCTCGCGCGGCATCGGCGAGGCCGACGCCCGTGCGCTGCTGCAGCCGATACGGCTGGAAACGCGCTATCTGTACAACGAGCGGGTGGTCAGCATCTGGTCGCTGGGGCCGAAACTGATCATGCTGATCCTGATGCTGTCGCCACCGTTCCTGACCGCGCTCGGTGTGGTGCGCGAAAAGGAGAACGGGTCGATCTTCAATATCTATGCGTCCAATGTCAGCCGCGGCGAGTTCCTGATCGGCAAGCTGGCGCCGTATGTCGGCATCTCGTCGCTGAATATCGTCATCCTGTGGCTGATGGCGGTCCTGCTGTACCAGGTGCCATTCAAGGGCTCGTTTGCGTTCTTCCTGTTCTCGACACTGATCTACGTGATCTGTACCACCGGCATCGGTCTGGTGGTATCGGTACTGGTGCGCACGCAGATGGCGGCGATGATCGTGACCATGATCGTGACCATGATTCCGGCGGTGCTGTACTCCGGCCTGATCATTCCGGTCGCCTCGCTGGGCAGTGCCGCGCGGGTGGCGGCCGATCTGCTGCCGGCGCAGTACTACACCAATATCGTGGTCGGCTGCTTCCTCAAGGGGGTCGGCTTCGCGGCGCTGTGGCCGGATCTGCTGATCCTGACCGTGTACGCGCTGCTGCTGTTCGGCGCCGGCTACGCCCTGTTCAGCAAGAGGCCATCGACATGAGAGCGCTGCGTATCTGGATCTGGCGGCTGGTGGTGATGGCGGAAAAGGAAATGCGCCAGCTTGGGCGCGACCGCATTCTGCTCGCCTTTATCGTCTACGCCTTTACCGTCGACATTTTCCTTGCCGCGTCCGGCGTCACCATGCAGTTGAGCAATGCGGCGACGGTGCTGGTCGACAGCGACCGCAGCGCGACCTCGCGCGAGCTGGCGTCGCGTTTCCAGCCGCCATACTTCCGCCAGGACGGCGTGCCGCGCCGCTCGGACGACGCCCAGCGCGAGCTGGACAATGGCAAGGCAATGATTGCGCTCGACATTCCGCCGAACTTCGAGGCCGATCTGGCCAATGGTCGCCAGACCTCGGTGCAGATGCAGGTGGATACCACCAACTCGGTGCTCGGTTTCATGGCCGCCAGTTATGGCGCGCGCATCGTCGGTGCCTTCGGTCTGGAGCAGGCGATGGCGCGGCTCGGACTGGGCGGTGGCGGCGAGCTGCCGACCGTCAGCAACGAATTCCGGGTCTGGTTCAACCAGGACCAGAACGACAGCTGGTTCATGGGCATTGCCGAACTGCTGAATATCGTCACCGTGTTCGCCATCCTGCTGCCGGCGGCGGCGATGGTGCGCGAAAAGGAGCGCGGCACCATCGAGCAGTTGCTGGTCAGTCCGCTGTCGTCGGTGCAGATCCTGCTGCCCAAGGTGCTGGCGATGACCACAGTCATCGTCGCCGGCGCGGTACTGGCGCTGTACGGGGTGCTGGTGCCGCTGTTCGACGTGCCGATCCATGGCAGCGCGGCCCTGTTCTTTGCGCTGACCGCGCTGTACACCTTCACCACTGCCGGCCTCGGCCTGTTCGTGGCCACGGTGGCGCGCAATCTGGCCCAGGCGGCGATGCTGTCGATCCTGATCCTCGCTCCGGTGCTGTTCCTGTCCGGTACCTGGACGCCGCCGGAAGCGCTGCCGTACTGGCTGGCCGAGCTGATGAAGGTGTCGCCGCTGCACTACTTCCTCGACGCCTCGTTCGGCGTCTTGCTGAAAGGGCAGGGCGCGCAGGAACTGTGGCGCTCGATCGCCGGCATGCTCGGCATCGGCGTGGTGGTGTTCGGCTTCGGGCTGTACCGCTTCCGCCGCCAGTTCGGGTAGCGGCAGGCGCTGCGTCGACATGAAAATGGCGGTGGACCGGTCCGGCCCACCGCCATTGTCCTTGCGGCCGTCTGCTAGATCCTGAACGCCGCCACGCTGGCATCCAGCTGGTTGGCCAGTTCGGCCATGCGCTGCGAGTGCTCGGCAACCCGGTGCACGTCGAGCATGTTGCGCTCGGCGATCTGGGCGACCGATTCCAGATGCTGCGCCACTTCCTGGCTGGCGACCTTCTGCTGGTCGACCGACACGGCGATATGGTGACAGTCGCCCTCGTTGCGGCTGGCGACCTGCTCGCCGTCGCGCAGCACTTCCGCTACCGACTCGACGAAACCGCGGCTGTTGGCCAGCGACTCCAGACCATGGGCAATGGTCTTTTCCAGCTCTTCGGTCTGGGTATGGATGGCGGTGGTGATGCGGTTGATCTCGTCCGCCGAACTGGCCGACTTTTCCGCCAGCTTGCGCACTTCATCGGCCACCACGGCAAAGCCGCGGCCCTGCTCACCGGCCCGCGCCGCCTCGATCGCGGCGTTCAGCGCCAGCAGATTGGTCTGGTCGGCGATATCGCGGACATCGCCGGTCATCGACGAGATCTTGCGGCTGTTGGACAGGAAGTGCTGGGCGGTTTCGGCAATCGCCTCCACCGTGCGTTCCGCCTCGTAGACCTGCTCGACCAGCGAGGCCAGCCGTTCGCTGCCGATTCGTGCCGAGCTGAGTGTTTCCGTGGCCGACGCATGCAGGCTGGTGGCGGCGGTGGCGACGGCGCCGATGCTGCCGGTCAGCTCCTCGACCGAACTGGCCGAAGTCACTGCCGCACTGGTCTGCGCCGCCGAGGCATCCAGCACCTGGCTGGCCGTGCTTGCCAGTTCCCTGGCCACTGCCTTCACCTCGCCGGCACTGTCATGCACGGTGGTGACCGAGCGCGTCAGTTGCCGGGTCATGCTGTCCAGTGCGGCCAGCAGGCGGCCGGTTTCATCGCGTCCTCCCTTTGGCACCGCCACGCTCAGATTGCCGGCCGCGACCGCATCGGCCACCCGCATCGCCTGCTGCAGCGGCACGGTAATGCTGCGGGTGATGGCCCAGGCGAGGAAGGCGCCGATCAGCACCACGGCCGACGTGGCCACGGCACACAGGATGACCGCCTCGTTATAGGCTTTCAGGCCGCGCGCGCTGGCTTCTTCCAATTGCTGGTTTTCCAGCACCGCGAGCTGCTCCAGCGCCTCGCGCCACGGTCTGACTGCCGGCACGACATCGTCTTTCATGATGGCTTTCCACTGATCGATGTCGTTGGCCAGCCCGGCGGCGACCAGCTTGTCGATCAGGGGCGCGGCGCGCTTTTCCTGTGCGACCACCAGGTCCACCAGTTCGCGCTGCTTGTCGCTGCTGCCGGCGCGCTGACCGATGCGGGTGACCAGGCTGGCCTGTTGTTCGCGGTAGCTGGCCAGCTGCGCCTGCAACTGGTCGGCGGCGTTCTTCTTTTCTTCCGGCGTGCGACCGAGCATCACGTCACGGTACAGCGTGCGCTGCATCTGCAAGCGGGTATTGAGGTCGGTCAGCAGGCGACCGGCCTCCACATGGTCGTCCGCGATGGTCGAAATGCTCGATCGCAGCGCGTTCAATTCGCCGAACAACAGGATGGACAGCAGGATGACCATCCCGCCCAGACATGAAAAGGCGACGAACAGCCGATGGCCGATGCGCAGTGCTTGCATTGAGGGTTCTCCGGTAAATGCCACTTAAATATTTCTATGTGGTTTGTTGTTATATATTTTTATGTTATTTGAATGACCATTCTAAACGAATGGATAAATAAATGTGTCATTTTCCTGTGCCGGGGGGAGAGTCTGGCGCAGATGGGGCGTTGCCCCGGCAAGGCGTTTGCCCAGCAGACGCGGGGCATCCGGGCCCGCCGTCGTCCTCCGGCGTGGCAATCCGGTCATAACAATGAGATCATATTCAAAATTCATTTTTATTCATAAATGAGTTGTCTGTGCCGATATAGCGGCACAGTGAGCGCCTTCCTCACGTCGCAACCGCGGACCCGTGTTTCCGGCAGGAACCCGCGTCCCGGCCGGGAGGGAGACAACGCACTGGTTTGACAAGTTGATGGAGGCCGGGTCCGGCGCTCCGCATCACGAACGAGGAAACTCCGATGAAGTCTCTGCGCAGCAGAATGGTTGCGTTTGTCATTCTGATCATAACGCTGCTGTCCATCCTCTTTTGCGTGGTCGTCTACAGCAAGATGAGCAGCGCGCTGCTGTCCAGCGTGCATGG
>NZ_QLTJ01000013.1:0-92808 GCF_003269145.1 Microvirgula sp. AG722 | reverse complement strand
TCTCAAAAGAACTTCTGAAAGTTCTTCCTTGACTGTGTAAGCCTTGCTTTTCAGCAAGCGCCTACACTTATCGGTTGTCTGTTTTGTTAAAGAGCGTTTTTCCAAACTGAATCAGCAACTTGCTGCTTCGTTCGGCGCTGCGTCGTGCAGCGAGGAAGCGAACTATACGTTCACTCCCCGACTCCGTCAAGCGACCGCAGCGAATTTTCTGGCACGAATTCGCTATCTGACTGTTTTCAAATGCACTATGCGGCAGCGATCAGCACGCGATCAAGCCATCGCTGCGGCAGCAGATGCCACAAGAACCAGAACAGATGGGTCGGAAACGTGACCCGGTAGCGCGCCCTGGGCCGTCGGGACTCCAGCGAACGCGCCACGACGGCCGCCACCGCCTCGGCCGGCAGCGTCATCCGGCTGCTGGCGTCCGGCTTGCCGAGGCGGGCCAGCTCCTGCCGGTAACGCGCGGCATGTGCACTGTGCTCCATGTCGATGTTTGCATGCAGGCGCACCAGGGCATTGGGGCGGAAGCGGCTGACAATCGGCCCGGGTTCGATCAGGCTGACCCCGATACCGCTGCCGTCGAGTTCCAGCCTCAGCGTATCGGCCAGGCCCTCCATGGCGAACTTGCTGGCGTTGTACGCCCCCCGCCAGCGCATGGAGGCAAAGCCGAGCACCGACGAGTTGAACAGGATCCGCCCCCGCCCCTGCCGCCGCATCAGGGGCAGCACGGCGGCCGTCAGTTCCCAGGCGCCGAACAGATTGGTTTCGAACTGGGCACGCAGTGCCGCGCGCGGCACGTCTTCCACCGCCCCCGGCTGGCCGAAGCCGGCATTGTTGAACAGCGCATCCAGCCGGCCGCCGGTTTCCTTCTCTATATGAGTGACCGCGGCATGGATTGAATCACTGTCATCGACATCCAGCCGCAGTGCATCCGGAAACGATGCCAGCAGGATGTCCACGTCCTGCTGGCGCCGGGCGGCAGCAAAGACCCGCCAGCCCTGCCGGTGCAGCAGGGTGGCCGTCGCCAGCCCGATGCCGCTCGAACAACCGGTGATCAGGATCGATCTGGTTTCCATGGTGATAAGCCCTTTTTAATCGCCAAACGTTAAAACGCACAGCTTAGTATTCCATTTCTTCCCGATTTTCCACGGAGACCATTTTGGGCCTGCATTCCATTGGCACCCCCCTGATGTACGTCGGCTTCTTCAGCGCCGTCATCGCGATGATCGCCATCGACATCATCGCCCTGAACAAAAAAGGTGATCACAAAGTTGGCGTGAAGGAAGCGCTCGGCTGGACTGCCGTCTGGGTTTCCATCGCCATGCTGTTCAATCTGTGGCTGTGGTGGCACATCAAGTCGGATGTCAGCAGCGGGCTGGACGAGATGGCCCGCTCGGCCCTGGCCGACCAGAAGGCGCTGGAATTCCTGACCGGCTACCTGATCGAGAAATCGCTGGCCGTCGACAATATCTTCGTGTTCCTGCTGATCTTCGGCTATTTCAAGGTACCGGTCGAATACCAGCGCCGCGTCCTGCTGTACGGCGTGCTGGGCGCGGTGGTCATGCGCGCGATCATGATCGTGGTCGGGGCAGCGCTGGTCGCCCGCTTCGAGTGGGTGCTGTACCTGTTCGGCGCCTTCCTGATCTTCACCGGGATCAAGATGATGATGCCGGAGAAGGAAGCCGGGGATGATCTCGGCAACAACCGGCTGGTCAAATGGCTGCGCGGCCATCTGCGCATGACCAAGGACTTCCATGGCGAGCACTTCTTTGTCCGCAAGGGCGGCATCCTGTGGGCAACGCCGATGTTCCTGGTGCTGACCATGATCGAAGTGTCCGACGTGGTGTTCGCTGTCGACAGCATCCCGGCCATCTTCGCGGTGACGCTGGACCCGTTCATCGTCATGACGTCGAACATCTTCGCCATCCTCGGCCTGCGGGCGATGTATTTCCTGCTGGCAGATGTGGCCGACCGCTTCCACCTGCTGAAGTACGGGCTGGCGGTGGTGCTGACCTTTATCGGCACGAAGATGCTGCTGCTGCACGTGTACAAGATTCCGACCGTCATTTCGCTGACGGTGGTGTTTGCGGTGATTACCACGTCCATCGTGCTGTCGCTGCTGTCCACGCGCAAGAACCAGTAAAAAATGTCGCATTCCGGTCATTTAACCGGCGAAAGTGTCGTTTCAGTGAAATGCCACTACCGGTCTAGAGTGTAAACTCCACAATGCTGAAACGACCTGCCATGGCAGGTCGTTTTTCATTTCATCCCGTGGAGTTTCATTTTGCGTTTGAGCATCAACAAGCCGTCCTTCCCTTCCGCCCTGTCCGCACTGGCGCTGGCCCTGGCGGCTGGCGGCGCCTCCGCTGCCGGTTTCCAGTTGTCGGAGCAGAGCGTCACGGCGCTGGGACGCGCCTACGCCGGTGCCGGCATCGTCGGCGACGACCTGTCGGCCGCGTTCTACAACCCCGCCGGCATGACGCTGAACAGCGGCACGTCGGTTCAGGCCGGTGTGGTCGCCGTCAATGTGCGCCCGAGTTTTGACGGCACCGAGAACGGCCGCCCGGTCCATGGCAACGGCAGCGGCTGGGCCGGCATTCCCAATGCCTATCTGGTTGCCTCGCCGACCGATCGCCTGCGTCTCGGTCTGGCCATTACCGCCCCGTACGGGCTGAAGACCGACTATGGCAGTCGCTGGGCCGGTGCCGATCACGGTTACAAGAGCTCCATTGTCACCATCGACATCAATCCGTCGCTCGCCTATCGGGTCAATGACTGGCTCAGCGTCGGCGCCGGCGTATCGGCCCAGTATGCGCGGGCCAAGTTCAGCGCCCGGGCGATGAATGTGGTCGATACCCAGGTCGACGCCGATGGCTGGGACTATGGCTACAATGCCGGCGTGATGCTGACGCCGGGCGCGAATACCCGCATCGGCCTGTCGTACCGCTCGAAAATCGATCACCATGAAACCGGCGATGCCCATGTCGGCAAGCTCGGTTACGGCGTCCACGCCGACGTGACGGTGCCGGAGTCGGTCGAACTGACCGGTCTCCAGCGCCTTGATGATCGCTGGTCGGTCACCGGCAGTGTCCGCTGGAGCAACTGGTCGCGGCTGCAGTCGATCGACATCCACCCCGACAGCAACGGTCTGCCGATCAGCCTGCCGCAGAACTGGGGTGACTCGTGGTATTTCTCGCTCGGCACTGACTATCGCCATGATGACCAGTGGACCTTCCGCGGCGGTGTCGCCTACGAGACCACGCCGATCAGGCGCGCCGAGGACCGTACACCGATCATTCCCGACTCGGACCGGCTGTGGACCTCGCTCGGCGCCAGCTGGCGACTCAATGCCCATTCGACGCTGGATTTTGCCTATGCGCACCTGTTCAGCGTCGGCGACCGCGCCAGCCGGCACAAGGTGGGCGGGTCGACGCTGGATGGCGAATACTCGCTGGCCGGCGACCTGTTCGGCCTCCAGTACCAGTACCGGTTCTGAACCGGCGCTGCCTGCCGCCGACCGACCGGAACCGCCGGACGGCGGCGGTTTTTTTGTGCCATCGATATTCATTGGCGGCTTATCTGGCCGCAGCCTGGCGTTTCTCGTTACAATTCCGTCGTTTTGTTCACAGCAGACATCATGGTCAAGACTGCCAAATCCCCCGCCAGTTTCGAAGAAGCCGTCGCCCAGCTCGAAGGGCTGATCCGCGAACTGGAAAGCGGTGAGCTGCCGCTGGACGGCGCGCTGTCCGCATACAAGCAGGGCAGCGAGCTGCTGTCGTTCTGCCAGAGCCGGCTGACCGATGCCGAGCAGCAACTGAAAGTGCTGGAAAACGGCGTGCTGCGCCCGCTGGAGCCCGGCAATGACTGATACCGGACTGGCTGGCTGGATGCAGGCCATGCAGCAGCGCACGGAAACGGCGCTGGACGCCCGTCTGCCCGGTCTCGACCATAGCGCCCGCGATCTGTCGGCCGCGATGCGTTACGCCGTGCTCGGCGGTGGCAAGCGTGTGCGTCCGCTGCTGGTATTCGCCGCCGGCGAGCTGGCAAAGGCGCCATGGCCGGCCCTCGATGCGGCCGCCTGCGCGGTCGAACTGGTCCACGCCTATTCCCTCGTGCACGACGACCTGCCGTGCATGGATGACGATGTGCTGCGTCGCGGCAAGCCGACCTGTCATGTCGCTCATGGCGAAGCCACAGCGCTGCTGGCCGGCGACGCGCTGCAGACGCTGGCTTTCGATGCGCTGTCGGCCCCGCTGGACGATGTCCCGGCCGGCCGCCAGTTGCAGATGCTGCAATGCCTCGCCCGCGCCAGCGGGGCGGCCGGCATGTGCGGCGGCCAGGCCATTGACCTGGCATCGGTCGGCCAGCCGCTGGAGCAGACCGAACTCGAGTACATGCACTGCCTGAAGACCGGCGCGCTGATCCGGGCCGCCGTGCTGCTCGGCGCCCATGCCGGGCAGGCCGACCGCGCCATGCTCGATGCGCTGGACGCCTACGCCAAGCGCATCGGTCTCGCCTTCCAGGTCATCGATGACGTTCTCGACTGCGAGGGCGATGCGGCGACACTCGGCAAGACCGCCGGCAAGGATGCCGCCCATGACAAACCGACCTATGTCAGCCTGATGGGACTGGGCGAAGCGAAAGCCTATGCGCGTGCGCTGCACGCCGACGCCCTCGCCGCCCTCGCCCCGTTCGGCGATCGCGCGCGGCGCCTGGGCGAACTGGCCGACTATATTGTCGTGCGTTCGTTCTGACTCGTCTGCCAACCCGAGCCGGCGGCCTTGCCGTCGGCCTTCATACCGATAGCAACATGACTGCGCTGCTCGACACCATTCAGACCCCGGCCGATCTCAGACGGCTCGATCGCAAGCAGCTGCCCCAGCTTGCCGAAGAACTTCGCGACTTCCTGGTCGAATCGGTCAGCCGGACCGGGGGGCATTTCGCGTCCAATCTGGGCTCGATCGAACTGACCATCGCCCTGCACTACCTGTACAACACGCCGGAAGACCGTCTGGTCTGGGATGTCGGCCATCAAACCTATCCGCACAAGATCCTGACCGGTCGCCGTGAGCGCATGGGCACCATGCGCCAGAAAGGCGGTCTGGCCGGTTTCCCCAAGCGCGAAGAATCCGAATACGACACTTTTGGCGTCGGCCATTCCTCGACCTCGATCGGTGCGGCGCTCGGCATGGCCGCCGCGGCCAAACTGACCGGTTCCGGCCGGCGCGTGGTTGCCGTGATCGGCGATGGTGCAATGACGGCCGGTCAGGCGTTCGAGGCACTGAACAATGCCGGGGCGATGGATACCGACCTGCTGGTGATCCTCAACGACAACGACATGTCGATTTCGCCGAATGTCGGCGCGCTGAACCATTATCTGACCAAGCTGATGAGCGGCCGCTTCTACGCGACGATGAAGGAAGGCTCGAACAAGGTGCTCGGCATCGCCCCGCCGCTGCAGAAGCTGGCGCACAAGGCGGAAGAGCAGCTGAAAAGCCTGATTACGCCGGGCACGCTGTTCGAGGAATTCGGCTTCAACTATCTGGGGCCGATCGACGGTCACGACCTGCCGACGCTGATCGACACGCTGTCGAACGTGAAAAAGCTCAAGGGACCGCAGTTCCTGCACGTGGTCACCCGCAAGGGCCACGGCTACAAGCTGGCCGAGAACGACCCGATCGCCTACCACGGCGTTTCCAGGTTCAGTCCGCAGGACGGGTTGCCGGCCGGCAAGACCGGCGGCGGCAAGCCGACCTATACCCAGGTGTTCGGCGACTGGCTGTGCGACATGGCCACGCTCGACGAGCGGCTGATCGGCATCACGCCGGCAATGCGCGAAGGCTCGGGCATGGTCCGCTTCGAAAAGGAGCACCCGACGCGCTACTTCGACGTCGGCATTGCTGAACAGCACGCGGTGACTTTTGCCGCCGGACTGGCCTGTGAAGGGCGCAAGCCGGTGGTCGCCATCTATTCGACCTTCCTGCAGCGCGCCTATGATCAGCTGATTCACGATGTGGCAATCCAGAACCTGCCGGTCATGTTCGCCATCGACCGTGCCGGCCTGGTCGGCGCCGACGGCCCGACCCACGCCGGTGCGTTCGACCTGTCCTATCTGCGCTGCATCCCGAACCTGATCGTGCTGGCACCGTCGGACGAGAACGAATGCCGGCAGATGCTGTATACCGCCTTCCTGCACGATGGCCCCAGTGCCGTGCGCTATCCGCGCGGCAGCGGCCCCAACGCTGCCATCGAGACCGACATGCACCCGCTGCCGCTCGGCCGTGGCGTGGTACGGCGTCAGGGCAAGCGGATCGCGATCTGTGCCTTCGGCAGCATGGTGCAGCCGGCGCTGGCCGCGGCCGAAGCACTGGATGCCACCGTGGCCGACATGCGCTTCGTCAAGCCGCTGGACCGCGAACTGCTGCGTTCGCTGGCGGACAGCCACGACTGGCTGGTCACCATCGAGGAGAACGAGATCATGGGTGGCGCCGGCAGCGCCGTGCTCGAAGCGCTGGCCGAAGCCGGCATCGACCGGCCCGTGCTGCAACTCGGCCTGCCCGACCATTTCGTCGAGCATGGCGATCCGGCGCTGCTGCTGGCCGAATGCGGGCTCGATGCTGCCGGCATTGAACGGTCGATTCGCGCCCGGTTCGCCCTTTAAGCGCTTCCCGGCGTCACGGCCTGGACGGCCGTGACGCGCGATGTCCGACTTCTTTACTCGGGTATTGGCGGCCGATATAATTCCGAACTTGATCTGCATCAGGATTCAGAATTTTCCGATGACCTCTGCCGCCATTCCCGACGTGCAAAGCACGCCCGATACCCGCAATATCGCCATCAACAAGGTCGGCATCAAGTCGATCCGCCATCCGGTTCGCGTCGCCGACCGGGCGGGCGGGGTCCAGCACACCATTGGCGTGTTCAACATGTACGTGCATCTGCCGCACAATTTCAAGGGCACGCACATGTCACGTTTCGTCGAGATCCTCAATATGCATGAGCGCGAGATCTCGGTGGAGAATTTCGAGTCCATCGTGCGCGACATGTGCGAACGGCTCGAAGCCGAATCCGGTTATCTGGAAATGAGTTTCCCGTACTTCATCGACAAGACCGCGCCGGTTTCCGGGGTAAAGAGTCTGCTCGATTACGACATCACCTATGTCGGCGAACTGCGCGGCGGCAAGTATTCGTTCACCATGAAGGCGCTGGTGCCGGTCACCAGTCTGTGCCCGTGTTCGAAAAAGATTTCCGAGCGCGGCGCACACAACCAGCGTTCGCACATCACCATCACCGCCACCACCAATGCCCATGTGTGGATCGAGGAGCTGGTCGCGATCGCCGAAAGCCAGGCGTCGTGCGAACTGTACGGCCTGCTGAAGCGCCCGGACGAGAAGTACGTGACCGAGCGCGCTTACGACAACCCGAAGTTCGTCGAGGATCTGGTGCGCGATGTCGCCGCCGCGGTCCACAGTGATCCGCGCATCGATGCCTATGTAGTGGAAAGCGAGAATTTCGAGTCGATCCACAATCACTCGGCCTATGCGCTGATTGAGCGCGACAAGCGCGTGCAGGGCTGATTCGCACAGTCCCGCAAGCCGGAAACGGACACCTCGCGTGTCCGTTTTTCATTGCCCGATACAGACAATTACAACTGGGTATCCCGGCACAATAGATCAGCAATAGCTGGCATCAATAATGACCGTGTCACCCCCTGCTGCAAGAGGCCAGCATCATGTCACGGATCTTACGATCGCTTTCCGTCGTCGCCCTGCTGATGGGCGCGACCGCCCCGGCGTTCGCCGACGGGCAATTCAACAGCGCACTGGGCGGCGCACTCGGCGGTGGTCTTGGCGCGGCCATCGGTGGCCAGGCCGGCGGCAGCGACGGGGCCATTATCGGCGGTGCGCTCGGTGGCGCGCTCGGCGCGGCGGTGGCCACCCCGCGTGAAGATGTCCGCTATATCGGCTATCGCGATGATGACTATCGCCGCCCGCCGCCACGTTACGACAACGGCTGGCATAACGGCTGGAACCGGCCGGTCTATCGCCCTGGGCCGCCACGCGGAGACTGGCGCTACGACCATGACCGCTGGGACCGGCGCGACCGGGGATGGGACCGTCATGACCGCGGCTGGGACCGGCATGACCGCGGTTGGGACCGGGGTCGCGGCGACGGCTGGCGTCACGACTGATTCATGATTTTCTGCGGCCGGACGCTACCCACGTCCGGCCGCAGTCACATTCAGCAGGTGGCAAGGCCTTCAACTGGCGCAGATCGATAGAGGGATACGATGCCATGCAGAGAGCGGATCGGCCGGGAGGCCCGCCACTGTCGTCAGCCGTGATGACGAGGTAGCATGCGGCCCCGGCCCCTTCGGGGCAAATCCCGGAGCACCCTGATGCACAAAGACCTGCACGAGGCGAACCGGCTGTCGTGGAACGCCGCCACAGTGGCCCACAACAGCCACAAGGGCGACCAGGCCGCCTTCTTCCGCGCTGGCGGCTCGACGCTGTTCCCCGAAGAATGTGAACTGCTCGGCGATATCGCCGGACTGGAGCTGCTGCACCTGCAATGCAATGCCGGACAGGACAGTCTCAGCCTCGCCCGGCTCGGCGCCCGCGTGACCGGTGTCGATATTGCCGACGAGGCGATCGACTTCGCCAGCCAGTTGGCACGCGACAGCGGCATCCCGGCCCGCTTCGAGCGCGCCGACCTGTTCGACTGGTTCGATGCCGCGATCCATGACGGCCGCCGCTTCGACCGGGTGTTCGCGTCCTATGGTGCGCTGTGCTGGCTGTCCGATCTCGGGACCTGGGCGCGCGGCATTGCCGGCGTGCTCAAACCCGGCGGTCACTTCACCCTGGTCGAATTTCACCCGTACGCGATGGTGTTCGACCCGCACTGGACACCTCATTACGACTATTTCCATGCCGGACCGGTTACCGAGGAGGATGGCGTCGGTGATTATGTCGCCGACTCGGGCAAGGGACTGGCACCGGTCGACTATCAGCCGGGTATCGTGCAGTTCAACAATCCGCACCCGAGCCATGAATTCAGCTGGGGCATCGCCGAGGTAGTCAGCGCGCTGATCGCGGCCGGGCTGCGCATCGAACGACTGAGCGAGTATCCGTATTCGAATGGCTGGCGCGGCTTCGATGACATGCGCGAGCTCGAAGGCCGGCGCATGGCGCCGCCAGCCCACCTGCCGACGCTGCCGCTGATGTACGGCCTCACCGCCCGCCACGGCTGAGTGGTACCTGTGCTGCTTGAACAGTCATTTACATCTGGTTCACGGATGCCAACAGCGTGGCAACACCTGTCTCCGATAATGGATCCACAACATTGAATACCCATCCAGAGAGGCACCCACCATGACCCGAACGGCCACACGTTTTCTGCTGACCCTTC
Source organism: Microvirgula sp. AG722 (assembly GCF_003269145.1). Lineage (NCBI taxonomy): Bacteria > Pseudomonadati > Pseudomonadota > Betaproteobacteria > Neisseriales > Aquaspirillaceae > Microvirgula > Microvirgula sp. AG722. The sequence continues at coordinate 83,400 of NZ_QLTJ01000013.1, read as the reverse complement.
TCCTTGCCGGCGGCATCGCGGCACCGGCCATGGCCGGCGGCGCAGAATGGGACGCCGCCCTTGGCGGTGCACTGGGCGGCGGCCTGGGCGCTGCCGTCGGCCAGCACCTGGGCGGCCGCAATGGTGCCATCATCGGTGGTGCCGCCGGTGGCGGCCTGGGTGCGGCCGTGACCGCACCGGAAGAACGCCGGGTCGATTACCGCCGTTCGGACCGGGGCTACCATCGCGGCCACTACAAGCACAAACACAAGCACGACCGTCACTGGGATTGATGGTTTCGCCCTGGGGCGCGTCATTCCCTCCGCGCCCCGTCAGCACCGCCCGCCCCGTCGTGGGCGTTTTTTATTTGCATCTGGCGGAAATGCGGTGACGGCGTCATCATCAGCCGATCAACATCCCGACACCGGATCATGACCGAGACCCTGATATTGACTGCCACCGACAAGCGCGGCCGCTATGCCGAGCTGCTCCCGCAACTGGAAGCCCTGGCAGAGGAAAGCGATGCCGTCGCGCGCCAGGCCAATCTGGCCGCTGCCCTGCACCAGGCTTTTGGCTGGCACTGGGTCGGCTTTTACCGCGTCGACGGACAGCAACTGGTGCTCGGGCCGTTCCAGGGGCCGGTTGCCTGCACCCGCATTCCATTCGGCCGCGGCGTCTGCGGCACGGCGTGGCGGGACAAGTGCACTCTGGTGGTCGACGACGTCGACGCCTTTCCCGGCCATATCGCCTGCTCCAGCCTGAGCCGGTCCGAGATCGTGGTACCCGTTTTCGACCGTGACGGCCAGGTCGCCGGGGTGCTGGATGTCGATGCGATCGACATCGGTCACTTTGACGACATCGACCGCGACGCGCTGGAACAGTTGTCGGCCCGGCTGACCGGGCTGCATCCGTATCCCCTGTAACCGCACGCACCGCCAGAAAGGCCGCCCGCCATGACGCCGATTTCCGATACCGCGCTGAAGCAACTGTTTGTCGATGCCCGCACGCACAGCCACTGGCAGCCCCGCCCGGTGCCGGACGCGGTACTGCGCTCGCTGTACGAGATGCTGCGCTATGCGCCGACCAGCGCCAACTGCTCACCGGCCCGCTTCGTATTCGTCCGGTCCACGGAAGGCAAGGCGCGGCTGAAACCGTGCCTGGCCGCCGGCAATGTCGACAAGACCATGGCCGCGCCGGTCACGGCCATCGTCGCCCATGACAGCCAGTTCACCGAGCTGCTGCCGCGGCTGTATCCGCACGCCGACGCCCGCAGCTGGTTTGCCGGCAACCAGCCGCTGACCGATGTCACGGCATTCCGCAATGGCACGCTGCAGGGCGGCTACCTGATCCTGGCCGCGCGGGCGCTCGGGCTGGATTGCGGTCCGATGTCCGGTTTCGACAATGCGGCGCTGGATGCCGAGTTCTTTCCCGACGGCCGCTGGAAGTCGAATTTTCTGGTCAATCTCGGCTTCGGCGAGGCCGGCAAGCTGCATGCCCGCTCGCCCCGGCTGGCGTTCGACGACGCCTGCCGGCTGGCCTGAGCCCCCGGCCGTGCGCCGCGGGCGCAAGGCCTGCAGTATACTTTGTGCCACTTTCACCTCCATTCAGGTAAGCCCATGTACCAGCTCGTCCGCCCACTGCTGTTCCGGCTCGATGCCGAAAAAGCCCACCATCTGGCGCTGAACAGCCTGCGCACGCTGAACAACTGGGGTCTCGATGGCTTCCTGAACCGGCCGGTCGCGGACTGCCCGGTCGACGTCATGGGCATGAAGTTCCCGAATCCGGTCGGCCTGGCCGCGGGCCTGGACAAGAACGGCGAATACATCGATGCACTGGCCGGCATGGGCTTCGGCTTTATCGAGGTCGGCACGGTCACGCCGCTGCCGCAGCCGGGCAACCCGCGCCCGCGCATGTTCCGGCTGACCGAAGCCGAAGCCATCATCAACCGCATGGGTTTCAACAACCTCGGCGTCGACAATCTGGTCGAGAACGTGCGCCGCGTCCGCTACCGCGGCATTCTCGGCATCAATATCGGCAAGAATGCCAGCACGCCGAACGACCGTGCCATCGACGACTACCTGATCTGCCTGAACAAGGTCTATCCGCACGCCAGCTATGTCGCGGTCAACATTTCATCGCCGAACACCAGGAACCTGCGCGACCTGCAGGGCGGCGAGCAGTTGAACCAGTTGCTGAACGCGCTGCACATGCGCCAGCTCGAGCTGGCGGACCAGCACGGCCGCTATGTGCCGCTGGCGATCAAGATCGCACCGGATCTGGACACCATCGCCATCCGCGAGATTGCCGACATGCTGGCCTTCCACCGCATGGATGCCGTCATCGCCACCAATACCACCGTGTCGCGCAATGGCGTACTGCACCTGCCCGGAGCCGCCGAGACCGGCGGGCTGTCCGGCGCGCCGCTGGTCGGCAAGTCCACCGAGGTCATCACCGAACTGGCGACCGCCCTGGCCAGCCGGCTGCCGATCATCGGCGTCGGCGGCATCCTGCGTGGCGACCAGGGCTGGGAGAAGCTCCAGGCCGGCGCCTCGCTGCTTCAGCTGTACAGCGGCCTGATCTACAAGGGCCAGAGTCTGGTCGGCGATACGGCCGACGCCTGCCGCTATTACTTCGACCAGAATCCGACCCGGCGCGTGTTCCAGCGCGTGGTGTCGCAGGCGGCCGAACCCGAAGCGGAAGAGGCGGCACCGCGCATGGAAAGCATGGACATCCCCGATTTCAATGCCGGGCAAACCGGCGACGTGGAGGTGGCAGCGAGCGACGCCGGCGCACCAGCGACGACCGGCGAAACGCCGGCAGCGGATGCCGGAGCGCCCCAGCCAGCCGCCACACCGTCGGACGCCCCTCCCGCCGCGCCGGCATCGCAGCCATCCGGCAACCACTCCCGGCTGGTCTGACCCCCGGGCGCCGGCTGGCGACAGCCGGTCAGCTATTTAATGATTGGCTAATGTTCAAATCAAACACTAGCGAATGAAGTCCACACGAGGTCCAAAGATGCTCAATACCTTTGTCAAACCCGCACTGGTCGCGACCGTGGCCGCCCTGACCCTGGCCGGCTGCGCCAGCAACTCGGCGTCGCTGTATACCACCAGCCAGGCGCAGCGCGTGCAGACCGTCGAGCTTGGCACCGTGGTCTCGGTGCAGAATGCCCGTATCCAGGGCGACAACAATCCGCTGTACACGCTGGGTGGTGCAGCCCTTGGCGGGCTGGCCGGCAGCAATGTCGGCAAGGGTACCGGCGCGGCCGCCGGCGCCATTGTCGGGGCACTGCTCGGCGGCGCGGCCACCAATGCCGCGCAGAAGAACATGGGGGGCCAGGCCGCCTACGAGATTACCGTGCAGCTGGATACCGGCCGCACGATCTCGATCGTCCAGCAGGCCGATACGCCGATCAGCAGCGGCATGCGCGTGCGCGTGCTGTCCGGCGGCGGTGCCGACCGCGTCGTCCCGCTGTAACGCCCCCTGCCGTGGTGACCGGCGCCGGCTCAGTCCGGCCCGGCATCGGCCGCCACGCGGCGCCACTGCCCGTCCACCAGACGCTCCAGCGGCTGGTAGCGGGTCTTGTACGCCATCTTGCGGCACTCGCGGACCCAGTAGCCCAGGTACAGGTACGGCAGCTGCAGCCGGACCGACAGGCCGATCTGCCACAGCACGTTGTAGACACCGTAGCTGGCCTTCTCGTCATCCGGGTCGAAGAAGGTGTAGACCGCTGACAGGCCGTCGTCCAGCCGGTCGATCAGGCTGACCATCTTCAGCACGCCATTGTCGCGAAATTCGGCCAGCCAGCTGTCGACGCCGCTTTTCAGAATGAATTCGGTGTACTGGCTGCGGTCGTCCCCGGCCATGCTGCCGCCGGCATGCCGGCTGCTCTGGTAGCGCTGATACAGCTGGTAGTGTTCCTCGTCGTAGCCCAGCGGCAGCAGCCGCGCACTCAGGCCACCGTGCCGGCGGGCGGCGCGGCGCTGGCTGCGGTCCGACGCGAACTCGCTGACCGGGATGCGCACCGACACGCAGGCCGCACAGTGGTCGCAATACGGCCGGTAGGTAAACAGCCCGCTGCGGCGAAAGCCGATCTTGACCAGCTGGCTGTACACCCGGGTATCGATCGCCTCGGACGGGATGGCGACCTGCGACCGCGCCTGACGATCGTCCAGGTAGCTGCACGGATAGGGTGCCGTCGCATAAAAATGGACGGTGAAGATCCTGTCGTTATCGCGATGGCTCATTGTCGTGCCGCCAGTTCCACAGTCCGGCCGGCGCGGGCGCGTCGACTGCCGGTTTCAATCGGGCCACGAACGCGTCGCGGGAAATTTCCCGCCCGCCCAGGCTCGCCAGGTGTGCGGTCTTCATCTGGCAGTCGATCATCGGCACGCCGGCCGCTGCCAGACGGCGAACCAGATGGACAAGGGCCAGCTTGGACCCGTCGCTGGCGCGCGAAAACATCGATTCGCCGAAGAACATGCGTCCGAGCATGATCCCGTACAGACCGCCAACCAGTTCGCCATCGATGCGGGTCTCGACCGAGTGCGCATGGCCCATGCGGTGCAATTCGGTATAGGCAGTAATGATGTCGTCGGTGATCCAGGAGCTGGGGCGGGCCGGCGTGGGCGCGGCGCACTCGCGCATCACGCGGGGGAAATCGGTGTCGACGGTAATCGAATAGCGACGATGGGCCAGTGTCTTTGCCAGCGAGCGCGTCACCCGCAGCTCATCGGTGAACAGCACCATGCGCGGTGCCGGACTCCACCACAGCACCGGCTCGCCGTCGGAAAACCACGGGAAGATGCCCTGGCGGTAGGCGTCGAGCAAACGGGCCGGATGCAGCTCCAGCCCGGCGGCCAGCAATCCGTTCGGGTCCGCCATGGCGGTATCGAGCGGAGGAAACGGGTCGCCGGGCCGCAGCCATGCGATCATGGTTCGGTTTCGAGATTGCGGTGTTCGCAGTTAACTTTCTGGCACTTCGCGTACAGGTACAGCGCATGGTCCTCGATGGCGAAGCCATGGCGTTCGGCGATGCGGTCCTGCAGGGTTTCCAGTTCCGGTTCAAAGAATTCGACCACGCGGCCACAGTCGAGACAGACCAGATGATCGTGGTGATGACCGTGGTTCAGCTCGTAAACGGCACGGCCGGATTCGAAATGGTGACGCATCAGGATGCCCGCCTGCTCGAACTGGGTGAGCACGCGGTAGACCGTCGCCAGCCCGACATCGATATGCTCGGCCAGCAATTTGCGGTAGACATCCTCGGCGGACAAATGCCCCTGGGTACTGGACTCGAACAGATTGAGGATCTTGAGTCGCGGTCCGGTGGCCTTCAGGCCGATGCTCTTCAGTTGTTCTGCCTGATTCATGATTCTGCCTGATTCATTGTGTAGACGTGGTACCTCTTCGCTTTTCAGCTATGATATAGCCTTTTCGCGCCTTGCCCAACTCAGCCCCGGACATGTTCAAGACTAAGCTCGCGCCTCTCGCTTCCGTTCTGCTCCTCTCTGCTTGCAGTCTGCAGAGTCTTCCCGGCTTCCTGCAGCCGCACACCATTGATATTCAGCAAGGGAATGTTGTAACGCAAGATGAAATCGACAAGCTTCGGGTCGGCATGACCCGTTCGCAGGTCCGCTTCGTCCTCGGCACGCCGATGCTGGCCGACATGTTCCACGCCAATCGCTGGGACTATCAGTTCCAGCTGCGCCGTGCCGGCAAGCTTGAAGATGCCAAACGCTTCAGCGTCATCTTCGAGAACGACCTGCTCGCCCGCTGGGAAGGCGACGGCTTCCCGCCGCGCCGTCCGCAGGTCATCGATGCAGTCGCAATCCCGGCCGCCGCCGATGGTGCAGCGCCGGCCACGGCGCCGGCGGCCGACAGCGCGCAGGACACGGCAAAATGAGTGACATCAAGCTGGTTATCGCCGGTTGCGGCGGCCGCATGGGTCGTTCGCTGATCGAAGCCGTGCTGGCCACGCCCGGCGTGCGCCTGCACGCCGCGCTGGAACGCGACGGCAATCCGCTGATCGGCCAGGACGCCGGTCTGGCCATCGGCCAGCAGACCGGCGTGGCAATCGGCAGCGATGTCGATGCGGCGCTGGCCGGCGCCGATGCGCTGATCGACTTCACCCGCCCGGAAGGCTCGCTGGCGTTCCTCGCCGCCTGCCGTCGCCATGGCGTGAACCACATCATCGGCACCACCGGTTTCGATGACGCGGCCCGCGCGGCGATTGCCGAGGCCGGCACCGAGATCGGCATCGTCTGCGCGCCGAACTTCTCGGTCGGCGTGAACCTGAGCTTCAAGCTGCTCGACATCGCCGCCCGCGTGCTCAACGAGGGGTTCGATGTCGAAATCCTTGAAGCGCACCATCGCTACAAGGTCGATGCCCCGTCCGGCACCGCGCTGCGCATGGGCGAGGTAGTGGCCAATGCACTGGGCCGCGACCTGAAGACCTGCGCGGTCTACGGCCGCGAAGGCGTGACCGGTGAACGCGATCCGAACACCATCGGCTTTGCCACCGTGCGTGGCGGCGACGTGGTCGGCGACCACACCGTACTGTTCGCCGCCCTCGGCGAACGGGTCGAGATCACCCACAAGGCCTCCAGCCGCCTGACCTTTGCCAACGGCGCCGTTCGCGCCGCCCGCTGGCTGGCCGGGCAGCCGCGCGGCCTGTACGACATGCAGGACGTGCTCGGCCTGCGCTGACCGGCAGACCGACCCCGTCCATGCTGCTCCGCCCGGCCCGTCTTGCCGCCCTGCTGCTGCTCCTGACCGGTGGCATCGCCATCGTGACGCTGCTGCTCGGGGTCGGCAGCGGCTGGCGCGACGTGCTGGCCGGTGACCCCTTCGCCATCGAACTCATTACCCGGTTGCGTGCCCCGCGCCTGCTGACAGCCATGGCTGCCGGCTGCGTGCTGGCGGTTGCCGGCGCCGCCATGCAGGCCCAGTTCCGCAATCCGCTGGCCGAGCCGGGACTGATCGGCGTGTCGTCCGGTGCCGCGCTCGGCGCGGCCTTTGCGCTGTCGCTCGGCGCCGGCGGCTGGATCGTGGCGCTGGTCAGCTTTGCCGGTGCCCTGCTGGCCTCGACCGTTGCCCAGCGCATTGCCGGGCTGCGCGCCGGCACCGCCGACCTGCTGCTGGCCGGCGTCGCCGTCAACAGCTTTGCCGGCGCTGCGCTGACACTGATCATCACCTTTGCCGACGACCGCACGCTGCGCGGCATTACCTTCTGGCTGCTCGGCAGCTTTACGCTGGCCGACTGGCCGATGGCGCTGAGCCTGCTGGCCATTGCCGCCCTGATCACACTCTGGATCTGGCGCTGCTGGCCGCTGCTGAACACCCTGCTGCTGGGCGAACGGGTCGCTTTCCACACCGGTTTCGACGCCGCCCGCGAACGCCGCAAGCTGACCATTCTGACCGCCGCCGCCGTCGGCATCACCGTGGCGGCAGTCGGCACCATCAGCTTTGTCGGGCTGATCGTTCCGCACATTCTCCGCCGCCTGTCCGGCGGTCACTACCGCACACTGATCCCGCTGACGGCGCTGGGCGGCGCATTCGCCCTGGCCCTGGCCGATCTGGTCGCGCGCCAGGTGATGCCGCCGAACGAATTGCCGGTCGGCGCCATCACCAGTCTGGCCGGTGCGCCATTCTTCCTGTGGCTGCTGCGCGGCCGGCGGTCGGCATGAGCCTGGCGGCCGAGCAGCTTGGCCTCGGACACGGCGCACAGCAACGGCTGGCACAGGTGTCACTGACCGTCGCCCCCGGCGAGCTGATTGCCGTGCTCGGTGCGAATGGCGCCGGCAAGTCGACGCTGCTGGCACTGCTGGCTGGCGAAACCCTCCCCGGCAGCGGGCAGGTCACGCTCGGCGGCCAGCCGCTGCGTCGGCAATCTCCCCGGCAGCTGGCGCGCCAGCGCGCACTGCTGCCGCAGCGGCTGGAGTCTGCGCCGGGACTGCGTGCGCGCGACGTGATTGCCGTCGGCCTGTTTCCGCATGATCAGGACTGGAACCCTGCCCTGCCTGCCCTGCAGCGCGCACTGGCACTCAGCGACAGCCTGTCGCTGATCGACCGCGACTATGACGCCCTGTCCGGCGGCGAACAGGCACGGGTGCAACTGGCCCGGGTCTTCGTTCAGGTGCTGGCCGGCAAGGGAGAACGCTATCTGCTGCTGGACGAACCGGCGGCAGCGCTCGACCTCGCCCATCAGGAAACACTGCTGCGGGCCTGCCGCACGCTGGCTCACCAGGATGGCATCGGGGTGATCGCCGTGCTGCACGATCTGAACCTGGCTGCGCGCCACGCCGACCGCATCGCCCTGTTCGCCCGCGGCCGGCTGGTCGCAGACGACACACCGGCCCTGGCGCTGACGGCGGCACGGATTGCCGATGTGTTCGACCAGCCGGTGCACGTGCTGGCACATCCGACCCGGCCCGACATTCCGGTGTTCGTGCCGGCCGACCCCGACCGCTGATTACCTCTGCCCGGACTCAGTCGCGGAAGTTGTTGAACTGCAGCGGCACGTCGGTCACTTCCTTGCGCACCAGGGCAATGGTTTCCTGCAGCAGATCGCGCTTGGCGCCGGACACACGCACGGTATCGCCCTGGATCGACGCCTGCACCTTCAGCTTGGCATCCTTGATCAGCTTGACCAGCCGCTTGGCCAGCTCGGTCTCCACCCCGACCTTGACGGTCACGGTCTGCTTGACCTTGTTGCCACTGACCTTGTCCAGCTTGCCGTAATCAAGACAGCGGACATCGACGTCGCGCTTGGCCAGCTTGGTGATCAGAATGTCCTTGACCTGGTCGAGCTGGAAATCGCTGTCCGCATACACGGTCAGCACCTTGTCGGCCAGTTCCACCCGGGCGTCCGAGCCCTTGAAATCGTAGCGGGTGCCGACTTCCTTGTTGGTCTGGTCCAGCGCATTCTTGACCTCGACCAGGTTCACTTCCGACACGATATCGAACGACGGCATGACATGATTCCTTTCGGGGCAATGTAAACCGGCCATTGTACCCGAGCTGTCATGGCACACTGGAAGTCCGGTTTCATCTTTTTCCTAATCCATTTTCTCCGTATTCCTAACGATTTCCCGCAGAAAAAATGAAATGATTCTCATTACGAAATGAGATCTGCAGGGAAAGCATGAACGTACTTGCCCGGCCCCACCCGGTCCCGCTGTCACCGCTGCTGCTGGCGCTGAGCCTGGCCTTCCCGGCCACCGCCATGGCCGACGACCCAGCCGCTACGCTGGAACACGTCACCGTCAGCGACGAACGCCAGCGCGGCTTTCTCGCCGACACGGTCGAAGTCGGCACCTTCCGCGGCGCCTCCATCCTGGAGGTACCGGCCACCGTCAACGTGGTCACGCGCGAGGTCCTCGACGCGCAGGCCGCCACCGGCATTCATGACGCGCTGCGCAATACCGCCGGTGTCACCCGCCAGCAGCTGGCCGGCGATACCTTCGATCACCTTGCCATTCGCGGCATCACGCTGGAAAACCGCAGCAACTATCGGCTGAATGGTTCGCTGCCGCTGATCAACCTGGTCGGCACCCCGCTGGAAAACAAGGAGCGGGTCGAGGTCCTGAAGGGCGTGTCGGCGCTGTACTACGGCTTCACCACCCCGGCCGGCATCGTCAACCTGGTGAGCAAGCGCGCCGGCTTCACGCCGGTCAGCCGTGCCGGGCTGACGCTGGACGACAACGGCGGCACACTGCTGTCGGCCGATCTGGGCCGCCGCTTCGGCGAACGGCAGCAGTACGGGGTGCGCATCAATGCGGTCGGCGGCACGCTGCGTTCCGCCATCAACGGCGTCGACGGGCGGCGCGAGCTGGCCAGCCTGGCACTGGACTGGAAGGCCAGCGAGCGCCTGAACCTGAAGGCCGACATCGAACACTACCGCAAGAAGATCACCGAACAGACCAGTCTGATCGTGCCGAAAGCCCGCAACGGCCGCATCGCCCTGCCGGCCCTGCCCGACCCGAAGCAGCGCCTGGCACCGCGCTGGGCCGTATTCGACGGCCAGGCGGACAACCTGTTGCTGCGCGCCGACTACAGCCTCAGCGACAACTGGATGCTGACCCTGGAAACCGGCGGCACCGAAGCCTCGCGCCGGCGCGCCGCCACCCAGCTTGACGGCTACGACATCCACAGTGGCGACGGCAGACTGAGCGGCCAGCGCCAGCGCGGAGAGTGGCACAGCCGCCTGCTGCGCACGCAACTGGTCGGCCAGTTGCAGACCGGCCCGCTCAGGCACGAGCTGATCGCCGGTTACGCGCAAAGCCGCCTGACCCAGGCCGCTTTCGACGCGGACAGCTTCCAGACCCGCCAGAACCTGTACCACCCGAGTGAACTGCCATGGCTCCCGGCCCGGGGAATCCGGCGCAACCCGGCCATCCACACCAGCGATCGCGGACTGTATGCAATGGACCGGCTGACCCTGTCGCCACGCTGGCAACTGGTTGCTGGCCTGCGCCATACCGACTACCGCAGCCACCGCGCCGACAGTCGCTACACTGCCAGCCTGAGCACGCCGCTGTTTGCCGCCCTGTTCAGGCCGACCCCGGACATGACGCTGTACGCATCACACGCCAGCGGTCTCGAACAGGGCGCACGTACGCCCCCCGAGGCGGTCAACCGCTACCAGCTGATGCCCCCCGGCATCAGCAAGCAGACCGAACTCGGCTGGCGGGCTGGCGGCGAAAAGGCGCTGCAGTTTTCCAGTGCGCTGTTCGCCATCGAGCGGCCTGCCGCCTATCTGGACACGCGCCGGGTATTCGTTCAAGAGGGGCGCGAGCACTATCGCGGGCTGGAAGCCTCGCTGCAGGGCGCGCTGGCGCGCGACTGGTCGCTGCAGGCATCGGCGCAGTGGCTGCAGGCCCGGTTGCGGCACACCGGACACCCGGACGGCAATGTGCCGGCGAACACCCCGGCCTGGACCGCCAGCCTGTTCGCCCGCTACACGGTTTCTGCCCTGCCCGGTCTGTCGGTCAATGGCGGGGCCTATTACACCGGCAGGCGCCCGGTCAATCACGCCAACCAGGCCTGGGTCGGCGGCTACACGCTGTTCGGGCTGGGCGCGCGCTACCAGCGGCGACTGTTCGGCCAGCGCACCGCCTGGCAGCTGAACGTCGACAACGCCGGGGACAAGCGCTACTGGGCAGGCGGCGCCGGCAGCAGCAAGACCTATCTGTCGGTCGGTGCACCGCGCAGCGCCCGGCTGACGATGACCGTGGATCTCTAGCCCGGGCTTATTTCTCCAGGTCCCAGATCGCCGCCTGCAGTGATTCCAGCCGGCCGGCCAGCGCCGTCTGCGCATCATTCAGTGCCTGGTTGTAGATTTCGCGCCCGGCCTTGTCGATGATGAAATCAAGCAGGAACTGAACGTCGAACTGGCCGAGTTCCACTTCCAGGGAATCGCGCAGGTAGCGCTGGACGTCCACGGCCAGGGCCTGGATCTGTTGCTGGTTCAGCAGGGACGGGGATGCCATCGTTCTTTTCTTTCCTGTTCATGCGTACCCGGCCCGGGGTGGCCGGCGTACAATCGTTCGTTATCCGCGCGAACCGCTCCGGTCCGTGCGCCCCCCTTTGCCACCCAGCAGAAAGCCCGACCATGTACCAACACATTCTCGTGCCCGTCGATGGCAGTCCGGAAGCCAGTCATGGCCTGCGCGAAGCCATCAACCTCGCCCAGAGCCTGAATGCCACGCTGAAGCTCGTGCACATTATCGACCCGATGGTCGCCTATATCGCGATGAACGACCTTGGTGGCGGCAATGCCGCCAGTCACACCGCCGCGCTGCGCGAGGCCGGCAAGACCATTCTCGAGCAGGCGCTGGCGCTGGCCACGGCAGCCGGCATCAAGGTCGAAACCGAGCTGTTCGAATGTACGGCACCGACCGTCGCCGACCTGATTGTCGAGCAGGCGCGACGCTGGCCGGCCGACATGATCGTCATGGGCACCCATGGCCGCCGCGGTCTGACCCGCTTGCTGATGGGCAGCGATGCCGAGATGGTACTGCGCAACAGCCCGGTCCCGGTGCTGATGGTGCGCAGCGCCTGAGCCGGCCTCAGGCCGCCGCTTGCCGCGCCGTCCGTTGCTGGCGGCGCAGCACGATCGCACTGTGGCCGCAGGTCAGCAGAACCGCCAGCCAGATCGGCCCGTAAGTGCCGAGTCCGGCGGCGGTAAACGGTTCGCCAAGGAACAGCAGCGAAATCACGAACAGCAGGACCGGTTCCACATAGCCGAGAATGCCGAGCATGCTGATCGGCAGCAGTTTGCTGGCGCCAAGGTAGGCGGCAAACGCCGCCGCCGTCATCACGCCGAGGAACGGCAGCAGCAGCCACAGGACGGGACGGGCCGACAGCGCTCCGGTCGCGGCTGGCGTCAGGTAGATCGCCAGCGCAGCGAACGGCAGGATAACCAGCGTTTCCAGCAGAAAACCGCTGACCGGATCAAGATGCACCGCGCGGCGCAGCATCAGGTACGGCGGATAGCCCAGCGCAGTGACCAGCGTCACCCAGGAAAACGCCTGGGTCACGACCAGCTCGTGCAGCACGCCGAGGCAGGCCAGCGTCACCGCCACCCACTGCAGCCGCCCAGGCCGCTCGCGGTAAAACAGAAAACCGACCATCACCATCACCAGCGGCAGCAGGAAATAGCCGAGAGTGACTTCCAGCAGCCGCCCTTCCAGCGGTGCCCACATGAACAGCCACTGCTGCACGCCAAGCAGGAAGCCGTTGACCGGCAGCACCAGCCACAGCAGCGGCTCGTGCCGGAGCCGGCCCAGCGTGGTGGCAAACTTGCGCTGATGGCGCAGCAGGCCGAGCACCACCAGCATGCCCGGCACGGTCCAGACAATGCGCCAGGCAACAATTTCCAGCCCGTGCAGCGGCACCAGCAGCGTGGAATACCAGCCGAGGACGGCGAAGATCAGCGATGCCGTGACTGATAACAGTACGCCCTGGCCTGACAGCATGATGCAGTTTCCCGATTTGCAAGGCCGACGATGGTATCACCGCGCATGACATTGACAAGGGACAATCTGTTTGACGGATGTGCGACGAAAAAGACCCGCGCAAGCGCGGGTCATCAAGGTTACTGCCATGTCGGGTCAGTTTGCGCTGGTCGGCGCCGCCGCCGTGTCCTTGCCGGCACGGGTGTTCGCGGCGAGGAAATCGTCCAGTCCCTTGTGGACCAGCTCATAGGTCTTGTTGATGCCGCTGGCGATATCGCCCCCCAGCACGCCCAGCCCGTCGAGGATCTTGCTGGCTTCCTTGAAGCCGCGCTCGAAGCCACCGCGGATCAGGTCGACGAACTGGCTGGCGACCTGGTCCGGATCTTCGCCGGGATGCTGCGCGGCATAGGCGCCGAAGAAACCGGTCGACAGTTTCAGGATGCGGCTGGCGGTGGCTTCGGCCGAATTGTCCTGGCTCATCGCGTTCTGGATGGCATTCGGCCCGGCTGTTGGCGCCAGCACCTCGTTCAGCGCTTCGATGGCGGTGCGGAACACCAGTTCCTGCGAGCGGTCGCCGGATTTGACCGACAGGTCGACCGACGACTGCAGGATCTGCATGTTGGTTTGCTGGCGCACGGCATGGGCCGCGCCGGCGGCGGTGACCGGTGCGCTGGCGGTCGTGCCTTCGGGCGTTGCAGCCGTGCTCGCCCCCGGGGTGTTCGCCGACCAGGAAGGGGTCGTTGCCGAATTGATGCTGGGGGTGCTCATGCCTGCTCTCCAAAAGAAGTCCCTGTACAGATCAGATCGGTCAGCTTCCGGTAAACTTGAATCCGCGGCCACAACTGTCGTCATCCGGACGCGCTTCTTTTTCCCGTGGCCACACCGATATAAAGTGCGCTTTGTTTGCGTTGACGGCTGGCGTGCCAACGTCATAACGGCTAGTGTCACGCCATTTATCACCCCGTCAGGAGGAATCCATGCTGGAGCTGCAACATTTGCGTGTGTGCCTGGTAGAACCATCCAATCTGCAAAGCCACATCATTGTCCAACTGCTGGCCGAGCTGGGCATCACGCAAGTCGAAACGGTCGGCGACGCGGCCAGTGCGCTGAAGCGCGTGGCCGAGGCACCGGCGCCGGATGTACTGATCAGCGCGCTCTACCTGCCCGATGCCACCGGCACCGAGCTGGTGTACCAGCTGCGCGAGAGTGAAACCGACGCCACTCACCTGCCGTTCATCCTGGTCTCCAGCGAAACCAAGGCGCGCTACCTCGATCCGATCCGCCAGGCCGGCTGCATGGCGATCCTGCCCAAGCCGTTCGATGTAGCCCAGTTGCGCAAGGCGCTCGACAACACCATCGACTTCATCAATGCCGAGGATGATGACAGCGGTGACAACGATATCGACCTGGCCGACCTGGCCGTGCTGGTCGTCGATGACAGCCTGACCGCGCGCCGCCATATCCGCACCGTGCTCGAACGGCTCGGTTTCCAGCGCATCGTGGAAGCCACCGACGGCAGTGCAGCCATCCCGCTGCTGGAACAGACGCTGTTCGACCTGGTCATCACCGACTACAACATGCCCGAAGTCGACGGGCTGCAACTGGTGGACTTCATCCGCCAGCACAGCATGCAGAGCTCGGTGCCGGTGATGATGGTATCCAGCGAACACGACAATGGCCGGCTGGCCGCCGTCATGGATGCCGGTGTTTCGGCCATCTGCGACAAGCCGTTCGAGACCCGCACCATCCGCGGCATGCTGAACAAGATCCTGCGCGCCAGCGTCTGACGCGCGATTTCCCCGCAGCCGGCTCGGCTGCGGGGAACGGCACCCGCCGGAAAATTCCCTTTTCAGACACCGGTTTGCGATCTGTCAAGCAGAATGAATTTTGCGCTGTAAACTCACTGCAACAAAAGTGCAATATTAGTGGAGGATTATAACGGGTTACTCCCCTAACACGCCTCCGATGCCCTCCTCCGCCGCGCCTGCCGCGCCCGCCCCTTCGCTGTCTTCGATGCCCGTGCATGACCAGAAACCTGGTCTGCTTTCCACTTTCGTCTTTATCGGCCTGCTGGTCGGCGGTCTGCTGTTCACCGGTTACAACGTGGTGGCCGACATGAACGAGACCGGGGTGAAAGTCACTTCATGGTTACCCTATCTGGCGCTCGGCCTGGCGCTGCTGATCGCACTGGGTTTCGAATTCGTCAACGGCTTCCATGACACGGCCAATGCCGTCGCCACGGTGATCTATACCCATTCGCTCTCGCCGAATGTCGCGGTGGTCTGGTCAGGTTTCTTCAATTTCCTCGGCGTGCTGCTGTCCAGCGGGGCGGTGGCCTACGGCATCATTTCCCTGCTGCCGGTCGAACTGATCCTGCAGGTCGGCTCCAGTTCGGGCTTCGCCATGGTGTTCGCGCTGCTGATTGCCGCCATCCTGTGGAATCTCGGCACCTGGTGGTTCGGCCTGCCGGCCTCGTCGTCGCACACGCTGATCGGTTCGATCATCGGCGTCGGCATCGCCAATGCGCTGATGCACGGCCGCGATGGCGCCAACGGCATCGACTGGGCCCAGGCCACCAAGGTCGGCTACTCGCTGCTGCTGTCGCCGCTGGTCGGCTTCGGCTGTGCCGCGCTGCTGTTGCTGGTGCTGCGCAAGTGGGTCAGGAACAAGGCGCTGTATGAAGAACCGAAGAGCAAGACACCGCCGCCGCTGTGGATTCGCGGCCTGCTGATCCTGACCTGTACCGGCGTGTCGTTCGCGCACGGTTCCAATGACGGCCAGAAGGGCATGGGCCTGATCATGCTGATTCTGGTCGGCACGCTGCCGATGGCCTATGCGCTGAACCGCAGCATCCCGGCAGGCCAGGTCGAGCAGTTCGTGGTGCTGGCCCGCAATACCCAGCAGTCGCTGTCGGTCACCCCGCCGGCGACGCCCGATGCCCGCAAGGTGCTGGCCGATTTCGTCGAGTCCAAGCAGTCGCACGCCGAGCTGGGCCCGGCCCTGGCCGCCGTGATCGGCAGCATCGGCCAGCAGGTCAAGGCCTACGGCTCGCTGGCATCGGTGCCGACCGAGGCCAGTTCGGCACTGCGCAACGACATGTACCTGACCTCGGAAGCGATCCGTCTGCTGCAGAAGGACAAGACCGTGCATTTCGACGCGGTGACCAGCGAGCGGCTGGCCGCCATCAAGAAACAGATCGACAACAGCATCCGCTTCATTCCGTCGTGGGTGAAGGTGGCGGTCGCCATCGCGCTGGGGCTTGGCACCATGGTCGGCTGGAAGCGGATCGTGGTCACCGTCGGCGAGAAGATCGGAAAGTCGCACCTGACCTATGCGCAAGGCGCGTCGGCCGAGCTGGTCGCCATGATGACCATCGGCGCGGCCGACATGTACGGCCTGCCGGTGTCGACCACCCATGTGCTGTCGTCCGGCATCGCCGGCACCATGGCCGCCAACAAGTCCGGTCTGCAGATGTGCACCATCCGCAACCTGATGCTGGCCTGGGTGCTGACCATGCCGGCCGCCATCGTGCTGTCGGGCAGCCTGTACTGGCTGTTCACCCAGATGGCGACGCTGATGAAGTGAGCCGTGCCGACGGCCGGGAAGTCGATTGACCTGCATCAACGGGCCCGGTAGATTGCATTGACGCTTGTCCATGCGACTGACCAGACTGGGACAAACAGATAAAAGTCCCCGTCGGCAAATAAAGGAGAACCCATGTTTCCAGAGTACAGAGAACTGATTTCCCGGCTCAAAAGCGAAAATGGTCATTTTGAAAAGCTGTTCGACAAGCACAACGAAATGGACCAGCAGATCAAGAATATCGAGGCGAAGATCGAACCGGGCAGCCGTGAGGCCCTGGAATCGCTGAAGAAGGAAAAACTCAGGCTCAAGGACCAGCTGTACGACATCCTGCAAAAGGCAGATGCCGCCCGCTAGGGTCGAAATGTGCCGAGAACCCGCCGCCAGGCGGGTTTTTCATTGCCTGCCGCCGGCCATCGCGCCCGAACAGTTCCAGCGAATAGCTGACCGGAAAGCGGGGCTCCCCCGCCTCGATCAGCAGGTTCCAGTAGCCTCTGGCGGCCACGGTGAACTGGACCACGCGCAGCGGATGGCGCCCGCCGTTCATCCTCCGTACCAGGCCGGCTTCCAGATCCGCGTAATCGACGTCATCCAGCAGCCAGATTTTGCGCGCCTGCGAGCAGGCGACCCTGATGAGGTCGCCGCGGTTCAGAAACGTGCGCTGGTGGTGATAGTACATGTCATGGCATTCCGTCTGGAGAATTGCCAGACTATCGGCTCAGCAAATTCTTCATAAAGTCAGAATATTCCTATAGTTATCACTCCAATTTCTGAATGCAACATCACGCCCCGGACAGGACGGCAGCCATGCCGGAATGTTTTCGGCATATGACAAATCAAAAGATGCGCGAAATGGCGTGTCCGGACATGCTATGTTCCTGCCTGCGTCAAAGAACAGGCACCACGAACCATTCATGCCAGCGTCAACAGGACACCCCGACAGCCCCCCGAGAGAAGCCGGTTTTTCACCGGGAAAAGGCATCCGCTTTGTCAGGCGGATCCATCGCCTGCGCACTCTCGGCCTTGGTGTCGGCTTTCTCTGCGTGGCCACGACCATGGCCGGGCTGGATGCGTCACCGGCACTGTGGGTCCTGCTGCTGCTCAACGGGTATGCGTGGCCACACCTCGCCTGCCAGTGGGCGTTGCGCTCCCGCTCCCCGTTTGCGGCCGAATACCGGAACCTGCTGATCGACATCGGCCTGGCCGGATTCTGGGTGGTGGCCATGCGCGGCAACATCATGCCGTCCACGGTCATCATCGCCATGATGTGCATGAACAATATCGCCTCGGGTGGTGTCCGCCTGTTCCTGTACGGGCTGGTCAGTGCGCTGGCCGGCATGCTGGCCGGTGCCGCCCTGCTAGGCGTCAGGCTGGCGCCGCAGACCAGCATAGCGGAAGCGCTGTCCTGCCTGCCGCTGCTGTTCCTGTACACACTGGTACTGGGCAAGAGCACTTACGACATTGCGAAAAAACTCGCGCGGCAGTCACGCGAATTCGAGGCCATCAGCCAGCGTGACGGACTGACCGGCCTGTACAACCGCCGCCATTTCGAGTCGCTGCTCAAGCAGGTGCTCGACGATTGCCGGCGGGGCGGGCATGGCGCGAGCCTGTTGCTGCTGGATCTCGACTTCTTCAAGCACATCAATGACACGCATGGTCACCAGGTCGGCGACACCGTGCTGCGGAACTTCTCCCGCCTGCTGGAAAACCATCTGCGCCAGGAAGACATCATCGCCCGCTATGGCGGCGAGGAGTTCGTCATCATCATCAACCGGGTCGACGAGGCCGGCGCACTGGCACTGACCCGGCGCATTGTCGAGCGCGTCCGCGCACTGCAGACGGTCGACAATACGCTCTGGGGCTGCACGGTCAGCGCCGGCCTGGTGCCCTATGCGGCGCACCTGGACGACGATTACGACTGGGTCCGGCGGGCCGACCATGCGATGTACCAGTCGAAGAATGCCGGCCGCAACCGGCTGACGCTCGGCCGGTAGTTCAGACGCGGAACGCTTCCAGCGTCTTCTGCATTTCCCTCGCCTGCTCCTGCAGCTGATACGCCGACTCTGCGGTGGACGAGGCCCCGGCATGACTCTCTTCGGTCATCTGTGCGATGCGTTCGATCTGCTGGGCAATATTGTTGCTGGCCTGCGACTGCTCGCGCATCGAGCTGGTGATTTCCCCGACCTGCAGCACGGTGTTTTCGGTGCTGCCGATGATGCGCTTGATCGCATCGGTAGCCTGCCCGGCCTTGTCCATGCCCTGGCTGACCTGGGACACCACCGACTGCATGGTATCGACCGTGTCGCCGGCCTCGTGCTGGATGGTCTGCACGGTGCGGGTGATTTCCTGGGTCGACAGCGAGGTCCGCTCGGCCAGCTTGCGCACCTCGTCCGCCACCACGGCAAAGCCGCGGCCCTGTTCGCCGGCGCGCGCCGCTTCGATGGCCGCATTCAGTGCCAGCAGGTTGGTCTGGTCGGCAATGTCCTGGATCACGTTGATCACTTCGCCGATGCTGACCGTATGGTCTTTCAACTGCTCGATCTTGCTTGCCGCCTGCTGGATGGTGGTCGCGGTTTCGGCAAAGGTGGCAATGGTGTCGCCGATTTCATTGCCGCCGGCGTTCGCTTCGTCGCCTGCCTTGCGGCTGCTGTCATTGGCGCTGACCGCCCGGTCGGCGACCTGCGCGATGCTGACCGTGACCTGCTCGACCGCCGCCGACATGCTCGATGACGACTCGCTGACCTGTTGCGACGCCTGGGTCATCTGCTGCGAGGCGGTCGACACCGACTGCGCGGCGGTACTGACGTTCAGCCCGAGCGCGTGCAACTGGCGGAAGCTGGTCTGCAGGGTATCCAGCAGTCCGTTCAGCGAATGATAGGCATCACCGATTTCATCGCGCTGCGTGCGCTGGAAGCGGCGGGTGAAGTCCAGGTCGGTCGACAGCGCCGTCAGGCCGTCGCGCAGCGCCGATATCGGCCGGTTGATCTGGCGTGTCGTCCACAGTCCGCCGGCCAGCAGCAGCCCGCCGACAGCCAGTGCCACGGCCAGCAGCGCCCCCTTGCCGGCGGCGATGGTGTCGTGCAGGCGGGAAATCGAGCTGCCGAGCAGTTGCTTGTTGTAGTCACTGGCATGCTGCAGGGTGGCGGCAGTGCGAACCGACAGCGGCGTCACTTTCTCGATCGAGTAGCGGCGCGCCAGTTCGAAATTGCCCTGTTCGGACAGGGCCAGCACTTCCGGCACCTGCGCATAGTACTGGGTCAGGGCATCACTGACCGCGTCGATATTGGCGCGATCCTGGTCATCCGAGGCCAGCTCGCTGCGGTAGTGCTGTACCCCGGCCAGGATTTTCTGTTTGGCCTGTTCGAATTCGGTTTTGTATTTCTGCTTGCCGCCCGGCTCGGCCAGGATGTGCAGCAGCACGTCGCGGCGACTGCCGGCAAAGTCCTCGCCGATCCGGTTGATGGCCTCGGCCGACGGAAGAATGACACGGTCATTGTTGTCGACTTCGGACTGAATGGTGAAAAACAGGAAAAACGCGGCCAGCGCCATGACGATCAGGCCAAGCATGCCCAGGCCGGACAGCGTGTACAAACGGGTGGATATCTTCAAGGTGGCAATCTCGGAAAAAAAGAAAACACACCGGTTCGCAGGCAATGGCGCCCCCGCTCCGGTCACAACACGCCATGGCGGCTTGCGGCCGGATCGGCGGCATCACGCAATTACGTCAAGGTAATTTACCATATTGTGTTGTCCATTCCATGCCTGTGTCACAAAATATTCATCCAGGTAACCATATGTCAGCCCCGTTCGGGCGGCATCCTGTGCGGCAGGGACATTTCCCGCCACACGCACCAGTGGATATGCGTACACTGAAGCGTGCCGCACGGAAGCCGGCCCGTCGGCGCCGGCGGCTCAATGGTTCTCCTGAGAGGAGTGCGCATGAAAAGTCAATGGATCTCCCCCACCGAATGGTCTCGCCGTCAGTGCGACATCAATACCCGGCGGGTCTCTCCTGCCACGCACATCAAGACGCAGAAGCAGATCAATGAGGCGCATGCCCGCGCCGAGCTCGAATATCGCCGCGATCTGAAGCGGGCAAACGACTAGCAGGATCGGACACGCCCTGAGCTGATCCGCATCAATCCGTCGCGCCGGATCGCCCTCTATGCTGGAAGTGAGCGTTCGCTTGTCAGCATGTTCCGCGAT
The DNA here is from genome assembly GCF_003269145.1 of Microvirgula sp. AG722. Lineage (NCBI taxonomy): Bacteria > Pseudomonadati > Pseudomonadota > Betaproteobacteria > Neisseriales > Aquaspirillaceae > Microvirgula > Microvirgula sp. AG722. Next base: position 62,674 of record NZ_QLTJ01000013.1, on the reverse strand, counting down.
CGGGCGAACAGCCTTTGTCGGCACCACGGATTGGTGACACAGCCAGGAGAGCCTCATGTACACCCGCATCCTCGTTCCCATCGACGGCAGTTCCACTGCCGAGCGCGGCCTTGACGCCGCCATGGATCTCGCCGCCCGTCTCGATGCCACCATCCGCATCGTGCATATCGTCGATCCGCACGTGACGGTAGTGGGACTGGACGGCATGACCGAGACCATCAACGACTTCGTCGCCCAGCTGATCGAGGAAGGCAAGCAGTTGCTCGACGACGCCAAGCAGAAAGTCACCGCGCGCGGGCTCAAGGTCGAAGCCTACCTGTACAACCACGTCCATCACACGGTGGCGGCAACCATTGTCGAAGAGGCGCGTGCCTGGCCGGCCGACATGATCGTCATCGGCAGCCACGGTCGTCGTGGCGTCTCGCGCGCCGTGCTCGGCAGCGATGCCGACAAGATCGCCTGTACCAGCCCGGTCCCGGTCCTGATGGTGCGCGACACGAGTATCGACCAGCACACCGAACGCTAGGCGCGGGCTTCTAACACCGGTTTAATTTTCGGTTTCGTATGGTGGCGGCATCTCAATCAGGAGTTTGCCGCCATGCTTCCCTTCACCCGCTTCCGTCTGCTGCACTGGTCTCTGGTCATTGTCTTCCTGGTCGCCTACCTGACCGGCGACGACGGAGAACTGCTGCACGTCTGGACCGGCTATGCGCTGATCGCGCTGCTGGTCGTCCGTCTGCTTGTCAGCCTTTCCGGCGCCGCCGGCTTCTCGCCGCTGATCCCGCGCCGCGCCACCCTGCGCGCCCGCAATGCCACCACCGCCAGCCGGGTCCTGGTGCTGGCCCTGGTGCTCGGCATCATCGGGACTTCGGTCAGCGGCGTGCTGATGATCGACAACGCCCGGGCCATCGGCCTTGCGGCGGCGCAGGCCGTTCCGGCCGCCCACGCCAGTGATGGCGATGACGCGGACGGCGATGAGCGGGACGCCGGTCTGATTGCTTCCGGCAGCCTTGAGGAACTGCACGAGTTTCTCGCCAATGCCACGCTCGCACTGGCCGGTCTGCATGTCGTCCTGCTGTTCGGCTGGCGCCGGCCGCTGGCGCTGACGACGCTGTTCGGCCCCGGCCGCCGGCGCACGGTCTCCCGCCCGGCAGCCACGCCGTCCACGCCGTCGGCCGAATCGTGAGAGGGACTGCCATGATGACCCGCCTGTCCACACCGATCCTGCTGGCCCTGTCCCTGTTTGTCGTCGTTCCGGCCGTGGCCGCGACGCCCTCCGCCCTGCTGCAGCATTACCAGACCGAGGCCAGACGCCCGGACCCGGCCTTTGCCGCCTCGGCGGAGCGCGGGCAGGCGTTCTTCCTGCGCCGGGTTCCGCGCGACGGCAAGCAGGTCAGTTGCGCCACCTGCCATGGTCGCGACCCGCGCCAGCCCGGCGAAACGCGGGCATTCCGGCCCATCCGGCCACTGGCGCCGGTGGCCAACCCCGAACGCCTGACCGATGCGAAGAAAGTGGAAAAATGGTTCCGGCGCAATTGTGACGATGTCCATGCCCGCGAATGTACGGCGGCGGAAAAGGCTGACTTCATCGCCTGGCTGATCAGCGTCAAATAAGGAAAACCACCATGAGATCCCCACTGCTGCTGACCTGCCTGCTGACCCTGCTGACCCTGCCGGCACTGGCCGACAACCATGACCGCGAGGGCAGGCACCGCTACCGTCAGGTGCCGCCGAATGCCAGTTACCGGGCCGAATGTGCGAGCTGCCACATGGCCTACCCGCCGGGCATGCTGCCGGCGGCGTCCTGGCGGCGGATGATGGGCGGACTGGACCGTCATTTCGGCGAGAACGCCAGCCTCGACGCGGCTACCCGCGATGAGATCACCGCCTTTCTGGTGCTGTGGTCGGCGGAAAATACCAATCCGAAATACCGGCGCAAGTATGCGGAAAATCCGGCCAGCCCGCCGCTGCGGATCACCAGCACGGTCTGGTTCCGCCACAAGCACGATGAAATCCGTCCCGATGTGTTCCGGCGCAAGGGCGTCGGCAGCGCCGCCAACTGTGTCGCCTGTCACCGTCAGGCAGAACGCGGCGATTTCGACGATGACAGCGTGCGAATCCCGCCGCGCTAGCCGCCGGTCCCGGCACCAAAGCGCACGCTGACCATCAGCCCGCTGGCCGCGCCCGGATTGTCGGCCAGCGTCACCCGGGCACCGTGCGCATCGGCAATGCTCTTGACGATGGCCAGCCCCAGCCCGCTGCCGGTGTTGCCGCGATCGCCACAGCGATAAAAACGATCGAACACCCGCAGCCGCGCCGCTGGCGGAATGCCGGGCCCGGTGTCGATGACCCGCAGTGCGGCATGGCCACCATCACGCGCCAGTACCACATCAACGCGCCCGCCGGCCGGCGTGTGCGCCAGCGCGTTGCGGACCAGGTTGTCCAGCAGGATGGCAAGGCTGTCGCCGTTGCCCGGTTCCAGCCCGATGTCGTCGCCCGCATTCAGGCCGAGGTCAATGCCCTGTTCGCGCGCCAGATCGTCATAGTCGGCAATGACCTGTCCGGCCAGTGCGACCAGATCGACCGGCGCCCGTTGCGGCAACCCCATCTGCGGTTCATGCCGCGCCAGTGTCAGCAACTGGCGCACCAGGTGCGAAGCCCGGTCCAGACGCTGGCCGAGCCGGGCGAACGCCTCGGCACGCTGGACGTCGTCACCGGCCCGCTCGGCCAGTTGCAGCTGCAGTTTCAGTGCCGTCAGCGGTGTGCGCAGCTCATGTGCGGCATCGGCCACGAAGCTGCGCTGTGCGCTCATCGCCTGCTCCAGTCGCGCCAGCAGGTCGTTCAGCGCCAGCACCACCGGGCGAATCTCGGGCGGCACGTGTGCCAGGGGCAATGGTTTGAGCGCCGACGGGGATTGCCGTCCTACGGCCCGGGCCAGCTGGGCCAGCGGCCGCAGCCCGCGCGACACCACCAGCAGGATGAACAGGCCCAGCAGCGGAATCAGCACCATGAACGGCAGCAGCGAACGCAGTGCCAGTTTCATCGCCAGCCGGTCGCGGTCGCGGCTGGCCCGTGCGACCTGAATCAGGTGCCCGCGCCGGATCTCGGTAAAGACCTGCCAGCGGCCGCTGGCCGAGGACACCGAATGGTGCCCTTCCTTGCGAAACGCCGGCTTCGGCAGGCCCGGTCCGGCATTGGCCGAATAGACCAGCTTGCCGTCGAGATCCCAGATCTGCACCGAGATGTCGTCGTTGAGCTCGTCATCCTCTTCCTCCGCCTGGTGCTGAACCACAATGCGGGTCGGCAGCGAGGTGGCGATCAGGCGCAACTGGTCGTCAAACAGCTCGCCGGTTTCCTCGCGTACCTTGATGAACATCATCGCACCGGCTATCAGCGTCGACACCAGCACCCCGCCCAGCAGCCAGACCAGCAGTTGCCGCCGTATCGACCTCATGCGTCACCCGGCACCTTGTAGCCGACGCCGCGCACATTCCTGATGAAGTCGCTGCCGAGTTTTTTGCGCAGCGCATGGATATAGACTTCGATGGTGTTGCTTTCGACTTCCTCACCCCAGCCATACATTTTCTCTTCCAGTCTGGCGCGGGATTGCACCGTACCCGGCGGATCGAGCAGGGCCAGCAGCAGCGAGAATTCGCGCCGCGACAGGCTGAGCGGCGTACCGTCGAGGCTGGCCTCGTGCGTGGCCGGATTCAGCGTCAGCCCGCGCAGGCGGATTTCCGGACTGCTGCGCCCGGATCGCCGCCGCAGCAGCGCGCGAATGCGGGCAAACAGTTCATCGAGATCATAGGGTTTGACCAGGTAGTCATCGGCGCCAGCGTCCAGTCCCTGCACCCGGTCGGCCGTGGCATCGCGCGCGGTCACGATCAGCACCGGCGTATCCCCGCCCGCGCGGCGGTGATCGGCCAGCACGCCCAGCCCCTGCCGGCCGGGCAAGCCCAGATCGAGCAGCACCAGGTCATAACGGGTGGTACGCAGGGCGATGTCGGCGCTGATGCCATCCCGGGCCCAGTCCACGGCATAGCCCTCACCGCGCAACCCTTCCTCGACGCTTTCGCCGATCATCCGGTCGTCTTCCACCAGCAGGACGCGCATCCGTTTTCCTTCATTCTGTTTCCGGGCCAGCCGCATCCAGTCCGGTCGTATGTTTCCATAAAATAACCACTCAATAGTTAAAACAGACTGAAAATACGAGAATCATTATTCTCACATACCCCCTGCCCATTTCTTTATTCATATACCATTCATTTTATTGTCACCATCATGACGAACAATTTATTAAATGGCAGGTGCCATGTATTTGGTAACAATTAAATGCCAGCGGTGGCAGGTCACTGTGATTAAAATTGCGGGGAAGAGCGGGCAGGACGGATAACGCCAGACTCAAACGGGCAATCCTGCATTTGTAACGACACCAACCGCTCTGGAATCTATCCGCCCATGGCATGGAAAATCGCATGAAAAATTTATCAGTCGCAACCCGCATCATTCTGGGGTTCGCCCTGCTGTTGCTGGCGCTCGCAGGCGCGGGCGTAGTGTCACTGCAAGGGCTGGACCGCATCAACACCCGTGTCGCCGAAGTCACCAATCATGAATTGGCATTTTTCCAGGGTGTCAGCAAGCTTCAGGTAGAAATCGGAAACCTGCGTCGCTTCGAGAAAGACTACTTCATCAATATCGGCGAGCCGGAGGCACGGGCCGGCTATCTGGGCAAATGGAAGAAAACCTTTGCCGAGACCCAGACCAATATTGCCGACCTGCAAAAACTGCTGGCACGGCAGCCGGATGCGCTTGCGGCGCTGCAGCAGCGCATGACCGAACAGGGCGAGCTGCTGACCGGTTACGGCAATGGATTCAACAGCGTGTCAGCCAGCGTGGAAGCCGGCCACCTCACCTCGACGGCCGATGCCAATACCGCACTGGGCAAATACAAGGACAATGTGCACCGGATGGAAAGCACGCTGGATGCGCTGGCCCAGTCGGCACAGACGGCGGTGGACAGCCTGCACGGGCAGATCGACGAAACCTCCAGCTCGGCCAAGACCGCCGTCCTGAGCATTCTCGGCCTCAGCCTGCTGGCAGGCGTGCTGATCTCGCTGCTGATCATCCGCTCGATCCAGAAACCGCTGCACAGCATGCAGGAGATCAGCCATACCCTGGCCTCGACCCGTGACCTGACGCTCGATCTTCCCGACTACGGCAGGAACGAACTCGGCAGCATGGGTGCGTCGCTGGGCACGCTGGTCAGCACGGTGCGCGGACTGATCCGCGAATCGCACGGCTATTCCGGCAAGCTGGTCAGCGCCGCCGACCAGTTGAACGCCGTCAGCGGCCAGGTCGCCCAGGCCTCGCATCAGCAGTCGGAAGCCGCCGCGTCCAGTGCCGCGGCCTTCGAGCAGATGACGGTCAGCATCAATGTGGTGGCGGACAATGCGCAGGGAGTCGAAGCGCAGGCGCGCGACGCCACGCGGGAAGCCGGCCAGAGCAGCCAGATGGCGGTACAGGCTGCCGACGAGATCCAGCAGATCGCGCAGAGTATTGCCGAGACGACCCGGCTGATCGACCAGCTGAACCTGCGCTCCGGCGAGATTGGCGAGATCGTCAAGGTCATCAGCGATATCGCCGACCAGACCAACCTGCTGGCACTGAACGCGGCGATCGAGGCCGCCCGGGCCGGCGAAATGGGTCGCGGCTTTGCCGTGGTCGCCGACGAGGTCCGCAAGCTGGCAGAACGAACGGGCCAGGCGACGACCGAAATCTCCTCGCGCATCAAGGGGGTGCAGACCGATACCCGTGAGGCCCACCAGAGCATGCAGCAGGCCAATGCCCGCATCGTGACCGGCGTGGACAGCACGCGCAGCGTGGCAGCCTCGCTGCAGGTGATCCGTGACCTGTCGCAGCGGTCGGTGGACAAGATCGCCGAGATGGCCAGCGCCATCAAGGAACAGAGCCAGGCTTGTCATGATGCGGCACGCAACGTCGAGCATATCGCCCAGATGAACGAGAGCACCAATATGTCCGCCCAGCAGTCGAGCCGGCTTGCACACGAGCTGCAGGACCTGTCCGGCGCGCTGGACGGCAGCCTCAACCGCTTCCGCGTATAGACGGACCGGTTTTGCCTGCCAGGTCACAAACCCGTCTTTCGACGGGTTTGTGACCTGGCAGGCATGGGTCTTGCGTTTGAAGTTTTCGTCGTTATTGCTGGCAGACATCAGGCATGGGCAGCCTGATCATTCAGCCACTCGTTGAAGGGGTTGCGGCCATCCACGGTCAGATAGTGTTCTACATGCATGATGGCGCGTGATTTATATGTCACGCGCCGTGATATTGATGTCCGGACGCCAGCACCAAACCGGCATGGCGCCCGGAACCGGCTTCAGTCGCCCCGGGTGCGGAATGCGCCCATCTCGTCGTGCATGCCGCGCGCCATCCGGCTCAGCGAATTGATTTCGGCATCCGTCTCCGCGACCGCCTGATGGTTTTCCTCGGCCATGCTGCTGATATTCTCGATATTGACCGCGATATCGTGGCTGGCATGCGACTGCTCGGTGCTGGCATGGCCGACTTCGACCAGCTGGTCCGACAGCTTCATGATGTGACGCTCGATTTCGGCAGCACCGTCCGCCGCCTGGCGGACATGGACGACGCCACTTTCGACCTGCCCGCCGGCCGTTTCCATGCCGGCAATGGTGCTGTCGATCTGCTCGCGCACCAGCCGGATGACGCGGCCGATCTCGTCGGTGGCCTGTGCGGATCGGGTAGCGAGCTGACGCACCTCGTCGGCGACCACGGCAAAGCCGCGCCCCTGCTCGCCGGCACGAGCGGCTTCGATCGCCGCGTTCAGTGCCAGCAGGTTGGTTTGCGCGGCAATGCTGCTGATGACATCGACAATGCCGGAGATCTCCTGCGACGACGCGTCCAGTTGTGCCATGCGCTGATGCAGCCCGGTAAAGGTAATCAGGATATCGTTGACTTCACCCGCGCTGGTCTGTGCCGCCTCGTTCACCTGCGAGGCCAGTTCGCGCGCCTCGGTGGACAGCCCCGATGCCTCTTTCACCCGATCCGAAACCTGGGCGATGCTGACGCTGATCTGTTCCACTGCCGACGCCACCGCGCTGGCGGCTTCCATCTGCTGCTTCGAGCGGCCGGAAATGGTCTCGCTGGCTTCCGTCACCTTGTGGGCCCGCTCGGCGACCGATGCGCTTTGCGTCTTCACCCCGTGGATCAGTCCGCCGAGGCTGCCGACAAACTGGTTGAACGCCGCGGCGATGCGACCGATCTCGTCCAGCAGCGGCACCGGCAGCGCGCGGGTCAGATCGCCTCCACCGCCCGACAGCTCGTTCATGGTCCGCTCCAGCCGGGTCAGCGGTCGCATGGCCCGGTTCAGGACCAGGGTCAGCAACAGCGCCAGCAGCACCAGCCCGCCCAGGCCGAGCAGCGAGCCCATCAGCATGGTGCGGTCGGCGCTGGCGGTCAGCACGCTGGCCGGGAAGGACAGCGACAGGGCCCAGATCTGCCGGGCATCGCCAAAGCGCACCGGATACAGCACCCGGACCTTGCCATCGCGGATCTCCAGATGGCTGCGACCTTCGGCCACGGCGGCCAGTCCGGCGGCATCGACATCGTCGGCCCTGGCAGCCAGCTTGCCGGCATCGGGGTGACTCGCATACACGCCGCTGGGGGAAATCAGTGCCAGCTCGCCAACGCCGAACGGTTTTTCCTTGCCCAGGATCTGCTGCAGCGTGGTCAGCGGATAGTCGGCGCCGACGACACCGAGAAAGTGGCCGTCATGCAGAATCGGGCTCATCAGTGACACCAGCGTGACCGGCTTGCCGTCGAGCTTGTCCTGGTACGGCTCGGTCACAAACGGCTTCAGCGTTTTCTTTGGCACGAAGTACCACGGATTTTCCGCTTCCCCGCCCTGGAACGCATAGGCTTCCGGCTTGATCTGGCCACTGCCCCGGTTCCACCAGGTCAGATAGCGGCCATCGGCTCCCTGCGGGAGGACCCCGGCATAGTCGGCGTCGCGGCCATCAAAGGCATTCGGCTCCCAGTAGGAGGACAGACCGAGCAGCGCCGGCGTGCCGCCGAGCGCGGCCACCGTGATCGCATCGGCGGTCTTGCGGTTGTTGCTGCCGCTGTCCTTCAGGCTGGCAAGGCTGCGGGACAGCGTCGTGGCCACGGAGAACGAGGCGCTGATTTCATTCTGCAACTGGACCGCATAGGTCTGCGCCGTGCCGAGCGCCAGCGCCTGTCCCTGCTCCAGGCTGGCATTGCGCGCAACCCAAACCGCCGTTCCCAGCACCGCCCCCATCAGCAGCGCGGCCGACAGGATGCTGGCCAGCAGAATGCTCTTGCGAAAACCGATACGCATGATTTGTCTCCTGATCGCGAATGACCCGGGGCGCAGTGCCCCCTGCCTTTGAGCAGCAATTTGCTGCTGTCGGCCTGCGCCTACGATAATTGAATGAGTCCGCTGCAGGCGAATTTTTAGCGCTTTTTGATCAAGATTCTTTACCTGTGGCGGCAAGCGGAGGCACGATAAGCACATTTCATGACAATGGTTTTATCATGCGACTTGCCCTGCTCGCCCTGCTGGCCGCCCTGGCCTTCCAGCCGGCCCTCGCCAAGCAATCCCCGTACCCGGACACGCATTCCAGCCCGCAGGAATCGCAGCTGATCGAACACGGCAGCTATACCAACAGTGACGGCAAACGGGTGCATTCCCCCGCCCATACCCGCAATGGCAAGGCCCCCGAAGGGGCATCGGCCCGCTGCCGCGACGGCTCGTACAGTTTCAGCCAGCATCGTCGCGGCACCTGTTCGCGGCATGGCGGCGTGGAAAACTGGCTGTAAGGCGCGGCGGCCGTCCCGGCATGCCGCGGTCGGCCCCCCTCTCCGCCGCCCCTGTCCGGGATGGCAGAACACCGCCCCGGCACCGGACTGGTGCCGGCTGCGCCGTGCCCGGCGGTTCCCCTGGACACACCATTCCGGCCGGGTGGCCGACCAGAAACCGGGCGGCCGGAAAGCTCTCGATTACGCTCATTAATGGAAAACTGATATCCATCGTTGTCAGTTATCAATTGACAATTGATCATGATAACATCGTGTAAAATCCATATTTAATATGGCAATGGGCTTGTTATGTATAACAAGCCCATATCAACTTATATGAACATCCGCTGTGTAAATTTAATGCTCAACGATATAGCGCTTTTTGTTCAGATCGTTCGCGCTGGAAATTTCTCCAGGGCCAGCAAGCAACTCGGCATGCCGGCAAACACGCTGAGCCGGCGATTGAGCGGACTGGAAAACAGATTGGGCACCTCGCTGTTTCTGCGCTCAACCCGTTCTCTGTTCTGCACGCCGGATGGAGAGCGGCTGTACAAATGGAGTAGCACGAATATAGACAGCCTCAGTGCTGCAATTGAATCCATACAGTCAGCCAGCCATGGAGTCGGTGGTAAAGTGCGGATACAGGTCCCGACGGGGTTTTTCGAGTGCCCCACCAACAATTTTTTCTTTGAACTGCTGAAGTCCTATCCAGAACTGGAACTGGAAGTCCTGGTTTCAGACCATGAGCCCGACCTCGACCAGGAAAATATCAATCTGCTGTTGATGGTTGGCAGACCCCGGCGGACGAATTATGTCATCCGCAAATTATGCAGCATGCCGCTCGGCTTCTATGCCAGCAGCGACTACCTGAGCGTGCATGGCACGCCACATCGGCCGGACGATCTGAAAAATCATCAATGCATTCATCGCAGCGATGATACCTCGATCAATATTCTGTTGCCCAATGGAGAAATTTGCCTGCCGGTACAGATCAATACCCGGTTTTCCACCAATTCCACGTCCGGGCTGATCAGTGCGGCGGAGCAGGGATTTGGTATTGCCCTGATCAGCGAGCATTGCGTCAACCTGGCCATCCGGAAAGTTATCCGCATTCTGCCGCAATACCTGGCCCGGGGAGACGGGTTGTATGCGGCCTATTCAAATCACAAAACATTATCGGCTGGCGCAAGAGCCATCCTCGATTACGCCATTGCACGAATGGAAACCCACAATAGCGGCTGAATCCGCCCTCTGCCGGCCGGCCCACCGCTTCAATCTACAGGATCAGGAATCATGAAAATATCGACAAAATTGTACGGAATGGTTTTTTTCAGCCTGCTCGGCCTGGCAGCGATGCTGCTGACGCTGAAAGTGCTGATGGGCCAGCTGGAGAGCCAGGTCGACGGGATTACTCATGATGCCCTGCCATCCATTATTGCGGTCGAGGAAATCAAGGCGCAGTTTATCGAAGCCCGCCGGCAGATCACGCTGCATGCCGGCTCGACCGATGCCGCCAGCAAACAGGCCGCCGCCACCGAGCTGGAAAAACTGCGCGGCGTGTTGCGTCAGGCGCTCGACAGCTACAAGAGCCGGCTGCTCAGCAATCCGCAGGATCAGGCATCGATTGATGCGCTGAGCAGCTCGATCGACAAGTGGTATGCACTGATTCCCGGTTTCATGCAGCTGTCCAACCAGAACACGCCGCAGGGCAATGCCGCCGCCATGGAGTACCTGCGCAGCACCACCATTCCGGTATCGGATGCCGCCTACCGTGATCTGCAGCAGATGGTCAATCTGAACCGGCAGGTCAGCGAGGAAAGCGGTGCGCAGGCCATTCACGCAGCGACCAGCGCAACCTGGATCCTGATGTCGCTCGGTTCCGCCCTGCTGGTGCTGATGGTCGGCTCCAGCTTGCTGCTCACGCGCAGCATCAGCCGCTCGCTGAACGAGCTGGACGCGAAGATCAGCCTGATCACGACCCATCGCGACCTGACGCAGCGGGTACAGGAACATGGCCGCGACGAGATCACCCATATCGCCCAGCGCCTGAACCAGCTTCTGCAGATGCTGCAGACCGGTTTCGTCGAACTGAAGCAGATCGGCCAGACAGTGGGCGGCTACGCCGGTGAGGTCGCCAGTGCCTCGGAGCAGATGACCGAGGCGGTGGAACAGGTCAGCGAATCGACCTCGAGCATGTCGGCGGCAGTCGAACAGATGACGGTCAGCGTCAACCATGTGGCCGACCGCTCGGCTCAGGCTGACCAGAGCGGCCGCGAGGCCGGCAGCGAAGCCAAGGTCGGTGCCGAGGTGATCAACGACACCATCGACATGATCCGCAGTACCTCGGACAGCGTCCGCCAGGCGGCGCTCCAGATCGAGCAGTTGAAGGACAAGACGGCGTCGATCGGCACCGTGGTCGGCGTGATCAAGGACATTGCCGACCAGACCAATCTGCTGGCACTGAATGCAGCGATCGAGGCCGCCCGTGCCGGCGAGCAGGGTCGCGGTTTTGCCGTGGTGGCGGATGAAGTCCGCAAGCTGGCCGAACGCACCGCACAGTCAACCCAGGAAATTACCGTGACCGTCCAGTCGATGCAGGACGACGCCAATCAGACCGTGGCCTCGATGCATGGCGTGGTCACCCAGGTCGAGCACGGTGTCGAATCGGCCAATCAGGCCACCGGCGCGATCCAGAGCATCCTGGCGCGCACTGGCGACACCGTCGAGCGCATCGCGGAAATCTCGCACTCGATGCGTGAGCAGTCGATGGCCAGCACCAGCATTGCCCAGCAGATCGAGCGCGTGGCGCAAATGGCCGAGGAAAGCCATTCCGGCTCGCTGAACAATGCCACAACGGCCACCCGGCTGAACGAGCAGGCAACCCTGATGCTGGAAACCATCGCCCGCTTCAAGGTCTGAGCCCGCCAGCGGCGGGGAGTGTCCGGCTGTTACACTGGCCACCCCCTGCCCTGACCGGATGTCCGATGCGCAAGCACCTGTTTCCTGCCCTGATCCCGCTGCTGGCATGCGGCCTGACCCAGGCTGCCGGTCTGCCGCGGCAACCCGCCGAGGCCGGCCTGATCGCACTGGCAAACGGCGAAATCCATACCGTGCTGTTCACCGGCATCGAGTCCGACTCGCCCGGCTGCCGCCAGAACGGCAGGCTGGCCATGGTCAGGGGCGCCGCCTTCGATTTTGCGCCGCAAAAACAGCCCGACACCCTCGGTTGCTGGTACCGGAATGCCGCAGGCCGCATCGTACTCAGGTACGGCCATCTGCCGGACGGCAGTCAGGGCAGCTACGAAACCGACAGCGCCGGGCTGATCCCTGTCCTGCATGACGTGGCAAGCGGCCGGGTGTATCGCGTCCCGCGCTGACGGGCGGCACCTGGCTAGGGATGGAACGAGGCCCGGACCCGGTTGTTGCACGCCTCCAGGTCCGTCCTTTCGACCACCACCCGCGCACCGTAGATATCCTGCGTCGCACACAATACCGGCGTGATGAACTCGTCCAGTTCATCAAGCTCGCGCAGAAAGACCAGCTCCGCCCCGGATGCCGGGTGCATGACGTGGTCCCCTTCCCTGAACGGTTCCATGGTACGTCTCCTTCCTGGGCTGATGCTGTCATTCTGGCAGTTGTCATGTGCTGCTGCGGTCCCGGTTAAAACAAAGACATGACCGCCTGTCGGCTGGGACAGCCGTGTCCGGCCTCCGGCATGTGAGGTGGCACGTGCACCCGAGTCCGGGCGGTGGCAGCATGGCAGGCAGTTGTCCGGGGCCTTCCCGGCCATGTCACCGCCCCCTGCAAGGAATCATGCATGATGCTCGCCGGACTCATTGCCCAGTATGGTTACCTGGCCGTGTTTGCCGGCACCCTGCTCGAAGGCGAAACCGTCCTGATCCTGGCCGGCTTTGCCGCGCATCAGGGCTATCTGTCATGGCCGCTGGTGGTTGTCACTGCGATCTGTGGCGGCACGCTCGGCGATCAGGCCTGTTTTTTCGCCGGACGCCATTACGGCGGATCCCTGTTCCGCCGCTTCCCCGGCTGGCGCCCGCGCGTGGAACAGGTAAACCGGCTGCTGCTGCGCTACCACGGCGGTGTCATCGTGGCCGTGCGCTTCCTGTACGGGCTGCGCCTGGTCGGCCCGGTCGCGATCGGCATGAGCGAGGTGCCCGCCTGGCGCTTTGTCCTGTTCAACCTGATCGGCGCAGCGATCTGGGCCCCGCTGGTTGCCGGGGTCGGCTTTCTGTTCGGACGCTCGCTGCAATGGCTGTTTGCCGACATCCAGCGCTATGAAGTTGCCGCGCTGGTGCTGCTCGTTGCGCTCTCCGTGCTGACGGCATGGTGGCGCAGCCGGCGACACCGGCGCTAGACAGCGCGGCGCTGCCGCGCAATCTGTCTGAAACTTGACAGTTAATGTCCTGATTCCGGTAATGGCTGGCACAGGCCATCGCTATCCTGAATATTTTCCAATTCCTGCACGAATTCCGCAGCGGCCGCGCCCGACTGCGGCACGATGCAGCCCGCCGGCAGCACAGAATAACAACGGGTATCAGAAAATGATTCTGGATCAAGAAGAAACCGCCATGGTCGAGGGGAAGTTCGGACCTGGCGTGCAGAAATCGATGGAAATGCTGGTCAAGTTCGGCACCGCCTTCGGCGCGGGAAAAATGGTCAGGATTGCCAGCGCGCATGTGATTCCCACTATTCCCATCGAACTGCTGGAACAAATGACGGAAGGTATCCGCCACCCGGCGGTCTTTACCTCGCTGCACCCGCACATGTCTGCCTTCAGCCCGGAAAGCTGGGCGGAAATGGGCATTGCCGCCGACTATGCATCCAGAAACCTGGACCTGCTGAATCGCCGAAAAAAGATATTCCAGGAAAAAGGCTTTTTTCAAACCTATACCTGTTTTCCGGCCATGGTCGGCAACCTGCCGCGCAAGGGCGATTTCATTTCCTGGATCGGTTCCGGTGGCCAGGTCATCGCCAATTCGGTGCTTGGCGCACGCTGCAATCGCGACGGCGCCGTGATCAGCCTGGCGGCAGCCATTACCGGTCGCGCCCCTTTTCGTGGTCTGTTCCTGGATGAAGAACGGTATGCCAAAGTCCAGGTCCGGCTGCACGATATCGACGTCGACCGGCTGTCGCAGATCGAGCTGGGTGCCATCGGCTATTTTCTGGGAGAGCAGGCCCAGGACCGCAATGTAGTCATCGAAGGCTTCAGCCGGGACTTCAATCTGGACCGGCTGAAATACCTGATGGTGCCGCTCTCGGTCACCGGCGCGGTCGGCGTCTGCCATATCGTCGGCGTCACGCCGGAGGCCGATACCCTCGAACAGGCACTGGGCGGCAAGGCGCCCGAACAGCATGTCGACATCGACCCGGATACCCTTCGCCATGCCCTGGCCCGCTACCAGGCAGTCGACCTGTCGGCCGCGCTGGCAACGGCCATCCCGGTCGGCCGGCCCTGCGGCGAACCGGCAAGCGGCCCGGCCCCCTGCGCCACCGCGGACGACGCACGGACAGCCGTCGGCGCCACCGCGGCCGATGTCCGCGGCGCCGGCATGGCGCTGTTCGGCTGCCCGCACCTGTCGATCAACGAAGTCCGCCATCTGGCCGGCCTGCTGGCGCAGCGGCATGTCAGTCCGGGGAAGCGGCTGTGGGTCGGCTTCGCCCACCAGCAATACCGGCTTGCCGAGGAAATGGGCTATGTCCAGTCGATCGAGCAGGCGGGCGGCACTTTTGCCAGTGCCTGCATGTCGGCCATCCCGGACGCGCCGATTCCCGAATCGGTCGACCTGATCCTGACCCAGTCGTTCAAGGCGGCGCACTACATTTCCAGGCTGACCAAGGGCCGGGTCAGGGTCCGCATCGCCGACATGGATGCCTGCGTGGATGCCATTACCGAGCCCAACTGAAAGCACAGCATGCAGATACAAGGCAGGCAACTGAATGCCGGCGATGTCGAGGCGGAGGTGTTCGTGGTCGACTTCCCCTTTTCATTCATCGGTGATTTCGACCCGGAAACAGGCGCGCTCGTCGCCGAGGGTCATCCACTGCACGGACACTGCATGGCTGGCCGCGTGCTGGTCTGTCCCGAAGGCAGGGGCGGCACCATGGGGCCGTTCATTCTGTTCGATGCGCAAAAGCGCGGCACGGCGCCGGTTGCCATTCTGTGCAACCGGATCGATCCGGTGCTGTATGAAAGCGCCATCACCATCGACATCCCGGTATTCGACCGTTTCGGCATCGATATCGTCAGCCGGCTGAGAACCGGACAGCGCCTCCGCATTCGCGGGCACGACATTCACATCGACGACTAGCGTCTGCATGACTTCGCAGAGCGGCGGATGCCGCCCTGCCCCTCTCCGGCGCAGGACAGGCCAACGTCATGCGCCAGATGTTTAGAAAATCGTTATGGATGGAACGGGAATCACGGGCTATGCTTGGTCCTGTCCGTTTTTCGCCCGACGGCGTCCAGCGGCACCCTCAGTGTGCCCGGCCTTATCGCGTTCACCATAATGGCAGCTGAAGAAAGGACCCTTTTCAATGGCGGTGATCCCTCCTGATATTTTCTCCAATGCCGAAGCCCTGAACCAGTTTTTTGACCCCGACAAATTCGATTCCCCGGTACTGGGCATTGCCACATGCTATGACTCCCCTGTCGCACATACTCCGCGTGCAGGTCTGCATTCACACAGCAAGGGTCAATTGACCTTTACCCGACAGGGTTGCACTCACATCGAGCTTTGCAATCAGGTATGCATCATTCCACCGTATCGCGCAGTCTGGATTCCGGCGCACACCCTGCACAAGACCGTTCAGCATCATAATGTCGAATTCCGTTCCATTTATCTGGACATGAATGAATTTCCGCAACTGCCCGCCAAAATAGAAGTCATGTCGTTATCGCCATTACTGAAAGAGCTGGTAGAGCGCATTGCCTTTTCCGATTTTGAAACCAACTGGTTCCAGGATCGCCAATACAATCTGCTGCAGGTATTCATTGACGAAATCTGCGCGGCGCCCAGACAGCCGATGCTGTTGCCGCTGCCACAGGATTCACGGATGAAACCTCTGCTCGACATCCTGAAACAGCAGGCCCTTCCCCCGCAATTGCAAAAACTGTCATCCCGCATCGGCGCTTCGGAAAGAACCATCTGCCGGATTTTCTCGCGCGAGACCGGCATGAACTACCGTTCCTGGCGCCAGCAGTGGCGGCTGATGCGCTCGCTGGAGCTGATGAGCAATCGGGTTTCGCTGTCGACCATCTCCAGTACGCTGGAATTCAACAGCGACAGTGCCTTCGTCGCCTTCTTCAAGCAGTACACCGGCACCACGCCAGGCAGCTACATACAGGAGCTGCGCTGCTGATTCCCGGCTACAGCGCCAGCCAGCGGCCCAGCCATAACGCGATCATGCCCAGCACCAGCGTCAGCAGCGCGCTGCGTGTCCGCCACATGACCAGCATGGCGATCACTCCGGCCAGAAAACGCGGCGCATGCCAGTTGCCGTCATGGATGGCCGGGGTCAGGATCGCCGGCAGGGTCAGCGCCGCAATTACCGAGGCCGGGATGTATTTCAGCAGCTGGCGCATCCGTTCCGGCATCGGATAGCGGTCGGACAGCCACAGAAACGAATAGCGGAACAGGAAAGTGCCCACCGTGGCAGCCAGCAGGATGGCCCAGATCATGGACTGGCTCATGATGCCACCTTGTGGCACTTGCCCCGCGCCCGCCAGTATTCGGCCGCAATCCCCGCCATGACCCCGCACAGGGACGAGACAAACAGCCCCAGATTGTAGGGCAGCCCGTACAGCGGCACCGCGATGGCTCCCGACACCAGGCCGGCCAGCAGCATCGGGCGGTTTTTCAGCACCGGCACCAGCAGCGAGACGAAGCACAGGGTGATGGCGAAATCCAGCTCCCAGCGCTCGGGCACGACCTGGCCGAATACGATGCCGACGGCGGTAAACAGCTGCCAGCTGAGCCACAGCGGGAACGCCGTGCCGAAATAGTATTGCGTGCGTTCGCGGGCGGACAGCCGGTTCGTCTCGTAATGCAGATGCGAAAGTGCATAGGTCTGGTCGATCAGCAGGTGGGCGGCCAGCACCCGGGTGGCAGGGGTGAAGGCCAGCTTGTGCGTGGACAGGCCGGCGCTGTAGATCAGATAGCGCAGATTGATGATCCAGTGCGTCAGCACGATCATGACCGGCGGGCTGTGTGCGACCATCAGCGAGGCGGCGGCAATCTGCGAGGCCCCGGACATCAGCAACAGGGACGACAGCTGCGCCGTCAGCGGCGGCATGCCGGCCTGGATGGCACTGATGCCGGTCAGAATGCCGAACGGAATGAAACCCGGCACCAGCGGCATGGCCGCCAGCATGCCGTCGACAAAGGGCCTGGGCAGCCGGTTCATTGCAGGCATGCCCCCACCGGGCGGCCAAGGTCTGCTTTCAGCGTCTGGGCGCCGCGGAACAGCGCCGCCGGTCCCAGTGCTTCTTCCAGCCGCAGCAACTGGTTGTACTTGGACAGTCCTTCGCTCCTGGCGAACGAGCCGAACTTGACCTTGCCGCAGTTGGTGGCAACGGCGATGTCGGCGATCGAGGTGTCCTCGGTCTCACCGGAGCGCCGCGAGATCACCACGCCATAGCCGGCGGCCCGGGCGGCGGCAATGATGTCCAGCGTCTCGGTCAGGGTACCGATCTGGTTCGGCTTGACCAGGATCGAGTTCGCCATCCGGCGGTCGATGCCCAGACCGAAGCGCCGGATACTGGACGTGAACAGGTCATCGCCCACCAGTTCGATACGGTCACCGAGCCGCCGGGTAATCTCGGTCCAGCCGTCGAAGTCGTCTTCGCCAAGCGGGTCTTCGATCAGCACGATCGGATAGCGGTCGACCATCTGTTCCAGCAGGCCGATAAACTCGTCGGCGGTCAGGGTCCGCCCTTCCGACTTCAGGTGATAGCGCTTGCCTTCGTAGAACATTTCCGCCGCAACATCCATGCTCAGTCCGACATCGACCCCCGGCCGGTAGCCGGCCAGCATGATGGCATCGGTCAGCATCTGCAGCGCACTCTCGTTCGACGGCAGCGTCGGCATGAAGCCGCCGGTGCCGGAGACGCCGACCGGCATGCCCTGGCTTTTCATCAGGCTTTTCAGCGCGTTATAGATATTTTTCCCGATGGCCAGCGCATCGTGCAGGCTTCGTGCCCGCAGCGGAATCACCTGAAAATCCTGGAAGTCGACATTGCCGCCGCCGTGCTTGCCGCCGCACAGCATGGTCAGGATAGGCAGCGGAATCTCATGGCCGGTCTTGCCGCCGAGATAGGCGCACAGCGACAGCCCCAGATGGCTGGCCGCCGCCTTGGCCACCGCCATCGACACACCAAGAATCGAGTTGGCGCCAAGGCGGCTTTTGTTGTCGGTGCCGTCCAGGCGGATCAGCAGCCGGTCGATCCCGGTCTGGTCCAGCGGGTTCTTGCCCAGCAGCGCCGGCCGGATCTCGGTGCGGATCATGTCGATGGCCTTCAACAGGCCCTTGCCATTGAACCGGGTCGACTGATGATCGCGCAGCTCGACGGCTTCATGTTTTCCCACCGAGCAGCCTGTGGGAATCATCGCGCGGCCCATGACACCATTTTCCAGCAGCACGTCCACTTCCAGGGTCAGATCGGCTCTGGAATCGAGTACTTCCCTGGCCACGATTTCTTTGATGGCAAACATGACGACTCTCCTTGCCGCAAGCGGCGGGCGCTTCCCCGGGTCGGGGAAGCGGATAGCGTTTCTTATTGAAAATCGAGAATGCTTCTGGCATTGCGACCGTCCGGCAACCGGACCGGCTGCACCACGGCATCGCTGTACAGGCCCCAGCTGGCGATGATGGCCGAATGCCCGCCGCGTCCGCCGGCAACGACAAGGTCGATATCGCCGGGGCTGCGGGTGGCCGGTACCGGGTCCAGGGCCCCGAACGACGCCGGCCGCACCGGCACCAGTCCCCTGCCCTCGACGCTGGCGCGCGGGTTGTGGATCCGCTCGAACAGGTACTGGCGCAGTCGCGGCTTGTCCCAGCCGTCCTGCGTCAGCATCTGCGCGTGATCGGGGGTCAGGACAATCAGGATGCGGCCGGGGATATAGGCGTTCATCCGCCCGAGGTGGGTCGCGCTGTCGATCAGGGTTTCCAGCAGGCCAGCGGCCGTCCTGCTGAGAAAGTCCACGACATCGGTCGGTGGTTCGGCTTTCAGCAGATAGACGGTGGATGTCTGCTCATCGAAATGCTCGGCATTGATGCCGGGCCACGGACTGTGCTCCACGCTTTCGGCAAAGCAGTACGTGAACTCGACCGGCGAGCCCAGACAGCCCAGATCCGCCTTGCCGGGATAGGCGCGGCAGACATTGAGCAGGGTCAGGTTGACCGCCCGGCCAATGGTCGCATTGGCCCGGAATCCCGGGCCGAGGCAGCCCTGGCCGGAGTGGATGCGCAGTTCGCGGGCGATCGGACCGCTGACCAGCACCAGATTGCCACCATTGTAGGAAGTGGTAATCGACTGCTGGAAATTGAATGCCGGGTTGCGCATGGCCTGGAAGGTGGCAATGACCACCGGCAGGTATTCGGGTTCGCACCCGGCCATGACCGCATTGACCATGACGTCCCGGACCGTGATGTCCTTGCCAGATGGCCCGGCCTCCGGGATCAGGACCTCTGTCGGCGGATACGGGCAGAAGGTGGCCATTCTGGCCACTCGCGCTTCCGTCGGCGGGATGAACGGCAGTCCGTCGCCGATGGACAGCGCCTCGCACTGGTTCATCAGGACTTCCAGATAGCGCCCTGGCGCCGCATCGCCGTTCTTTTCCAGTCCCTGCACCAGTTTCAGCGCATCATTCAGGTCCCACTGCGGCTGTGTATCCAGAAGTGAGTCAATTGCCGCGCACTGGTCGATTTCATGGCCGGGCAGGGTCAGGGCATCGATCATGTAGCCGATATTCTCTTCGACCTGCCGGGTAATCTCGTCGACCGTGCTGGCCTGATAAATGTCGAGATTGCAGATGCACAGATGGCCGGCACGGAAATAAGCCACATGTCTGGCCAGGCCATCTCCCGGCGGTGCGGAAATCAGCAGGGTCGGAATGCCCGCCTTTTCCAGTTCGATGGCCAGCACCGTGGTCATCGGCGAAGTGCCCATGTCGGCCAGCGCGACCACGGCGGCAACATAGCCGTCCCGCGCCAGATGGCGGGCCCGTTCCCGCAGATCGGAAGACATGCTGCCGCGCACGGATTGCCGGAAGTCGGAAAAATGACAGATGCCGCGCTCGCGGAAGTTTCTTTTGATTGCGGTAAAGATTTCCGCGTAATGGCAGAAATCCAGTTTGGTATTGTCGTAGAAAAGGATGGGACCGGCTTTCAACGCGGCCATGTCCGGACGGGGCGACAATCCGATTGTGTTTATTCCGACCTGACCGCGCGGGTCAATTATGGCTTCCAGCGTCATTTCCACCCTTTTCCTCTTTATCACCAGTGATCGCCGTGGGCGATGCATGCCGTGTTGGCAACAGAGGAACGAGTGTAGTCATGGCGGCCGGCACGGATTACCGGAAGCAGGACATTAACTATCAACTATCGGACAAGCGCTGATTTTCTCCGCCTGGTCCCGTGCCGGCAGGCCGCGGGGACGCCGTCCGGCCCGGGAGCCCGGGCCGCTAGCGCGTGGTTGCCGACCGGTATACCCGTACCACGTCGAGCGCATCGGGGCGGTCGACCAGCACGCAGCGCTTGCCGGTACGCTTGCAATGGTCCTGGACCCGCCAGTAGGCGCCATGGCTGACGCAACCGGTCTGGCAGATCACCAGGTCGGCCGCAATCAGGCTGGCCTCGAGCATCGACGCATCGACTTCATCGCCGCCATCATGGTGCAGGAAACGCCCGCCCACCTGCTCGACCAGTTCGCGCGTGGCGCTGGCGGTCATCGGGTCCTGGCCGATGCAGAGCACCGCCTTTTCCTGCCCCGCGGTCAGCCGCCCCCCTGCCCCGCGCCACTGCCACGCCGTCCGCTCGCGCAGCAGGGTCTGCATCCGGTCCAGCAGCGACTCCACCCGCCGGGCCAGTGCAAAGCGCCTCGGCAGCCCCGGCAGGGCCGCCGCCATCCGGGCCTGGTCTTCCGCCGCCCAGGCCAGTGCCGTATCCCGTGCAATCAGCGCCGCACGCAACTGCACGGCTTCGGCCTGCAGGCGTTCGATCTCTGCCTCCTGCGTCCTCATGTACTGGTGGCTGCGGGCCTGCACCTGGGCGTACTGGCGGATCAGCACCCGGTGTTCATCGACCAGACGTTCGAAATCCTGGGTGGAGACGGTCATGGTGTCACCCCCGCAGCGGTGAAGCGGCCGGTCGATGCCGGTGAAGCAAGCGGTTTGGTCATGGCGGAAATCCGGTTCCTGAAACGGCACACTCCGCATAGTAAATAACAATCATTCTTATTAAAAGCCCAAAATCCGGCCGGCGGGCTAGGCGGCGACCTTCGCGCCGCGGCCGATGCCCAGCAACAGTTCGAACTGTGCGGCCGGCAGCGGCTTGCCGAACAGGTAGCCCTGCCCCTCGTCGCACCGTTCCAGCCGCAGCCGCTGGCGCTGGGCATCGGTTTCGATCCCCTCGGCAATGGTCTGCAGCTCGAAACTGCGGGCCATGTCGAGGATGGCGCGAACCACGGACGCATCGCGTCGCGATTCCAGCATGCCCTGGACAAAGCTGCGGTCGATCTTGATCCGGGTCAGCGGATAGGTTTTCAGCAGGCTCAGCGAGGCATAGCCGGTGCCGAAGTCGTCGAAGGCGATGCCGACGCCCTGCGCGCGCAGGCGCTCAAGCGTTGCCAGCGCGACGTCGTCGTGGGCCAGTGCGATATTTTCGGTCACTTCCAGTTCCAGCGCATCCGGCGGCAGTCCATGCCGCTCAAGCGCGCCGATGACATCGGCAGCCAGCCCGCCGATGCGGAACTGGGCGCCGAACAGATTGACCCCCATCCGCAGGGTCGGCGCGCCGTGCCGGCGCCAGAACGCGGCCTGCGCACAGGCCGCGTCGAGCACCCAGGCGCCGACCGTGGCCGCCAGCGGCCCGCTTTCGAGCGAGGGCAGGAAGGCCGCCGGCGTCAGCAGCCCGCGCTCGGGATGCAACCAGCGGATCAGGGCTTCGGCGCCGGTAATGGCCCCGTCGACCAGGCTGACCTGCGGCTGGTAGAACAGCAGGAATTCGCCATTGTCGACCGCGCGGTGCAGCTCCAGCCCATGGCGCCGGCGCGCCACCGCTTCCATCCGCAATGCGGGCTCGAACAGCGAACGCCGCCCGCGGTCGATGCTCTTCGCCTTGAACAGCGCCAGGTCGGCATTGCCGACCAGTTCCAGCGCTTCCATCGCATGCAGCGGGGCCAGGGCCACGCCACAGCTGGCCGAAACCCGGATCTCGTGGCCGTCGATGACCATCGTCCGGCCAATGATCCCGATCACCGTATCCGCCGCCTGCGATGCTGCATCCGGATCGCTGATACCGGTCAGCAGCACGGCAAATTCGTCCCCGCCGATGCGGGCGACGGTATCGGCCGGGCCGGCCATATGGCTCAACCGGACCGCCACCTCCCGCAGGATGCTGTCTCCCAGCGCATGGCCGAGCGTGTCGTTGATGTCCTTGAATCCGTCCAGGTCGATCATCAGTACCACGGCCGGTTCGGCACGGGTCAGCACGGCTTCGACACAGCGATAGAACCGGCTCCGGTTGGCCAGCCCGGTCAGGGCGTCAAAACAGGCCTGCTGGCGCAATTCGTCCCGCTCGCGCCGCTGCGCCGTCTGGTCACGCAGCACGGCCTCGAACATCAGCCGGCCAGCATCCCGCCAGCAGAACAGCGAAAAACCGAGCCGGAGCACCTGACCGTTGCGGCACAGGCCATTCAGTTCGGCAGGCACGTCGAGCCGGTCCAGCGATCCCGCTTCCACCGCCTGCACAATCAGTGCCCGGAACGCCGGGCGCTCGTCCTCGGCCAGCAGGCTGTCGACCGCGCATCCGATACCTTCGGCCTGCGTGTAGCCATACACGGCGGCAGCGGCATCATTCCAGGCCACAATGCCGCCGTCTTCGTCGAACCAGATGACCGGCGTCAGCGAGCCGCTGGCGTATTCGTCGAACTTCGGCCGGGTCCGCTCGGCGCTGACCGCGATCCGGCGCAGTTCCAGCCGGTCGGACGCCATCCTGGCCAGCTCGCGCAGACGCTGCCATTCCTCCTCAGAGAACTCGGGGTGTGGCTGGCGGTCGAGGATGCACAATGCCCCCAGCGCCAGACCGTCCGGCGACAGCAGCGGCACGCCGGCATAGAAGCGCACGCCGGCGGCACCGGTCACCAGCGGGTTGTCGTGAAAGCGCTCGTCCAGCATCGTGTCCGGTATCACCATCCCGTCCGGATAATTGATGGCATGGGCACAGAACGACACGTCGCGACGCATGTCGACTTCACCGACACCGGTGCTGGCCGCAAAGAACACATGGTCAGTGCCGATCATGTTGACCGCTGCCACCGGCATGCCGGACATCCGCGCGGCGATATGAACGACCGGGTCCAGGCTGGGCAATGGCTGCCCGTCCTCCAGCCCGTAGGCGCCCAGTGCGATCAACCGTTCCTTTTCATTGGCCTGTATCGCAGGACATTTCATTGAAACCGCCTTCTTCCAGTCATCTCTTGAGTAAGTCTGTTCAGCTGCGCCCCGACCTGCCACGCGGCAATGCAAATATCATTTACTGTAGACGATGCTGATGAAAAATCCTGTTGCACACCGGGCTGCAGCTGACAGGCGGCGGCCTGCCGGCGTCAAGTCACGGACGGGCCCGGCAAGCGCCCCCAGGCTTTCTCCAGCCGCCGGCACAGGCCCAGTGCCTGCCCGGCCGTCGCCAGATTGGTGAAGCCCAGCAACAGCCCTTCAGGAGACGTGTCCAGCCGGCCCCAGGCGGACAGGGCCTCCACCGCCAGCCCTTCGGCATTCGCCAGCGTGGCCAGCGTCCGGTCGCTGCAGCCGGCCCGTGGATGGGCGAGCAGATGAATGCCGCCCCGGCGCGGCGGCACGTACAGCGCATCGCCGAACACCTGCGTCAGGGCATCGAGCAAATAGCCGCGACGCTCGGCATACAGGCTGCGCATGGTCTTCAGGTGGCGGGCAAAGTGTCCCTGCGCCATGAAATCGGCCACGGTGGCCTGATGCAGGATGGCGCCGTGGCCATGCAGCACGCTTGCCGTCTCCCTGAATCTGGCGATCTGCGACTCGGGAACGACCAGATAGGCGAGACGCAGCCCGGGAAACAGCACCTTGCTGAACGTCCCGGTGTAGAGCACGCGTCCGGCGCGATCCAGGCTTTTCAGGGCTGGCAGCGGACGGCCGTGGTAGCGGAATTCGCTGTCGTAATCATCCTCGATGATCCAGCCACCGGTAGCCGTGGCCCATTCCAGCAGGGCCAGTCTGCGCGGCAGGGACAGGGCAACGCCCAGCGGGCTCTGGTGCGAGGGGGTGACCAGCGCAAAGTGCGCCGCGCCGGCCTGCCGCAGCCCGGCCTCGACATCCAGCCCGTCGTCGTCCACTGCCACCGGCGACAAGCGCATGCCGGCCTGTTCCAGAAACTGCCTGGCGAAGCGGTATCCCGGGTCCTCGAACCAGCCGGTATCGCCCGGCTGCAGCGCGGCACGACAGACCAGATCCAGCGCGCAACGATAGCCGGCCGTGACAAAGACCTGTTCAGGCGTGCAGGCAATGCCGCGCGAGATGCCCAGATAGGAGGCGATCGCATGACGCAACGCTTCATGCCCACACGGGTCGGGATAGGCCATGGCGGCGACATCCAGGCTGCGCGCATGACGTCCGGCCAGTCGTGCCCAGGTCTTGCGCGGAAACATGTCCAGGGCGGGCAGGCCCAGTTGAAACGGTGGCGGCTCGGTCACCGTTGTCCGCGGGGCCGACGGGGAACACGGCCGGACCGGGGGTGCGCCACGGCCAGTGCGGTCTGCCAGCCGGGGCGACACCACGGTGCCGGCAGGCCCCCGGGCCAGCAGATAGCCTTCGCTGCCCAGCATCTGGTAAGCCGTTTCCACCGTACCGCGCGCCAGGTTCAGCTCGCTGGCCAGACTCCGCACCGACGGCACCCGGTCGCCCGGACGCAGCTTGCCCTCGGCAATCGCGTCGCGAAAGCGCCGGTACAGCTGCAGGTAGATCGGTTCGCCCTGCAGCTTTTGCAGCGCCGGGAGGCGGAAGTCCATGTCCATGGCCCAGTCCAATTGTTCATTCTTGCACCTGTTTACTATGCCATTGGTTGCCTAAAGTAGCGACAGACCGCCGGGGAATCCTGATGACTGCCATCCGGGAGCCCGGCTTTTCTTTTTCCCCGCTACTGGAATCCCTGCATGACTGCCCTTCGCCTGCCGTACCAGACCCTCTCGCCGGACGCCTATCAGGGTCTCGGTGCCGTCAAGAAAGCCCTGGCGCACAGCCCGCTCGGCAAGACGCTGATCGAACTGGTCAATCTGCGGATTTCGCAGATCAATGGCTGCGCCTATTGTCTGGAAATGCACGCGGCGCTGCTGCGCGCAGGCGGCATGCCGGATGCCAGACTGGACAGTCTGGCCGGCTGGCGGGTGAGTCCGCATTTCAGCGAACGCGAACGCGCGGCGCTGGCCTGGACCGAGTCACTGGTGGACGTGGCCCGCACTCATGCGCCGGATCAGGCATTCGAACCGCTGAAGGCCCATTTCAGCGAGGTCGAGATCTCGGACCTGTGCTTTGCCATTGCGCTGATGAGCGCATTCAATCGCCTGGCCATCGGTTTGCGGCAATAGCCGTCCGCGCCTTTTCCGCATCGGCCCGGCGTGGTCGCTGCTGCGGCAATCTGTCACAGCAGCGGTCAGCCGGGTAAGGGTTATAGTGCTTTCGCCTGTCATGGCCCTTGTCCGCGGCGCCCCGCCCGGCTGGCCGGCCAGCCCTTTTCCTACAGCCGGGTCGTACCTCGACCCCGATGCCATGCCGATGCCTTACGACACCCCGCGACGCCTTTTTCTCCTGCAGACAGCGGGGCTCATGCTGGCGCTGGCCGGCTGCGGACCAAAGGCAGAACCTGCCGCCAGCCGTTTCAAGAACCTGCACGGCATGGATTTCAGCGATCAGGATGTCCGGCGCGATTTCGCACTGACCGACCCGCAGGGACGCACCCGCACGCTGACCGACTATCGCGGCAAGGTGGTCATGGTGTTCTTCGGCTTTACCCAGTGCCCGGATGTCTGTCCGACCGCGCTGTACCGGGCCACGCAGATCCGCAAGGCGCTCGGCAAGGATGGCGAACAGCTGCAGGTCATTTTCATTACCGTCGATCCGGAGCGCGATACGCCAGAGGTGCTGGACAAGTATGTCGCTGCCTTCGACCCCGGTTTTGTCGCCCTGTACGGCACCCCGGAACAGACGGCTGCCACGGCCCGCAACTTCAATGTGTTCTACCAGAAAGTCCCGACCGGATCGTCGTACACCATGGATCACACCGCGCTGAGTTTTGTCTTTGACCGGCACGGGAAGCTGCAGCTGGCGCTGCAGCACAGCCAGAGTGTCGATGAATGCGTCGATGACCTGCGCCAGGTCTTCGCCCTCGCCTGACCCTTTCACCCAGCCAGGAAAAGAGCCCCACCATGACCTTCTCCCCGATCAGAACCGCACTGGTTTTCTGTACCGGCGCCATCATCGCCTCCGCCGCCCAGGCACAGGTCACGATCAGTGATGCCTGGGTCCGCGCCACCGTGCCGCAGCAGCAGGCCACCGGTGCCTTCATGCGCCTGACCGCCGACCGCGACAGCAAGCTGGTCAGCGCGGCGTCGCCGGTGGCCCGGGCGGTGGAAGTCCACGAGATGGCCATGCAGGACAATGTGATGAAGATGCGCCAGGTCGCCAGTGTCGTGCTGCCGGCCGGCAAGGCGGTGGAACTCCGCCCGGGCGGTTACCACATCATGCTGATCGAGCTGAAACAGCAGATCCGGCCGGGCGACAAGGTGCCGCTGACGCTGGTATTCGAGACCGCTGACGGCAAGCGTGAATCGGTCGCCGTCAGCGCCCCGGCCCGGGCGCTGAACGGCGGCGGCATGAGCCACGACGCCCACCAGTAAGCCGGAACACGGGCCGGCACGCATGACGGTATGGGACCGGAGGCCGGCCAGGCTCCCGGTCCCGATACACCGCTCAAATCACCTGTGCCACGGCCCCGGACCATGCAGCATTCATCTGCCCGATCCGTGCCGGTTGTGGACGCACAGTGAATGAAATTGGCGATGCCTTCTTTTCCATTCATCACGCCTTTGACGCTCTCAATGGCGATGTCACTGCCCGTCCGGGCGCCTGGTCGAATGCCGCAGGAGAAACACGGCCCCGGCAACGGCCACGACGTTGATCTTCGTCAACCGGCCACCTGATTGTCGCCATGGCCCTTTACGCCGCGTCAAGCCTTGCCGGCGCGGGGAAAGGGATACTTCAGGAATGCGACATCCCTGCTGTCATCATGGTTTCCTATGTCCGCCCTGTGTCTGCATCACTAAGGTGTGGGACGAGACAGGCGCTGCGCCTGATGCAGCACCACGGTAAAACCGACAACACTTCGCAGGCATTTTCACCGGAGTCATGATTGAAATGATTTTTTCAGCCCTCTAGAATGCCAATATCATTGGCAGCAAGACAAGGAGCTGAATACTCCGCAGGGCATGGCCGGCACCAGGCAGTGCAGCCTGCGGGTCGTCAGCGGGTATCCGTGCAGTAACCCCCCTTCTTCACCAAAGAGACACCATGTTGGCAAAACGCATTCCCGTCCAAGACCTGCGCCCCGGCATGTACATTCACAAGCTTGGCGGCTCCTGGCTGAAACACCCGTTCCTGCGGGGCAGTTTTCTGCTGACCGACCCGGCCGACATCCGCGCCATCATGGAAGCGGGTATTCGCGAGGTATGGATC
The DNA here is from genome assembly GCF_003269145.1 of Microvirgula sp. AG722. NCBI lineage: Bacteria > Pseudomonadati > Pseudomonadota > Betaproteobacteria > Neisseriales > Aquaspirillaceae > Microvirgula > Microvirgula sp. AG722. The sequence goes on along the minus strand of NZ_QLTJ01000013.1, from coordinate 34,826 downwards.
AAGTCCACGGCTGGATGCCCCCGGCCGGAAGGCCGCAGCGAGGCGCCGCCGGACGCGCCGGAGGCCCCTGCGCTGACCGGGATGAGCCCGCCGGTCGAGACCTGTGACAGCACCAGCCCCATGGCTTCCGAAGTGGCCCGCGCCAAGGACATCTGCCTGTCTGCCAAGGGACAGATCGTGGAGATGTTCAATGAAGCCCGGCTCGGCAAGGCCATCGATCCGAATGCCACCCTGCCGCTGGTGGACGAGATCGCCAGTTCCATCGAGCGCCACCCGATCGCGCTGCTGAGCGTGGCCCGCCTCAAGACCCACGACGACTACACCTACCTGCACTCGGTCGCTGTCTGTGCGCTGATGCTGTCCCTGGCCCGTCAACTCAGACTGAGTGAAGAGCACACCCGCCTTGCCGGCATCGGCGGTCTGATGCATGACCTGGGCAAGGCAGCCATGCCGCTGGATGTGCTGAACAAGCCGGGCAAGCTGACCGATGCCGAGTTCGAGATCATGAAAGGCCACCCGGCCGCCGGGGCCGAGCTGTTGCGTGCCGGTGGTGCCGCGCCCGAGGTGCAGGAGATTGCGCTTTATCACCACGAGAAAATGAATGGCCTGGGCTACCCGCACGGGCTGGCCGGCAACGAGATTCCGCTGCTGGCACGCATGGGCGCGATCTGCGATGTCTATGACGCGGTGACTTCGCAACGCGCGTACAAGGAACCCTGGAATCCTGCCGGCGCCATGCGGCAGATGGCCAGCTGGGACGGGCACTTCGACAAGGTGCTGTTCAATGCCTTCGTCAAGTCGGTCGGCATCTACCCGGTCGGCTCGCTGGTGCGGCTGGCGTCCCAGCGACTGGCCGTGGTCACCGAGCCGGGACAGGATTCGCTGCTGCGCCCCACCGTGCGGGTGTTCTTCTCGCTGCTCGACAACGAGCCGATCCCCATGCACCTTCTCGATCTGGGCGCCCCCTGCTGCGAGGACAGCATCATCGGACCGGAAGACGAGAACCGCTGGCACTTCAGGCACCTGGACGATATGTGCCTGTGGCTGAAATAAGGTTCGGGCAGGCCGTCAGCCAGCGCTGGCAGTCGGCTTGTAGCCGTGGATCACGATCGTGTCCCCGTCCCGTTCATGCCGCAGCCCGTACGCCCGTAACGCCTGCAGCAGCTCCGCCTCGCAATCGACCAGGACCGGCGGCAACAGGCGCCCGACCTGCTTGAGATAGCGTGGCCGGATGCGGATCCATTCCGTGGCGAAAAACGGCCCCAGGCACTCGTCCGTGTAATTGCCCTGGTAGCTGACATCGGCATCGAGGTCCGGCGAGTCCGGCTCGGCGCGCAGGACGTCCTTGCGCTGGTAGGGCGGCGGAAACGGCAGACTGTCGATGGCGGCCTGCAGCCGCCGCCAGCGCGTGTCGTTCATCAGCGGGCACAGGCCGAGGCGGTTGACCTCGTCCCGCACCTCGGCCTTGTGGCGTTCAAGTTTGTACATGGACCGGGAATGAAGTTCGGGTGCGGCGGCAAGCATACCGGATTCTGCCCGGCATGCGTTTTTCAGGACTCGCGGTGAAATACCCGATCGGCCGGACAGGGCGCAAAAACAGGTTTCTTTTTTCTCCGGCCATAATGATTCCCGAGTCCAGAAAAATACCAAAGGGATTAACCAGATATATCTGACATGTCGCTTTGTGAACTTGCCGATTCGATAACTTATTGAAAATCCATTTCGCAGACTTCAGAAATGAATCAGCAAAATGAATGACTTATCAAAATTGCGTCATGAATATTAATAATTCTGACCATATCAGGATATCGCCGCGATTTAACCAAGCAACCGCTTGACCGACAAGCCCCTCGCCTCTCAGTCTTGTGTCGTAGTCATTGATATCCGGACCGGAGCCAATACCGGCCCGGATCACCGGATCAAACACGACAGAGACCATGGAAATCCTTTCCCACATCAGTACTGCCGCAATGGCAATGGCGGTGTTGTGCGGCACGCTGGCCGCCCTGCTGGCGCTCGCATACCGCTGGCTGCAGGTGGAAGAAGATCCGCGGCTGGAAGCCATCTGCGAACTGTTGCCGCAGGCCAACTGCGGGGGCTGCGGCGTGCCGGGCTGTCAGCAGTTCGCCCACGCCCTGCTGGCCGGACAGATTGCCCCCGCCGCGTGCAATACCGCCCCGGCCGATGCACTGGCCCGCATCGCCGCCCTGCTCGGCACCCCTGTCGGCACCCGGGTGCGCCGGGTGGCGCGGCTGGCCTGTGCCGGCGGCCAGCATGTGGCCCGCCAGCGCGCCCATTACCAGGGCTTGCCGGGCTGTCGCGCCGCCCAGATGGTGTCCGGCGGCGCCAAGGCCTGCAGCTGGGGCTGTCTGGGACTGGGCGACTGCACGCTGCGCTGCCGCTTCGATGCCATCCATCTCGATACCCACGGCCTGCCGGTGATCGACCCGGACCGCTGCACGGCCTGCGGCGACTGCGTCGATGCCTGCCCGCGCGCCCTGATCTCCCTGGAACCGCTGGAAAACCGCTTGTGGGTGGCCTGTCGCAACCGCCAGCCCGGCCCTGATGCCCGTGATGCCTGTGCCGTCACCTGTACCGCCTGTGGCCGCTGCGTGGCCGACGCCGCGCCGGGACTGATCCGGCTGGAGGACGGGCTGGCAGTCATTGCCGGCGACGCGCGCCAGGCGTCGCGCCAGGCCACGGCCCGCTGCCCGACCGGCGCCATTGTCTGGCTGTCCACGCCGGCCACGGCGGAGCGTGGCCCTGCCGCCGGCCCGGTCCGCCGCCGGGAAGCGCTGCCGGTCTCCCCTGCCCATACCCCGTGAGCGCGTCCGGCCCGATGCGGCCGCGACAGCCCGACCACAGTGACTCCGAATTCCTGATCTACGACTCAGAGGCTTAATCATGTTTGGCATCAAGGGAAAAAAGGCGGCAGAAGAAGTCCGCTACCGATATCCGGGCGAACGCATGGCCGTGGATGGCAATACCGCGGTGATCCTGTGCGAGCGCGAGGCATCCGACGCCGCCGGCGCCTACCCGATCACGCCATCGACGCAGATGGGGGAGTACTGGGCCGAGCAGGCGGCGAACGGCCATATCAATGTCTCCGGCAGACCGCTGATCTTTGTCGAGCCGGAATCCGAACACGCGGCAGCGGCAGTCACCGCCGGTCTGTCGATGACCGGTCTGCGGGCGACCAATTTCTCGTCGTCGCAGGGCATCGCCTTCATGCACGAGTCGCTGTACGCCGCCGCCGGCAAGCGCCTGCCCTATGTGCTGAATATGGGTTGCCGCGCCATCACCCATGCCTCGCTCAATGTGCACTGTGCCCACGATGATTTTCACTGCATCGATGACACCGGTTTTTTCCAGTTGTTCGCCAACAGCGCGCAGGAAGCCGCCGACCTCAACCTGATCGGCCGCCGCACCGCCGAACTGGCACTGACCCCGGCGGTGGTGGCCCAGGACGGTTTTCTGACCACTCACCTGCTGGAGCCGATCCGCAAGCCCGAGCGCGAACTGATTGCCGAATACCTCGGTTCGCCGGAAGACCTGATCGACAGCCCGACGCCGGCACAGCGCCTGCTGTTCGGCCCGACCCGCCGCCGGGTGCCGGCACTGTGGGACGTCGACCTGCCGCTGATGTCGGGCGGGGTGCAGAACCAGGACGCCTTCATGCAGACCATGGCGGCGCAGCGTCCGTACTTCCATGCCCACGTCGCCGGGCTGGCCGATCAGGCCATGCACGAATACGGCGCGCTGACCGGCCGCCACTACCAGCGTCTGTCACGCTACCGCTGCGACGACGCCGACTATCTGATCGTCGGCATGGGTTCGATGATTGTCGAGGCGCAGGCCGTGGCCGACTGGCTGCGCCGCGAACGCCAGCTCAGGGTCGGTGTGGTCGGCATCACCCTGTACCGGCCGTTTGCCGGTGATCTGCTGGGCGAGGTCATCAAGGGCTGCAAGGGCGTGGCGGTGCTGGAACGGACCGACCAGCCGCTGGCCGAAGATCTGCCGCTGATGCGCGAAGTCCGCGCCACTCTCGGCAAGTGTCTGGAAAACGGCCGCACCCCGCGCGGCAAGCCGCTGCCCTACCCCGGCCATGCCGCCATGACCGCGGCCGAGGCGCCCGATCTGTACTCGGGGGTGTACGGCCTCGGTTCACGCGACCTGCAGCCGGAATGCCTGATCGGCGCGGTGGAAAACATGCTGCCCGACAGCAGCCAGCGCCGTTTCTTCTATCTGGGTATCGACTTCATCAGCGAACCGCTGTCGCCGGTCGAGGCGGAATGCAACGACAGTCTGCTGGCTGCCTATCCCCAGGTGCGCGAACTGGCGGTCAAGGGCTCGGTCAATCCGGACCTGATGCCGCCGGACGCCCTGACTGTCCGCATCCACTCCATCGGCGGCTGGGGCGCCATCACCACCGGCAAGAACCTGGCCATGACGCTGTTCGAGCTGCTGGACTGGGAAATCCGCGCCAATCCGAAGTACGGCTCGGAAAAGAAGGGCCAGCCGACCACCTACTACCTTGCCGCCGCCCCGACGCCGATCCGCCTCAACTGCGAGTATCGCTACGTGGACGTGGTGATGTCGCCCGACCCCAATGTGTTCAGCCACTCCAATCCGCTGGATGGCCTGAAACCCGGCGGCGTGTTCATTCTGCAGGCGGACAGCCCGGACCCGGACACGGTCTGGGCCGGCATTCCGACGGCCCGTCAGCAGGAAATCACCGAGCGCGGGATTCGCCTGTTCTTTGTCGACGGTTTCTCGATCGCCCGCGACGAGGCCAGCCATCCGGAGCTGCAACTGCGCATGCAGGGCAATGCCTTCCAGGGCGCCTTCTTTGCCGCCTCGCCGCTGATGGCGCGCGCCAGCCTTGACGAGGCGCGCCTGTTCACCGCCATCGAGGCGCAGTTGCGCCGCAAGTTCGGCGCCAAGGGCGAGCAGGTGGTGACCGACAATCTGCGCGTGGTGCGGCGCGGCTTCGACCAGACCCGCGAGATCCGCCACATGCCGCCGCAGGCAGCCGACGCCCCCGCCCTGCTGCCCGTCGCCCCGGCAGCCCTGGCGGCACGGCCGCGCAGCCAGTCGCCGCTGGGTGACATCCACCGCTTCTGGCAGCGCACCGGCGTGCATTACGTGGCGGGCCGCGGCTCGGACCGGCCGGCCGACCCGTTCCAGGCCCTGTCGCTGCTGCCACCGGTCACCGGGCTGATGCGCGACATGACACAGATCCGCTTCGACTACCCGCACTGGCAGCCGGACAAGTGCACGGCCTGCGGCAAGTGCTATGCCGTGTGTCCCGATTCGGCCCTGCCGGGCCTGGTGGTCCGGCCGGCCGACTTGCTGGCGACGCTGATCCGCCGCATCGAAACCGGCGGCACGCCGACCGTGCATCTGCGCCGGGTCAGCCACAGGCTGGCCACCCTGCTGCATGCCGGCTGTCACCCGCAGGGCCACGGCGGCCAGGTCGGTACCGCACTCGACAGCGCCATCTGCCAGGTACTGGCCGAGCAGCAGCCCGGAGAGACGCACGACAGTCTGGAGCGGGAACTGGGGCGGCTGCGCAGCGAACTGGGGGACACCGATTTTGCCCTCACCGCACCGTACTGGACCGTGCGCGAAAAGCAGTGCGCCGGCAGTGGCGGGCTGTTTGCACTGACGGTCAATCCGTCCACCTGCAAGGGCTGCATGGCCTGTATCAGCGTGTGCAAGGACGGCGCGCTGAGCGCCCGCCCGCAGGACGAGGCCGCCATTGCCGGGCTGCGGCAGCGCTGGGATCTGTGGCGCGACCTGCCCAATACGCCGCCGGAATTCGCCCGCATCCGCGATCTCGACAACGGGATCGGCGCACTGGAAACCCTGCTGCTCGACAAGCGCCACTACGGGTCGATGGCCTGTGGCGACGGTGCCTGTCTCGGTTGCGGAGAAAAGACCGCCATCCACCTGTTCACCTCGACGGTCAGCGCGCTGATGCAGCCGCGAGTGGAACGCCAGCTGACACGGCTGAAGGACCTGATCGTCCGGCTGGAAGCCCATATGCGCCAGCAGCTGGTGGCGGGCATCGATCTGTCCGACGCCGAGGCACTGGCCGATGCCAGCCTTGCCGTTCCGGACGGCGACCTGACCCTGTCCCGCCTCGCCGACCTGCTCGACAGTGGCCATGAGAACACCGTGGTCGACCGCGCCTGGCTCAAGGACATGGGACAGTTGCTGGCCCGGCTGCGCGATCTGGTCTGGCGCTACGAATCCGGTCCGTCCGGCAGCGGGCGGGCCGCCATGGGGGCAGTCAACTCGACCGGCTGTACTTCGGTGTGGGCTTCGTCCTGGCCGTACAACCCGTATCCGTTCCCGTGGTCCTCACACCTGTTTCAGGACAGTCCGTCGATGGCCATGGGCCTGTTCGAGGGCCACATGTCACGCATGGCCGAAGGCTTCCGGGCCATCCGCCAGGTGGAGGACGCGCTGTCCGGCGCGCCCCTTACCGCGGAAAAGGCCGGTTTCTACCAGCGCTTCAACTGGCGCGACTTCAGCCACGACGAATGGCAGCTCTGCCCGCCGGTGGTGGCCATCGGCGGCGATGGCGCCATGTATGACATCGGTTTCCAGAACCTGTCGCGTGCGCTGGCCTCCGGCACGCCGGTCAAGATACTGGTGCTGGATACGCAGGTGTACTCGAATACCGGTGGCCAGGCCTGCACCTCGGGCTTTGTCGGCCAGGTGTCCGACATGTCGCCGTATGGCAAGGTCGGACGCGGCAAGCAGGAAATCCGCAAGGAAATCGGCCTGATAGCCATGGCCCACCGCACGAGCTTCGTGCTGCAGTCGGCCGTCAGCCATCTCCCGCACCTGCTGGGCGGCTTTATCGACGGTCTGAACAGCCAGCGACCGGCCCTGTTCAACATCTATGCCGTCTGTCCGGCCGAGCACGGCGTGCCGGACGACGGCATGGATCGCCAGTCGCGGCTGGCGGTCGAATCGCGCGCCTACCCGCTGTTCCGCTTCGATCCGGATGCCGGGCCGCTGATCGGCGACGGGCTGGACCTGAGCGGCAATCCGGCACCGGATGCCGACTGGCCGATGACCGAACTGGTCGGCCACGACGACAGCGGCCAGCCGCTGCGCCGGCAAAAACCCTTTACCTTTGCCGACTTCGCCTGTACCGAAGCGCGCTTCGGCAAGCACTTCCGCAAGATCGGAGCGGCCGATGACAACGGACGGATGCTGCCGTTCGCCGCGCTGCTCGCCTTGCCGGAGGCCGAACGCGCCGGCCATGTGCCGTATATCGAGGTACTGCAGGGCGATGGCCGCATCGGACGGCTGGCGGTCAGCGACAGCATTGTGCGCTCGGCCGACGACCGTCTGCGCTTCTGGCACCAGTTGCGCGCCCTGTCGGGACAGGCGCAAGGCAGCCAGGTGCAGGATGCCGTCGCCCGTGCACGCCAGGACATGGCGCGCCAGCTGTCGGACACGCTGTTCGCACTCGCCGGCAGCGCACCACCGCCCGGCGGGCAGCCGGCTGCCGCTCCGGCAGCAACGGCGGCAACGGCATTCGAGCCGGCATGGATCGATCCGGCCGACTGCACCGCCTGCGACGACTGCACCCGTCTGAACGGCAAGGCGTTTGCCTATGGCCCGGACGGCAGGGCAACCGTGGCCGACCCGGCGGCGGCGACCTATGCCGAGCTGGTGCGGGCTGCCGAGCACTGTCCGGCAGCCTGCATCCACCCGGGTACGCCGGCCAATCCGGACGAGCCGGGCCTGCCTGCGCTGCGCGAACGCGCCAGCCACTTCGCATAAGGACAGACCATGACACTGTTCGAAGCGATGTTCGCCCCCCGGCACGACGACCATGGCAAGGCCCGCACCGCGGGCCTGCCGATCCGCCGCCTGCCGTTTCCCGAGCGGGTGACGGTGCCGCTGGCCCAGCATATCGGCAAGCCGGCCCGCGCCTGCGTGCGGATCGGTCAGCCGGTGGCGCGCGGTGAGCTGATCGCCGAAGCCGACGGCTTTGTGTCGATTCCGCACCATGCGCCGGTCAGCGGCACGGTCGAAGCCCTGCCGCTGCTGACAATGGCCGATGGCCGCCGCACGCCGGCCATTGCCATCCGCACCGACCCGTCCAGTCTGCAGTGCCGCCTGCCCTTGCCGCCGGTGGTCGACCCGCTGACCCTGACGCCGGACGCACTGGCGGCGGCAGTGCAGGCCACCGGCCTGGTCGGGCTGGGTGGCGCGGCGTTCCCCACTCACGTCAAGATGAGTCCGCCCCGGGAGGCCAGACTCGATACCCTGCTGGTCAACGGCTGCGAGTGCGAGCCGTTTCTGACCGCCGACCACCGGGTCATGGTCGAGCACACCGCCGCGCTGATGGCGGGCATCCGCTATGCCATGCATGCGCTGGGTGTGCATCGCGCACTGATCGGCGTGGAGGATGACAAGCCCGCCGCCCTCGCCGCGATGGCCGCGCAACTGCCGGCCGATCGCAGCATCCAGTGCCGGGTGCTGCCGACCCGCTATCCGCAGGGTGCGGAAAAAATGCTGATCCGCTCCGTGCTGCAGCGCGAGGTGCCGTCCGGCAAATTGCCTGCGGACATCGGCGTGGTGGTCAATAACGTCGGCACGCTGACCATGCTGGGCGAACTGCTGCCCCGGCGCGCCGGACTGATCGAGCGCGTGGTGACCGTATCCGGGCCCGGGGTGCGACAGGCGGGCAATTACCTGATTCCGCTCGGCACCCGCATCGGCGACGTACTCCGGCACGCCGGCATGGCACCGGGCGACATGGAAGTGATTCTCGGCGGGCCGATGATGGGCATCAGCGCCCCCTCGCTGGACGTCCCGGTCACCAAGGGCCTGTCCGGCATTCTGGTGTTCCCGGCCGGCTCGCTGCCGGTGCGCGAGCGCCGGTCCTGCATCCGTTGCGGCCAGTGCCTCGACGCCTGCCCGATGGGCCTGAACCCGTCCCTGCTTGGCCAGCTGGCGGCAAAGCAGGAATACGAGCAGAGCGCACGCCATGGCGTGCTCGACTGCATCGAGTGCGGCGCCTGCACGCAGGGCTGCCCGTCCGGCATCCCGCTACTGCAGTACAACCGGATCAGCAAATCCGTTCTCCGCCAGCGGAGGCCATCATGAACCGGCAACCGGTCCGGCTGACCCTGCGTGCCTCGCCACACCGGCTCGCCGGTCATGACACGCCGAAGATCATGCGCCATGTGGTGTATGCACTGCTGCCGGTCACGCTGTGGGCGATCTGGCAGTTCGGCCTCAGCGCGCTGCTGCTGGTGCTGGCGGTGGTTGCCAGTTGTGTGCTGACCGAACGCCTGATCATTCGCGATCCGTCCCGTCCGCGCGACCTCAGCGCGGTCATTACCGGCCTGACGCTGGCCATGAGTCTGCCCCCGGCCCTGCCGCTGTGGATGGGCGCCGTGGCCGGCATGGTCGCCATTGCGCTGGGCAAGCTGCTGTTTGGCGGCCTGGGCAGCAATGTGTTCAATCCGGCCCTGATCGGCCGCGCCTTTGTCCAGGCCAGCTTTCCCGCCGCCATGACCACCTGGACCCCCGCCGGCGCGACCGACCGCTTTACCGGGCTGATCCCGTCGACGCTGACGCCGCCGTTCGTGATGCCGCCACCGGTGGCGGCCTGGGCCACGGCCCGGCTGGACGGTTTTTCCGGCGCCACGCCGCTGGCGTCGTGGAAGTTTGCCGGCGAGTTGCCGGCCCACGGACACTTTCTGTTCTCGCCCGGCGCCAGCGGCTCGCTGGGCGAGACGTCGGCCCTGCTGATCGTGGTCTGCGGTCTGTATCTGGCCGTCCGCGGCATGCTGAACTGGCGCATTCCGCTGGCGGTGCTGACCGGTGCCGCCCTGCTCACCGCCCTCGCCGGCCCCTTCCCCCGGCTGCCGGACGGCCTGCTGTTCGTTCTGACCTCGGGCGGGCTGATGTTCGGTGCCTGGTTCATGGCCACCGATATGGTGACGGCCCCGATCAGCCGGCACGGCCTGTGGCTTTACGGCCTGCTGATCGGCGTGCTGGCCGTCACCCTTCGCTTCTGGGGCGGCGCGTCGGAAGGGGTGATGTATGCCATCTTGCTGGCCAATGCGCTGGTACCGCATATCGATGCCCTGACCCGGCCACGCCGCTACGGTCACGGCAAATTCGGGAGACGCGCATGAGTACCGCAAACCGGGAAAGCAGCCAGCGCATGATTCTGGTACTGGGCGGCATCGCCCTGCTGTGCGGGATGCTGATCGTGATGGCGGACGAGTTGAGCCGGCCGTATGCAGCCGCCAACCGGCGGCAGGCGACCGAAACCCTGGCGCGGCGGGTGGTACCGGCCAGTGCCGCCACCATCCGGCCCTATGTGCTGGCCGGCGGACAGTTGCTGGCCGACACCGCGCCCGACCGCCAGGGCCAGCGGCTGCTGGCCGCCTATGACGCGCAGGGGAAACTGGTCGGCATCGCCGCCGAGGCCGCCGCGCGCGGCTATGCCGGCCAGGTGCAGCTCGTCTACGGCTACGATCCGGCACGCGAAACCATTACCGGTTTTGCGGTGGTCAGAATGGCGGAAACGCCGGGGCTGGGCGACAAGATCCTGAGTGACAAGGGGTTTCTGGCGAACTTCCCGGGGCTCGATGCCCGGCTGTCCGCCGATGGCCGTGCCCTGGCCCACCCGATTGTCACCGTCGGCCACGGCAAGAAGACCGCGTCCTGGCAGATCGATGCCATCTGCGGCGCCACCGTCACCTCGCGCGCGGTCGGCACGGCGCTGAACCAGGGGGCCGGCAGCCTGCTGCCGTCATTGCGCCCCCATCTTGCAACCCTGGCGAAGGACAGGCCATGAGCATCCCCCCATCCCTTCCCCCCGGCACCTTCAGCGAAGGACTGTGGCGCAACAACCCGGTGTTCGTGATGCTGCTCGGCATGTGCTCGGTGCTGGCCGTCACCAATTCGGCCATCAATGCGCTGGCCATGGGCCTGTCGACCACCTTCGCCCTGGTGGCGTCGGCGGCGATGGTGTCCGCGCTGAGCCGGATCATTCCGCGCCCGGTGCGCATCGCCACCTATGTGGTGATCATCGCCACCTTCGTCACCCTGATCGACTACGCGATCCAGGTCATCAGTCTGGCGCTGTACAACGCGCTGGGCGCCTTTATCCAGCTGATCGTGGTCAACTGCCTGATTCTGGGGCGGGCAGAGGCGCATGCGTCGAAGCACCGGGTCTGGCCGGCCATCGTCAATGCGCTGGGCATGGGGCTCGGCTATACCCTGGCCCTGCTGGCGATGGGCGTGGTGCGCGAAATCCTCGGCAGCGGCAGCCTGTTCGGCGTGCAGCTGTTCGGCGAGCAGTTCGCGCCATGGGTCATCATGGTGCTGCCACCCGGCGGCTTCTTCGTGCTTGGCGGCTGGCTGCTGCTGTTCAACAGCCTCAAGTCCCGCCGGCAGGCCCGGCAATCGTCCACGGAGGCATGCCATGTCCACTGAATCGCTGGGGTCGATCTTTCTGAACGCGGCCATCATCAACAACTTCGTGCTGGCGCTGTTCATGGGCATCTGCCCGTTTCTCGGCGTCTCCGGCAAACTCCGTACCGCCTCGTCCATGGGCGCGGCCACCCTGTTCGTGATGCTGATCTGCGCCCTGTGCGCGTGGGCAATCAATCTGGCGCTGGCCTGGCTCGGACTGGAAAGCCTGCGGCTGATCGCCTTCATTACCGTCATCGCCTCCGCCGTCCAGCTGGTGGAGATGCTGATCCGCCGCTTCAGCCCGGCGCTGTTCGAGAGTCTGGGTATTTTCCTGCCGCTGATTACCACCAACTGCGCGGTCCTCGGTCTGGCCCTGTTCCAGACCGCACGCCATTACTCGCTGCTGCAGGCACTGGTCTTCGCCTTCGGCGCCGGCGCCGGCTTCACCCTGGCTCTGGTGCTGATGGCCGGACTGCGCGAGCGGCTGAGTCTGGCCGATGTGCCCGATGTCAGCCGCGGTGCGGCGCTCAGCCTGATGCTGGCCGGCATGCTGGCGCTGGCCTTCATGGGCTTTGGCGGACTGGGGGCGTAGGCCATGATCGGTCTCAGGATGCTGGGCGCAGGCTGCCTGGTGGCCGTGCTGCTGGGGGTCTGGGTCATGATCGATGCGTGCTGGCAGCGCCGCTGCCGCCCGGGCCCCCGTCGCGACGCGCCGGCCTGCCGCGCCTGCCGCCAGCACGACTGTCCGCGGCGACAGGATTGACGCCATGCGGCAGCGCCAATGGCGACATGCTTCGTCGGATCGGCGCCATGCCATATGACAGACACCTTCCATTCCGGATCAGGCAATCATTTCTTTATCGGTCCCATTCTCCGCCTGATTTATGCCGCCAGCGCCACTCTGAATAAATGAAAAACACCGGAAACCGGAAACTTTCCGGCCCCTCCGCAATGGAGCGGGCGGGATCCGGCCATGCAGCAACAAGCGTAATATATCGGCGCCGGAATAATTCCGGCAGCCAGAATGACCATTGCAATTCCAAATAAATATCAAATAAATCGAAAATGACAATATCAAAAAAGCTTTTTCTGACATTGAGTGTCGCATTACTTTCATTGTTGCTGGTCGGCGGCTACGGCATCTGGCAACAGGGCCGGGCACAGGATCAGCATGAAGCCATGATGAACAGTATTTTCCCCAGCCTGAATGACATTTCTCTCGCCCAGCATGGTCTGGCCAATGTACGGGTCGGGCTGCGCGACCTGCTGCTGGCGGAGGGGGAAGACGAGCACAGTGCGGCCCGGGCCAAGATTGCCAAAGGCAAAAAGGCTTTTGACACTGCCATCGCCAATTATCAGGCCAACAATATCTACAATGATGAAGACCAGAAAAAGCTGAATGATGTCCGGGATACCGGCGCACGCTACTGGGACGCGATCCAGCCACTGATTTCCCGGGTGAACTCCCTCGATCATGCACACGAGGTTGCCCTGATACGCCAGGCCGTGCCACTGTCGCATGCCGCCGAAAAAGCGCTGGATGACCAGTATCAGCTCAATCAGACGCTGACCATAAAAGATGCGGCCGACAGCCGGGCCCATTATGAAAGCACGCGCAATCTGTCCGTGCTGTTTATCGGTCTCGTATTCGTGCTGACCGGTTGCCTGTCGCTCCAGTTGTTCCGCACCATCAACAATGGGCTGGCGCAAATCCGCAATGCACTGAAAACTGTCAGCGAGACCCTGGATTTCACCGGGCGCACGCCGGTGACAAAGCGGGATGAAGTGGGCGAAGCCTGCGAAGCGCTCAATCAGCTGCTGGAGAAACTGCAGACCAGTTTCCTGGCGCTGCACAGCGTGGCGCAGGAAGTCGATGTTGCCTCGCAGGCCCTGAGTGATACTGCCCGCCAGGTCTCGGCGGCATCGGCGGCACAGAGTGAATCCGCCTCGAACATGGCGTCGACCGTGGAACAGATGACCGTCAGCATCAACCATGTGGCCGAGCAGGCCCACGAGACCCGGCAGGGTGCCCACGAAGCCCGCGCCCTGGTGACGTCGGGCTCGGAGATCATCCGCAGCACAATCAGCGACATTCACGAGATTTCCCAGGTGGTCAAACACTCCGTCGCGCATATCCAGCAACTGGAGTCCAGGAGTGCGGAAGTGGGCACGGTGGTCAATGTCATCCGGGACATTGCCGACCAGACCAATCTGCTGGCACTGAACGCGGCCATCGAGGCCGCCCGGGCCGGTGAACAGGGGCGCGGCTTTGCCGTCGTGGCCGATGAAGTGCGCAAGCTGGCCGAACGGACGGCGAAATCGACCCAGGAGATCGCCGCCATGATCGAGTCAATGCTGAACATGGCCAAACAGACCGTCACCCAGATGGAGTCGGCCGACAATCTGGTCGAAACCGGCGTCTCCCGCGCCGATGGCGCCAGCCGCGCCATCGAGGAAATCGGTACGAATGCGGAAAAGGCCGCTGTCAGCATTACCGAAATCTCCGCCGCGATCCAGGAACAGGGCGTGGCCAGCAACAATATCGCCGCCCAGGTCGAACAGACCGCGCAGATGTCGGAAGAATCGAGCACGGCGGCCAGGAATACCGCGGAAAGCGCCGAACGGCTGGATGCCCTGGTCAAGCAGCAAATGAGCACGCTGGCGCAATTCCGGGTCTGAATCACCGTGTAGCGAGCGCCGAGCAGTTCCGCACCACCTTCGTCCCCGGCCAGCGCCGGGGTTTTTTCATGGCGCCGGACAGCGAGCAGCAAACATTTACTAGACGACCGGTCTATTCGGACTATACTTCGTCCGTCACCAGGCCGGCACAGCAGGCGTTCCGCCTCCTCGCCGGCACCGTTTTGCTGCACAAGGAATCCCCGCCATGAACATCCTGATCGTCCTCACCTCGCATGACCGCCTCGGCGACACCGGCAAGAAAACCGGTTTCTGGCTGGAAGAATTTGCCGCCCCGTACTACGTGTTCAGGGATGCCGGCGCGCAGCTGACGCTGGTTTCGCCCCTGGGCGGCCAGCCGCCGCTGGACCCGAAGAGTGACGAGCCCGACGCACAGACACCGGCGACCGAACGCTTCCGCCAGGATGCCCAGGCCCGGCATGCACTGGCCCATACCGGCAAGCTGGCCGATGTCCGTGCCGACGACTTCGATGCCGTGTTCTACCCCGGTGGCCACGGCCCGCTGTGGGATCTGGCCGAAGATCCGGCCTCGATCGCGCTGATCGAAGCCTTCGAGCGCGCCGGCAAGCCGCTGGGGCTGGTCTGCCACGCGCCGGGGGCGCTGCGCCGGGTGCGTACGGCCGATGGCCTGCCGCTGGTCAAGGGTCGGCGCGTGACCGGCTTTTCCAACAGTGAAGAAGCAGCGGTGCAACTGAGCGAGGTGGTGCCGTTCCTGATCGAGGATGAATTCACGCGTCTGGGCGGACAGTATGAAAAGGGCGCGGACTGGCAGCCGCATGTCGTGGTCGATGCCCGCCTGATCACCGGCCAGAACCCGGCCAGTTCCGAAGCCGTGGCCATGGCCATGCTCGAACAACTGGCCTGACGATCGCCCCCCTGCCCGGCCAGCCGGCCGGCAGGACTTCATCCCGCACAAGGCCCCGGTCACCATGATCAAGCTGCACCACCTGAACCACTCCCGCTCCATTCGCACACTCTGGCTGCTGGAAGAAATCGGCCTGCCGTACGAGCTGGTCGCCTATCGTCGCGATCCGCAGTCCCATTTTGCGCCGCCCGCACTGGTGGCCATCCACCCGCTGGGCAAATCCCCGGTCATTGAACTGGATGGACAGCTGATTGCCGAGTCCGGCGCCATGACCGAAGTGCTGATCGAGCGGTTTGCCCCGCATCTGGCGCCAGAGCGGTCCTCGGCCGACCATGCCGCCTACCTGCAGTGGATTCACTTTGCCGAAAGCTCGGCCATGCTGCCGCTGCTGCTGAAGATTTTCAGCAGCCGGGAATCGGCCGCGCTGACCTTCCTGCCCGGCTATGCCCAGCAGGAGTGCGACAAGGTTCTGGGCTATCTGGAATCGTCGCTGGCGGGCAGGACATACCTGCTTGGCGAGCGCCTGAGTGGTGCGGATTTCATGATGGTGTTCGTGGCCGAGCTCGCCCTGCGTCTGGAGCGGCCGGAAAACTACCCGAACCTGCAACGTTATGTGTCCGGGCTGAGGGAACTCGACAGCTGGAAAAGGGCGCAGCAGGTCGAGCAGCAGCAGTATTCGTCCTGACCGGGGTAACAACAGGGGCTTGAGGCGCAGGGAAACGACCGCACGCCCAAGCCCTGCCTGCTGCCCGGGTCTAGTGGCGACCGATCAGGCTGTCTTCCGGCGCCTGTTCGCGCTGATGCAGGCCATAGTCGCGCATGACGGACGTCACGCGCACCCGGTAATCAAGGAAGATCTTGTCACGGCCGGCTTTCTGCGCGGACAGGTGCGCCGGCACGTTCCGCCACTGCTTCACCGCCTCCTCATCGCGCCAGGTCGTGACCGACATGACCTTTTCGGGATTCAGCGTGCTTTGAAAACATTCAACCGAAATAAACCCCTCGATCGGTGCCAGAAGCGGCTGCAATTTGTTCACCAGATCCACATACGTCTGCTGTTGCCCGGGGGCAGCCTGCAATTCAAACAGCACAACAATCATTTTTGACTCCTTGGCTGACTTCAAGAAAGAAACCCGCGCCTCATCGGTCATTGCCCGGTTATCCGGCAAGCAGGCACGATCCGTTTTTTATAAGCGGCGGCAGGTTCCGGAAAACAGCGCTGGAAAAGCGGCAGAAAATGGCATGCCCGTTGCAGGCATGCCCGTATTCGCGATTTCCCGTGGTTCTGTTTCCCGCTCTGTTTATACCGTGCGAATGGACTGACAAACCGGTCCAATTGCAACTGAATAAACAGACCACTTTCCGGTATCAGGGTGTCATTGCCCTGATGTCATGGATGCCAGCCAGCGAGCGCCCCGGTGTCAGCACCAGCTCGTTGCAGCACGCGGCGCGGGTCTGTTCGAGCACCTCGACCACCCGCGAACCGGCCAGCGAGACGGCATCAGGCAGCGCAATACCGTCCAGCAGGCTGGCAGTCAGGCTGGCAGCGAACAGGTCGCCGGTGCCCTTGCACGCGCAGTCGACCCGGGCGTGGCGGAGGGTCACGCTCTCCGTCGCCGTGACCAGTGCCGTTCCCATCTGCCCGTCCGGCCAGGCCGCCGGCGCCGCGCTGGTCACGGCCACCCAGCGGGTGCGCGCCCCCAGCAGTTGCCGTGCGGCTGCCATCGCTTCTTCCTGGCGCCCGGTCGGCATGCCGGTCAGCTGCGCCAGTTCGTAGCCGTTCGGCGTCAGGCCGGTCGCCAGCGGCAGCAGGTACCGGCAATAGGCGTCGACCAGACCGGGGGCGACATAGGTGCCGACGTCGACATCGCCGATGACCGGATCCACGACCACCAGCAGCCCTGGCATTTCCTGCTGCAGGCGGCCGATCCAGCGCGCGAGGACGGCGGCGTGATCGGGATGCCCGAGATAGCCGACCAGAACGGCGCGCAGGCGTTGCAGCGCCCCGCGTCGCCCGAGGTCGTACAGATAGCCTTCCAGCCATTCGGCCGGCACGGCGCCGCCATGGACGCTGGGATAATGCGGGGTATTGCTGAGCAGTACCGTGGGTACGGCGGCCACGCTGAGGCCGCCATCCTGCAGCACGGGGACAGCCACATTGTTGCCGACCCGCCCGTAGATGACCTGGGACTGCACGGAAACCACATCCAGCAGATACGGATGCGGTCCCCGCGCCGTCCCGGGCAGGGTGACGTCCTCCGTCATGCCGGCGTCTGGTGGTCCAGCTGGCGCAGCCAGTCCGCCATCACGCTGCGTGCGGCCGTTGTCAGGCGGTCACCCAGACGGGCGGCGTCTTCCCGCAGCGTGCGCGGGTCGATGCCGGCCTGCCCCAGCTCGCTGGCATGGCCAACCAGCCAGCTTTCCAGCTTGTGCACGTCGGCTTCGAGGTGGCACTGCAGCCCGAGCACATTGGCGCCGATGGCGAACGCCTGGTTGGCTCCGACTGCCGTGCTGGCCAGCCGGACACCACCGGCGGGAATGTCGAACTGGTCGCCATGCCAGTGCAGGACCGGGGTGTCCCCCAGCGTGGCCAGCACCGACTCGCGGCCTTCCGGCGTCAGCGTCAGCGGAGAGAAGCCGATTTCCTTGACGCCGAGCGGATAGACTTTGGCCCCCAGCGCGCGTGCAATCAGCTGGGCGCCCAGGCAAATGCCCAGCATCGGCTTGCCGGCCGCCAGCCGCTGGCGCACGACGGCCAGTTCGCCTTCGAGGAAGGGATAGATCTGTTCGTCGCAGGCGCCGATGGGGCCGCCCAGCACGATCAGCAGGTCGGCATTCCGGACCGCCGGTCCGTCCAGCGCGTCCAGTGCCGGATTGAGGTACTGCACCTGGTAACCCTGTTCGAGCAGTACGGCATCGAGCGTGCCGACGTCCTCGAAGTGAATGTGGCGCAGTGCAATCGCTGTTTTCATACAAATCCTCATTGGAATAAGAGAACGGGAAGCGGGGACTAGGCGGCGGATTTCAGATCGACCGTCAATTCGCCGGACAGGGGAAAGGTACAACAGGCAAGGGCATAGCCGTCTTCCTTGTCGTCATCGCTGAGGCAGAAGTCGGGCTCGAACCGGCAATCGCCGGCGGACACCCGGACCCGGCAACTGCCGCAGATGCCGGCCCGGCACTGACTGCGGACCGGCACGCCGCTGGATTCCAGCATGTCCAGCAGACTCTTGCCCGGCGTGGTCTCGATGACGGCATCACTGTCGGCAAGGCGCAGGCGCAGCGGCGCTGCCGCTTCGCCCTGCCGGATCTCTGCCGCCGTCGGCGCGTCCGGCGGGGTGAACGACTCGATCAGCAGCCGGGCGGCGGGGAAGATCGTGGCCGTCCGCTCGCGGAAGGTCTGGGCAAAGGCATGACTGCCGCAGATCACCACCGCCTGCGGCTGCTTCAGGATATGCAGGGCATCCGCCGGCGGGCGACCGGACATGAAGTGACCGCTGTCCTGAATGCACTCGCGGGTGACGAAGACGCGCAGGGAGAACCACGCCATGGTCAGGTCCAGCTCCAGCAGCTCGTGCAGGAACGGGATGTCGACCACCCGGGGCACGCACAGCATCAGCACCACCTCCGGCACGCGCAGCCCGCTGCGCGACCGGGTCGCCAGTTCCCGGAGCAGCGCGATCGGCAGCGTGATGCCGATGCCACCCGCGACCATGCCGACATGCTCAAGGTCGACAATCGACGCCAGCGAGATGTCACCGGCCACATAGTTCAGCGGCACCATCGACCCTTCCTGCAGGGTCGAATGCAGTTGGTCCGAGACCCCGCTGCGGCCCGAACGCTTGACCGCGATCTCGAACAGATCGTCATCCTGCCGGCGGGTGATCGAATACAGCCGCTCCTGCAGGGTGCCCGAGGTGTCCGGATAGTGGATCGCGACATGCCGGCCGGGCTGCAGCGTACTCAGAAAGCCGGCATGCGCGTCCTGCGCCCGCAGCGTGAAGACCTTGACCCCTCCCACCTCCGGGACGGCGCGTTCGCAACGCGCCTGGACCACGGTGTTCATGCACGGACCTCCTGGCGCGAGGCGGCAACGGGATTCGAATGGATCTTGCCGGCCAGGCCGATCCGGTCAAGAAGGCTTTCGACCGATTCGGTGTAGACGCCGATCTCGTTGGTGTCGCCGACATCGTGCAGGATGTCGCGGGCGTGCGGGAAGTCCAGCATCGAGAACACGGTGGACCAGGCCCCGAGTTCGTTGTTGGCGAACATCTGCACGGTCTTGACGATGACCGCGCGCAGGTATTCGCGTTCCTTGCGGCTCAGGCCGTGAACGATGTCGGTCGCCACAAAGCTGAATACGCTGGAGTGGCTCCATTCGTCCATGGCGTGGGTCCGCGTGACTTCATGGCAGACGGCCTGGATCGAGTCATCCTCGGCCATGGTCTTCAGGTAGTCGGTAATCAGGGTTTCACTGGCGCAGGCAATGGCGAAACGCGTCAGGCGGCGTTCCCACTCGGCACCGCAATCCGCCAGCAGACCGTCGCGCCAGCGAACCAGATTGAAGTCCGAGAAGTCGAGCGGCGGAAGGCCGCGCATATCGTAGATATAGTTGCAGGCCATGATCGACATGCGCGTATGCAGGGCTTCGTCCAGCAGGGTTTCCGACATCACGTCCTGCAGCAGCGCGCGATTGGCGCTCGGCGGCGGCGTCTTGATAATGTCTTCGCACACCGGGGCCACCACATTGCACTCAATATAAATGGTTTTCAGGTTATAAATTCCCCAGGCGTACGAGAGGCATTTGGACTGCAGTTCTTCTGGCGCTTCCAGCCAGGCCTGATGGTCGCGGAACGGCAACAGGGACGTACTGAAATCCTTCTTGGCCGGATCAAAGGCCAGACTCCAGTAGTCAGGCTGTTCCCGATTGACTGCTGCACGGCTTTTCCACAGCGTGGACAGCTTGTTCAGCATGACATGGACGGCATCATCGGTACCTGCATTCAAATGTTTCATTTTCAATCTCCGGCTTGCAGACTGGCTGCGTTTTTCAAGTATGAAAGTTGCGTTATATTTTTATTATTTAACGTTTCCCGAACCGGTAATAACCGGCGGGTAAATGGATGAATCTTTTATTTCGGTACATCACGATTGCAGCACCACGACGGGGCTGATCGCTCACGACTCAGGCTCGCCCGTTATTCGGGCGACAATCGTTTCAACAGTGAATGGCACATCGCCCGATGCCCCTGCACCGACGGTGGCAGGGGAAACAGTAGCGAGTACGAGAAAGTTGCAGTGAACAGGCGGGGTGGTCGGCCGGGCCATTTTCCTGCAGCGCAGAGGCACGGATTCAAGTGTCGGCGCGGCAATGAGGGTATGCCAGGATCATCCCCGCAAAAATACTATTCCCAATATGGTCTTTCGTAACAGTCCATTTTCAGCGACAGGACCAGACCACCTGCCGAAATCTGCTGCACTGCAACGACAGAAAAGTGGTCTGTACGGGTCCGGAAACACGGTATATCCCGCCCGTTCGCGGCCAGATTAGGATGGGGTTCTGCATTTGAGCCCATGGACAGCCCGATCGTCCTTATCAGCACAGACGGCAATCCGCGTGGCCGGCAGGCCGCAAGACGCCCGGATTCGCCGGTCTGCTTCAATCGACACAGGAAACTACATGCCGAGAATGGCGAACACAGACGGTCTTGCCCTGCCCGCCGTGGGCTCCCTCACCCTGCAACAGGCCGACCGGGACCTCTGGGGCGTCATCGACGCCGAACGGCAGCGGCAACAGCACTCGATCGAACTGATCGCATCGGAGAACTTCGTCAGCCGCGCCGTGCTTGAAACCCTGGGCTCGGTGCTGACCAACAAGTATGCAGAAGGCTATCCGGGCCGCCGCTACTACGGTGGCTGCCTGCATGCCGACACTGCCGAGAACATGGCGATCGAGCGGGCCACGCGCCTGTTCGGTTGCGAATACGCGAATGTGCAGCCGCACTCGGGCAGCCAGGCCAACCAGGCGGTGTTTCTTGCCTTTCTGGCGCCGGGCGACAAGGTTCTCGGTCTCGACCTGAAGGCCGGCGGGCACCTGACCCATGGCGCCAGGGCCAATATCTCGGGGCGGTGGTTCCAGGCCATCAGCTACGGGGTCGACCCGGTGTCGCACCGGGTCGACATGGACGAGGTCGAACGGATTGCCCGGCGTGAACGGCCCCGGCTGATCATCGCCGGCGGATCGGCTTACTCGCGCACCCTCGACTTTGCGCGCTTCCGCGCCATTGCCGACGATGTGGGCGCCCTGTTCATGGCGGATATGGCGCACGTTGCCGGGCTGGTCGCCGGCGGCGTCTTCCCGTCGCCGGTCCCGTTCGCCCATGTCACCACCACCACGACCCACAAGACACTGCGCGGGCCGCGTGGCGGCATGATCCTGGGCAATGACGGCGAGATCATGAAGAAAATCAATTCGGCCGTATTTCCCGGCCTGCAGAGCGGCCCGCTGATGCACATCATTGCCGCCAAGGCCGTAGCGCTGGGCGAGGCGCTGCACCCGACATTTCACGCCTACGCCCGGACCGTGGTCGAGAACGCGCAGGCCCTGTGCGGCCGGCTGGCGGAAGGCGGCCTGTCCATCGTGTCCGGCGGTACGGACTGCCATCTCGGCGTGATCGATCTGCGCCCCTGGGGGCTGGCCGGCAATGTGGCGGAGCATGCGCTGGAACAGGTCGGTCTGACCCTGAACAAGAATACCGTGCCCAACGACGAAACCGGGCCGACGGTCACCTCCGGCATCCGGGTGGGCAGCGCGGCCTGCACCTCGCGCGGCATGGGGCCGGACGAGTTCCGGGAAATCGGCGACATGATCCTTGCCCTGCTCGGCGGCGTGCGTGCCGGCGCCATCGACAGCCGCACGGAAAGCTCGATCCGCGAAGGGGTGGCGGAGCTGACCCGGCGCTTCCCGCTGCCCTACTGAGCACGCAGCCCGCCGGCTACTTCTTCAGCGCATTGGCCAGACGCAGCATGGCCGCCTCGATTTCATAGGCAGTCAGCGACGCATAACCGAGCAGCCAGCCCTGCCGCTTTTCCTCGCCGGCGTACAGCCGGCTGAGCCCCGGAAGCAGTACGCCGGCGCTGGCCGCCTGGCGGATGGTCTTTTCCTCCGACCAGCCGTCCTCCAGCAGGCACAGGACCTGCATGCCGCCCTCCGGCTGCAGCGCGGTCACAATGCCGGCCAGGTGCCGATCGATGGCTTCAAGCAGGATTTCCCGGCGCCCGGCATACAGCTTGCGCATCGCCCGCACATGGGCGTTGTAGTGTCCTTCTTCCATGAAGCGCGCCAGGGTCAGCTGCAGAATCTGCGGCGTGTGCCCGTCCATGATGCTGCGCGCGCGGGCGAAGGCGCTGACCAGCTCCGGCGGAATGACCATATAGCCCATGCGCAGGCCCGGATACAGCGTCTTGCTGAAGGTGCCGATGTAGATCGTGCGCTGGTACTTGTCCAGGCCCTGGACACAGGCCGTCGGCAGGCCGTCGTAGTGGAACTCGCTGTCGTAGTCGTCCTCGATGATCCACTTGCCGTTCTCCGCCGCCCAGCTGATCAGCTCCAGCCGCCGTTCAAGCGACAGGGTCGCTCCGGTCGGGTACTGGTGGGATGGCGTCACGTAGACGCAGTCGGCACCGCTGCGATCGGCCCGCAACAGATCGGTGCGGATGCCCTGCGCGTCGACGTCGATCGGCACGACCCTGGCCTCGGTCGACTCGAACGCCTTCTTGGCACCGTAGTAACCCGGGTTCTCCATCAGGATCGGCCGGCCGGCATCCACCAGCAACTGGGCACACAGGAACAGGGCCTGCCGGGTGCTGCTCAGCACCAGAATCTGCTCCGGCGCAGCCTTGGCGCCGCGTTCGAGGTTCAGGTAGGCGGCAATGGCCTTGCGCAGCGGCATCGCCCCCTGCGGATCGCCGTGCAGCAGCACCTGGGCGCGGTAGTCCTTCAGCGCCTGGCGCTGCAGCCGTTCCCAGACATCGGTCGGAAAGGTGCGGGTTTCCGGCAGGCCGGTGGCGAACGCCTTGATCACCTGCTGGTCGATGGTGCCGCCGCTGTCGAGAATCATCCGCCCGCGCCGGCTCAGCCCCGCCCCCGGTTCCATCGTGCTGCGCTTGTGGTCCTGGAGCTTCATGCGCTTGCGCGCCGCGCCGCGCAGTTCGGTACCGACGGTTTCGGACACATAGCTGCCCGAGCCCTTCTGCCGGGCGATGAAGCCGTCGCGATGCAACTGCACATAGGCGTTCTCGACCGTATCGCGGGCCACGCCGAGCGAAGTGGCCAGCGCCCGCGTCGCCGGCAGTTTCACGCCCGGCCCCAGGGCGCCGTCGAGGATCAGCGCACGCAGTGCGCGCTGGATGCGCTGGTGCAGGTTCAGCAGCTCGAACTCGGCATCGTTCAGCCGCATTTTCAGGGTTTCAAGCTCGAATGTCTTTGCCATGTGGTCTGCCTGACAGGGTGGAAATGGCCCACTAAATCAGGCCATCTTATCCATAGACTGTGCGGGTCGTCACTGCCTTTGTGACTGGCGATGCCACGCATCGCGAACTCATCCGAACAGGCTCAGAAAAACGTATGGCAAGGTCTCACAACTTCAGCGCGGGCCCGTCCGCGCTGCCGATGGAAGTGCTGCGGGAAGCGCACCGGGAATTTTTCGACTTCGCCGGCACCGGCATGTCGGTGATGGAAATCAGCCATCGCTCGGGGACATTCATCGAGCTTGCCCGCCAGGCCGAACAGGATCTGCGCACCCTCCTGAAGGTACCAGACCATTACCGGGTGCTGTTCCTGCAGGGCGGCGCCTCGCTGCAGTTCTCGCAGGTGCCGATGAATCTGCTGCGCGGCAAGCGCACGGCGGACTATCTGCACACCGGGCTCTGGTCCGGCAAGGCCATCCAGGCCGCCAGCCGCTACTGCGACGTCCGCGTCGCGGGCAGCAGCGAATCGTCCGGTTTCGACCACATCCCCGACGCCGCAAACTGGCAGCTCAACCCGGATGCCGCCTATCTGCACTACACCGAGAACGAAACGGTGCATGGCGTGCAGTTCTCCACCACGCCGGATGCCGCCGTCCCGCTGGTCTGCGATGCGTGTTCGAGCCTGCTGTCCAAACCGATCGATGTGGCCAAGCACGGGCTGATCTACGCCGCCGCGCAGAAGAATATCGGGCCAGCGGGCGTCACCGTCGTCATCGTGGACGAAGCGCTGCTTGATGCGCCGCTGAACGTGACACCGGACGTGCTGAATTATGCCCATCAGGCACGGGCGGACTCGATGCTCAACACCCCGGCCACCTTCTCCTGGTACCTGACCGGGCTGACCCTCAAGTGGATCAGCCGCTCCGGCGGCATCGAGCAGATCCACCGCGCCAATCAGGCCAAGGCCGAACTGCTGTACCGCACGATCGACAGCAGCGACGGCTTCTACGTCAACCCGGTGCAAGCGGCCAGCCGCTCCATCAACAACGTGCCGTTCGTGCTGGCCGACCCTGCCCTGGAAAAGACCTTCCTGCAACTGGCCGACCGGGCCGGGCTCAACGGACTCAAGGGCCATGCGTCGGTCGGCGGGATCCGGGCCAGCATCTACAACGCGATCGGTCTGCCCGCCGTCGAGGCGCTGACCGACTTCATGCACGACTTCCAGCGCATCCATGGCTGAGGCACTGCCGGGGTGCGCTGCACAAAGTGGTCTGCCCGAGCCGTCCAAAGTGTAGGGGCCACACCGTCCAGTCACGCGATATAAATTCACCACCAGTCTATGCCGGGCACATTGTCAGGCAGCGGAGATCAGAAAATCATGTCCTCTTCAGCTTCGTCTTCATCCCTTCGCCTCAGTGATCTCACTCACCCGGTCGTGGCCGGGCTGATCTCGGTCATCGTCAACTACGGCGGCACATTCATCCTGGTGTTCCAGGCCGCGAAAGTGGCCGGCCTCAGTCCGGAACTGACCGCCTCCTGGGTGTGGTCGGTGTCGATTGGTGTGGGGGTCACCGGGCTCTTCCTCAGCTGGATCTCCCGCGAGCCGATCATCACCGCCTGGTCGACGCCGGCCGCGGCCTTTCTGGTCGTCGCCCTGGCCACGACGCCGTATGCCGAGGCGGTCGGCGCCTATCTGGTCTCGGCGGCGGCCTTTGTGCTGCTCGGTCTGTCGGGCTACTTCGAACGCGTCATCCGGCTGATTCCGCCGGGGGTAGCGGCAGGCCTGCTGGCCGGCATTCTGCTGCAGTTCGGTATCGGCGCCTTTGGCGGCATGAGCATCGACCCGCTGCTGGCCGGCCTGCTGATCGTTGCCTATGTCGTGCTCAAGCGCTTCACCGCACGCTACGCCGTGGTCGGCATCCTGGTGCTGGGGCTGGCCTTCCTGCTGCTGCAGGGGCGCGTCGACCTGTCCGGGCTGGAACTGAAACTGGCCGCGCCGGTCTTCACCCTGCCGGTGTTCACGCTGAACTCGCTGCTGAGTGTCGCGCTGCCGCTGTTCCTGATCACCCTGACCGGGCAGTACATGCCCGGCATGCTGGTGCTGCGCAATGACGGCTTCAAGACCAGCGCCAACCCGATCGTGACCGTCACCGGCCTCGGTTCCCTGCTGATGGCGCCGTTCGGCTCGCATGCCTTCAACGTCGCCGCGATCACGGCCGCCATCTGCACCGGCAAGGAAGCGCACGAGGACCCGTCCAGGCGCTGGATCGCCGGGGTGGCGGCAGGGATTTTCTACATCCTGGTCGGCGTGTTCGGCGTCACGCTCGCCGCCGTCTTCATGGCCTTTCCGGCCACCTTCATCACCACTCTGGCCGGGCTCGCCCTGCTGGGCACCATCGGCGGCAGCCTCGCCAATGCCATGGCCGATGCGAAATCCCGCGAAGCCGCGCTGATCACCTTCCTGGCGGCGGCGGCCAATATCAAGCTGTTCGGCATCGGCGGCGCGTTCTGGGGCCTGCTGATCGGGCTGGTGGCCTACGCCGTGCTCAATGGCGCGCTGCCGCGCCGCGCCGCAGCCACCGACACGGTGCGTCCTGCCGCCGAACCCGCCATCAACAAAGGGGGAGCCAACTGATGCCCGCGATATCCAGCCACACCGATCTTCCGGCCTCGCCATCCGGCACCCAGACCCGGCACGACCGGCACGGCCGCTATCCGCAGGCCGATACCGTCGACGACTTCCGCCGCAACCTGGCCGTGGTTCGCGAACGCATCGCCAGCGCCTGCCTGCGGGTCGGTCGCGAACCGGCCAGCGTGCGCCTGCTGCCGGTCAGCAAGACCTTTGACGAAGCGCATGTGCGCCTCGCGTATGCGGCGGGCTGCCGGCTGCTCGGCGAGAACAAGGTGCAGGAAGCCCATCGCAAGTGGGAAGCCACGGCCGATCTGCCGGACCTGCACTGGTCGGTCATCGGCCATCTGCAGACCAACAAGGCCAGGCTGGTCGCCCGCTTTGCCGACGAGTTCCAGGCACTGGACAGCCTGCGGGTGGCCGAGGAGCTGAACCGGCGCCTGCAGGCCGAAGGCCGCGAGCTGGATGTGTTCGTTCAGGTCAATACCTCCGGCGAGGCCAGCAAGTACGGCCTGCAGCCCGAGGACGTCGCGGCCTTCCTGCACGCCCTGCCCGCCTTCCCGGCCCTGCGCGTGCGCGGCCTGATGACGCTGGCCCTGTTCTCGGCCGAGGCGGCGCGGGTCCGCGCCTGCTTTGTGCTGCTGCGGGAGCTGCGCGACCGCCTGCGCCAGGACGCCCCGCCCGGCATCGGCCTGAACGAGCTGTCGATGGGCATGTCCGGCGACTTCGAGATCGCCATCGAGGAAGGTGCGACCGTGGTCCGGGTCGGGCAGGCCATTTTCGGCGCCCGCGCCCTGCCCGACTCGTATTACTGGCCCACGGCGGAAACTGCCGCCAGCGCGTAAGCCGCCGGCCGCCGGCGGAATTCTTTTGCATCACGACCAAGCAGGAAGAAAAGCCATGAACACTTCACCCTCGTATCTCATGCAGACGTATTCGCGCCGGCCAGTTTCCTTCACCCGGGGCCATGGTGCGCGGCTGTGGGATGCGCAGGGCGTGGAATACCTGGATGCCATCGCCGGTGTCGCCGTCACCAACCTCGGCCACGCCCATCCCGAGATCGCCGCCGCCATCGCCGACCAGGCCGGCAAGCTGCTGCATACCTCCAATCTGTTCCGCATCGAATGGCAGGAACAGCTCGGTCAGCGGCTGTGCGCGCTGTCGGGCATGGAACGCGCCTTTTTCTGCAATTCGGGGGCCGAGGCCAACGAGGCGGCGCTCAAGCTGGCCCGGCTCCATGCCAACGCCAGACAGGTCGTGCAGCCGCTGGTGCTGGTCATGGAGAACAGTTTTCATGGTCGCACGCTGGCGACGCTGGCCGCGACCGGCAACCCGGCGGTGCAGCGCGGCTTCGAGCCGCTGGTACCGGGTTTTGTGCGCGTGCCCTACGACGATATCGAGGCCGTCCGCGAACTGGCGGCGCAGACCGCCGACATCGTTGCGGTACTGATCGAGCCGGTACAGGGAGAAGGCGGCGTGCATGCGGCCTCTGCTTCCTACCTTCGCGCATTGCGCCAGCTGTGTGACGAGCGCGGCTGGCTGATGATGATGGACGAGGTACAGACCGGCATGGGTCGTACCGGCGCCTGGTTCGGCTTCCAGCATGCCGGCATCGTGCCCGACGTCATCACCCTGGCCAAGGGGCTGGGCAATGGCGTGCCGATCGGCGCCTGTCTGGCGCGCGGCGCGGCCGCCAGTCTGTTCTCGCCCGGTCATCACGCCTCCACCTTCGGCGGCAATCCGCTGGTCTGCCGTGTCGGCTGCACCGTGCTCGACATCATGGAGCGCGAACAGTTGCCGGCGCGGGCCGCCGTGCTGGGCCGCCGGCTGCTGGCCGGCCTGCAGGCGACACTGGGCGATCACCCCGACGTCGTCTCGATTCGCGGCCTGGGGCTGATGGCCGGCATCGAACTGAACCGGCGCTGCGGAGAGCTGGTCGGGCGCGCGCTGGACGAACAGCGCCTGCTGATTACCGTGACCCGCGACACCACCCTGCGCCTGCTCCCGGCCCTGATCTGCGACGAAGCGCAGATCGACGAGATCGTGGTGCGCGTGGCGCGCCTGCTGGCAACGCCCGCCGCCCGGCAGAAAACCCATGAGGAGCTGCAAGCATGACCCGCATGCCACCCTGCGCCCAACCGGATGCCGCCGGCTTCTTCGGCCGCTTCGGCGGCAGCTTCATCAGCGAGACCCTGGCCGGCGCCGTCAACGAACTGCACCGGGCCTATCTGCGCTACCGGGACGATGCGGACTTCGTCGCCGAGTTCCGCGACGAGCTGGCGGACTATGTCGGCCGGCCATCGCCGGTGTACCACGCCAGACGGCTCAGTGACGAGACGGGAGGCGCGCAGATCTTCCTCAAGCGCGAAGACCTCAACCATACCGGCGCCCACAAGATCAACAATGTGATCGGCCAGGCCATGCTGGCGCGACGCATGGGCAAGCGGCGCATCATTGCCGAGACCGGTGCCGGTCAGCACGGCGTGGCCACCGCCACCATCTGCGCCCGCTACGGGCTGGAGTGCGTGATCTACATGGGCAGCGAGGACATCCGGCGGCAGCACCCGAATGTCCAGCGCATGCAGTTGCTGGGTGCGACCGTGGTGCCGGTGGAATCCGGCAGCCGGACGCTGAAGGACGCCATGAACGAGGCCATGCGCGACTGGGTTGCACATGTCGACAACACGTTCTACCTGATCGGCACCGTGGCCGGCATGCATCCGTATCCGATGATGGTGCGCGACTTCCAGACCGTGATCGGCAAGGAGTGCCTGGAGCAGATGCCGGCCCTGTTCCGGCGCCGGCAGATGCTGAAGCAGCATCCGGATGCGATAGTCGCCTGTGTCGGCGGCGGCAGCAACGCCATCGGCATCTTCCACCCGTATATCGACCACGAGGGAGTGCGCCTGATCGGCGTGGAAGCCGCCGGTTTCGGGCTGGACAGCGGCAAACACGCCGCCTCGATCCAGCGCGGCAGCGCCGGCGTGCTGCATGGCAACCGCACCCTGATCCTGCAGGACGACAACGGCCAGGTGCTGGAGACCCACAGCATCAGTGCCGGCCTGGACTATCCGGGCGTCGGACCGGAACACGCGTGGCTGCACGAGATCGGCCGTGCCGAGTATGTCGGTGTCACCGATGCCGAAGCGGTCGACGCCTTCCATCGCCTCAGCCGCGTCGAAGGCATCATTCCGGCGCTGGAAGCCAGTCATGCCGTTGCCCATGCCATCAAGCTGGCAAGGGAGATGTCCCGCGAGCAGGCCATTCTGGTCAATCTGTCCGGCCGGGGCGACAAAGACATGGACACGGTACTGGCCCATGACTGCAGCAGGGCGGGAGGTGTCGCATGAGCCGGATCGAGCACACCTTCCACCGTCTGGCGCAGCAGGGTCGGCAGGCGCTGATCCCGTATGTGACGGCAGGCTATCCGCAGGCCGGCATCACCCCGACCCTGATGCATGCGCTGGTCAGCGCCGGCGCCGACATTATCGAGCTGGGCGTACCGTTTTCCGACCCGTCCGCCGACGGCCCGACCATCCAGCAGTCCAGTGAGCAGGCACTGCTCGCCGGCATTGGCCTGCCGCAGGTGCTCAACCACGTCCGCCAGTTCCGCAGCACCAACAACCACACGCCAGTGGTGCTGATGGGCTACGCCAATCCGCTCGAACGCTACGACCAGTTGCGCCGTCCGGGCGCCTTTGCCGAGGCCGCGGCGGCGGCCGGAGTGGATGGCGTGCTGGTGGTCGACTACCCGCCGGAAGTGTCCGGCGCGCTGGCCACGCAACTGCGCCGGCACGGCATGGATCTGATCTTCCTGATTGCCCCGACGTCGACCGAGCAACGCATCCGGCAGATTGCCGAATGTGCCAGCGGCTATGTCTATTGCGTGTCCGTCAATGGCGTGACCGGCACCCGGACGCTGGACATGGCCCAGGTTCAGGACACGCTGGCGCGCATCCGCCGCCACGTGCGGCTTCCGGTCGGCGTCGGTTTCGGCATCCGCGATGCGCAGACCGCGCGCGCAGTCGCCCACACGGCAGACGCCGTCGTGATCGGCTCCTGGCTGATCGAGGCCCTGCCAGGCAAACCGGTGACAGACACGCTGGCGGCAGCCAGCTCCCTGATACGCGATGTCCGCCGGCAGATGGACCTGCCGGCGCCGACCGCTCCCCTTCAGCCCATTCCTTCATCCCGACCACAGGACCCCGTCAACATGTATTACCAGCAATCCGTGACCCTCGACGATTTCGACGCCGAACTGGCCGAGGCCGTGCGCAACGAAGAACGCCGTCAGGAAAACCACGTCGAACTGATCGCGTCCGAGAACTATGCCAGCCCGCTGGTGATGTCCATCCAGAACACAGTCCTGACCAACAAGTATGCCGAGGGTTATCCGGGCAAGCGCTATTACAGCGGCTGCGAGTATGTCGATGTGGCCGAGCGCCTGGCCATCGAGCGGGCCCGGGCACTGTTCGATTGCGATTATGTCAACGTCCAGCCGCATGCCGGCGCCCAGGCCAATGCCGCCGTGTTCCTGGCGCTGGTCAGCCCCGGCGACACCGTGATGGGGATGAACCTGGCCCAGGGCGGACACCTGACCCACGGCAACCCGTCCAACTTCTCCGGCCGTCACTACAGGATTGTCCCCTACGGCCTCGATCCGGCGACCGGGCTGATCGACTACGACGAGATGGAACGCATCGCGCTGGAAACCCGGCCGAAGATGCTGATCGGCGGTTTCTCCGCCTACTCACGCTACAAGGACTGGGCGCGCATGCGCGCCATTGCCGACAAGGTCGGCGCCCTGTTCTGGGTGGACATGGCCCACGTGGCCGGCCTGGTCGCGGCCGGCGAATACCCGAATCCGCTGCCGCATGCCCATGTGGTGACCAGCACCACCCACAAGACCCTGCGCGGCCCGCGCGGCGGCCTGATCCTGTCCCGGGGCCAGGACGAGGACTTCTACAAGAAGCTCAACTCGGCTGTCTTCCCCGGGGTCCAGGGCGGGCCGCTGATGCACCTGATCGCCGCCAAGGCCATCGCGTTCAAGGAAGCCCTGGCGCCCGAGTTCAAGACCTACCAGAAGCAGGTCGTGACCAATGCCCGTGCCATGGCCGCCCTGCTGCAGAAGCGCGGCTACAAGATTGTGTCCGGCGGCACGGACAACCACATGATGCTGATCGACCTGTCCGACAAGCCGTACACCGGCAAGGACGCCGATGCGGCACTGAGCAACGCCTATATCACGGCGAACAAGAACTCGGTGCCCAATGATCCGCGCTCGCCGTTCGTGACGTCGGGCCTGCGCATCGGCACGCCGGCCGTCACCACCCGCGGCTTTGGCGTGGAAGAGTGCGAGCAGCTGGCAGGCTGGCTGTGCGACGTGCTGGATGCGCTGGAAACCGGCAACAGCGATCTGGTGGCACGCCAGGTGCGGGAGCAGGTCACGGCGCTGTGCCGCCGCCATCCGGTCTACCAGTAAGCCGGCGCAGGGCAACCGCCCCCGTTCGGCAACGAGCGGGGGCGGTTGCAATTCACATTCAGGGGCGTATTAATAGCCGGGATTCGCGACCAGACTGAACAGACAGTGGATGTAGACGCATGACTCATGAAAGACAGAATGTGCGGCGGGCGGCCGGGTACACCCCGGGAGATCAACCGGAATGCCGGGTCGTCGCCAAGCTGAATACCAACGAAAACCCGTATCCCCCGGCCCGGCAGGTGATCGAGGCGCTGCAATCGGTCCAGCCGGATGAATTGCGCCGCTACCCGCACCCGAGCGCCCGCGCCTTCCGGGAGCTGGCGGCCAGCGTACATGGCCTGTCGCCGCAGAATGTCATCGCCACCAACGGCGGGGACGAGCTGCTGCGGCTGGCGATCAGTACGTTTGTCGAGCCCGGGCAGCCGATCGGGATTGTGCGGCCGAGTTATGGCCTGTACGGCGTGCTGGCGGAAATACACGACTCCCCCACTTTCGCCCTTCCGCTGCAGGACGACTGGTCGCTGCCGCCGGACCTGGGCAGGAAGATGAATGAAGCGGGGGTGGCACTGCTGCTGATCTGCAATCCGCATGCACCGTCCGGCACGCTGATCAGTGTGCCGGAACTCGACCGGCTGGCCAGCGAGTTCAACGGCGTCCTGCTGATCGATGAAGCCTATGTCGACTTCGTCGACCCGGCGCTGGCGCACAACACCCTGCCGCTGCTGTCCCGCCACGAGAACCTGCTGATGCTGCGGACCCTGAGCAAGGGCTATTCACTGGCCGGGCTGCGCTTTGCCTACGGGCTGGGCGCCGCCTCGCTGCTGGAGCCGATGTTCAAGACCAAGGACAGCTACAACGTCGACGCCATCGCCCAGCGCCTGGCCGTCGCCGCACTCGAAGCCGGCGACGCGGCGCGGGCCTCGGCACAGCGGGTGCGCAGCGAACGGCAACGGATGGCGCAGTCGCTGGCGGCACGCGCGCTGCCGTCCGCGCCGAGCCAGACCAATTTCCTGCTGGTCAGCGTGCCGGAATACAGCCGGGGCGGTGCCAGGGGCGTGTTCGAGGGCCTGCGGACCCAGGGCATTTTCGTCCGCTATTTCGACGAGGACCGCCTGCGGGACAAACTGCGCATCACCATCGGCACCCCGGCGGAAAATGACGCCTTGCTGGCGGCGCTGGATATGCTGGGGTTTGGCGCCGCGCACCCGTAGCGGAAAACGCCCCGGGGATGGCTCCGCTTTTCATGGTGGCGAGCGCAAATGAAAATGACCGGCCCCGGGGCCGGTCATTCTGTCTGGCTGTTCACACACACCGACAGGGATCAGAACGCCCAGCGGGCTGTCGCATGGGCGACCTGTGCCGTGTAGCCGCTGCCCTTGGTAATGCCGATCCGCCGCCGACAAAGCTGGCGCCAGAATCGATACCGGCATTCTTGAAGTCGTGATTCCAGAACAGGTTCACGTACGGCTGGACCCTGACCCCGCCGATTGACGTGTCGTGATTGAGCTGGGCCCCCAGGATGGAGCGCATGCGCTCGGCCGAATTCGAGTCCACACTCAGTGCCAGCGGGCCGCCGCCGCTTTCCGTATAGCCGTCCTGCGACACCTTGTTCCATTCCAGCTTCAGTTGCGGAACGCTGCCGTAAACGGACAGCTGCGTGCTCTTGACCCGGCAGCTGTTGCCGCTGAGCTGGTCGTTGTAGTCGACGGAGGTGTCGGAATAGCTGAGCGCGACGCCACCGACCAGCCCCGGTGCGAACTCGTGGTCGGCACCGGCGATAATGCCCCAGCCCTTGCTGTCGTAGCCGGCGAAACCGTCCCGCTCGTTCTGGCTTCCGCGCAGACTGTATGTCCTGGCCCAGACGCCATTGCGTGCCGTTTCATCCCCGGCGGCCATGCCGCGCGCCGTACCGCCTGCCGCGTTGTCCGCCAGCCGGAGACCTTCCAGACGGGTTCCGACCCGATCCATGGCACCGGTCAGGCTGCCGATGCTGGCCACCTGCAGCGCACGCGACAGTGTCGGCATCAGCTTCGCGCAGCACCAGATAGCGGTATTGCTGCCCGGCAACAAGACTGACACCGGTCAGGCGAGGGAGGGTGGACGATTGCGTCCCGGCGATGATGTCGTCCAGGCTGTTGACGGGTGAAGCCGCCGCATTCGGGCTGAACATCCCCTTGACGATCAGCAGACCATTGACCACACCGACATTCTGCAAGGACACATTGAATGTCCCCGACGTGCCGACAAAGAACGAGCCCAGTGCGCAAGTCGTGACCGAATTCACAAAGGTGAAATAGGAAACGCACAGGCAACCGCAACGTCATTCCGGCAGAACCACAGCCGTTCACACTCACCGGGCAAGGCCCCACCCGTCACGCCTCAACGGCCGCAGGCAAACTCCAGGCTCGCCTGCCCCAGCTCGCTGGCATGAACCATGAAACCGACCATAGGCTGGCTCGACACAGACGGCTTTTGCGACCAGCTGCGGTCAGCCCGCGTACCAGTTCATCGTCGAAGACCAGCACCCAGGCCACATAGCGGGTGCTGCCGGCCGGATCATTGATCACATCCCACTGCGTGCTCCGCGCCATCAGCAGGGCCTCACCCCGCCCTGCTTCCCGTCCGCAGAAAAAACATGTCATTCATATTGACCGTTCCGCTGACAACGGAATAATCCAATACGGTTTTTATCAAAAATAACTGATCTTTCATTTGGCAATCTGTTGAATGAAAATTTTTTAACGTTATTTTATGGAAAGGATTTCATGCGCTGTGTTTGTCCTAAGATTTGCATCGCATTCTATGCCATACAACACGCAAAAGACGTAAACTGCCCTGGCAGGCTTGACAGGTACAGAGGGTTTACTCAAGCACGTGCGTCATGCAGGCGATGACATAACGCTGAAAACATTTTTCCATTTCTGCATTGCCATTGCTCGCCATTTGATTGATTCAGAATGAATAAAACAGCGGAAATTGATTGCAACATCAATAACAAATTCAATCAACAGCCCCCCCGCCCCCGCTCTTTGCCACATGCCGGCGATATCGGGAAACCGGGAGCGGTGCTCCGCACAAGATAAAGAGGGAAATCCGATGAAATCTCTACGCAGCAAAATGGTGGCGTTTGTCATTCTGATCATAACGCTGCTGTCCATCCTCTTTTGCGTGGTCGTCTACAGCAAGATGAGCAGCGCGCTGCTGTCCAGCGTGCATGG